>JAFGPG010000087.1 GCA_016926075.1 Methanomassiliicoccales archaeon
CATGGTGTTGACGTTGAGCACCAGGTCCAAGGTCTCCGCTATGAAATAGCCTCCTGGAAGGAACTCCCGGGTGAGCATCCTCTCCCGGTCCACGACGCTCACCCCGCAGGGGATGATCGATCTTCCATCCACCCTCTCATAGAAGTTGACGTCCACCTCGAACTCCAGGGCCTTTTCCAGGGGTATCCCCACGGTGAGGGAGGGTTCCCCCCTTCTCAGGTACTCGCGGACGATCTTCCCGGCCAGCTCGGCGCGCAACAGGGGAAGGTCGGCCGGGCAGATGAGGATGTGCTCCTCTGCTATCGCCTCAGCTGCCTGTATCAGATCGTGGCAGTACTCCTCCCCGGAGGTCTCCAGGATGCGTACGCCCAGCGATGCCAGGTGCTCCCGGGTGCGAGGCACGTTGTCGCTCACAGAGACGTACACGGCGGAAATCTCCTCCACCCGCGCCATCTGCTCCAGGACCATGTCCACCATCGGTCGCCCCAAGAGGCGTACCATCGGCTTCTCCACCCCCAGCTCCCGGATGCGGGTGCCCTTCCCTCCGGCGGTGATCAGCGCGGCCACGCTCACAGGAGCACCACCAGCAGCATGACGATTAGTGTTAGCGGGCGACATATCTCGTTCGTCGCTCCCAGCACGTCGCCGTTCACCGCCCCGAAGTACCTCTCCGCCAGGCGGCTCATCCCCAGTCCCACCAGTATGCTCACGGTCCAGGCAGCGATGGTGACCAAGGACATATGGCCCCAGCCCCCCCAGGACCATTCGGCGAAGAGAAGCGTACCGAGGACGGCCATCAGCACGAGGGAGAGGGCCAGGGAGATCAAGGCCGAGGCGGCCGCCTGCCCCACCTTGGTATTGGAGACGAACATGTTTCCCAGCCCTTCACGAGCCTTCCCACCGTATGCGCAGAGGACCACGGCGTTCTTGTTCATGATCTCCGCGACGAGCGGTAAAAGGAAAAGAGCCGCCCCCCACAGCGAGCCGAGGGCGGCGAAGGTGAGCAGGCTGAAGACGAGCACGTATCCGACACCCCCTGCACCGGTCTGGGAGTCCTTCACGGCCTTCATTCTCCTTTCCGCGTCCCCTCCGCAGACCATGCCGTCGCCCAGGTCGCTCAGCCCGTCCAGGTGCAGGAAGCGGCTGAGAAGCTGCAGCACGGCGAAGGTCAGGGCCGCGGCCACCAGGACCGAGGTCCATTGCGAGACGGCGTACATCACGGCACCGGAGACCAGTCCGTACAGGAGGCCCACGAACAGTATGAGATGGAAGTGGTCCGAGAGGGCCTTAAGGTCCTCCTCGTCGCATCTGGCGGGGATGATGGTGAACAGGGTCAGCGCCGCCCTGAGCGCGCCTAGGAGAGCCGTCCCTCTCCCTCCAGCAGCTCCGAGTATATGGTGGACATGGTGGCCCCGATCAGTGCGGCCACGATATCGTCCATGAAGGGGCCCAGCTCCGAAAGGACCCCCGGCTTCCTCTTGTCGTAGCGGACGTACTCGAAGAGGCATCTGGTACCGCCCACGTACTCCGCCAGGGCGATGCCCAGCAGCTCGTCGGCCAGCAGGTGCACGGGGTCCTGCTCGAACCCCTTCACGTCCAGGCCGTACAGCTGACCGTAGCGCCCCTTCTCCTCCAGGGCAATGGCCGCCTGGATGAGGGCGTTGACGTTGATGTCCTTGGCCAGGGAGACCAGCTTGGCCTCGAACCTCTGCCTCATATCCTCCCGGTCCCAGGCCGGGTCCAGGGAGCCCATGGCCTCCACCGCCCCCCACATATGGTCGAGGGTGACCCCTCGTATTGCCAGTGAGCGCAGGAAGTTCTTGCTGTCCCCGTTGCCCCCGTTCCATTTGGATATGGACGACCCCACCCCACGCCTCACGGCCATGGCCATCGAGATGCCGTGATCGGAGCCCGTGCCGGACCAGGGGCACCTCTCCCCGTCCCGGGGGCAGACCACCAGCACCGCGTCGCTGGTGGTCCCGGTCCCCGGGACCCCGTGGTCCCGCAGGGCGGCGGTCTTGGCCTCGGTCACGGTCATGATGGCATTGGCCAGACCGCAGTCCTCCAGGGGCTTGTCGGTGATGACAACGATGTTGATGGTCCCTACCTGTCGGTGCGGCACCATCCCTTCCCGGGAACTCTCCCCGGCGTTGATGGAATTGGATATGCCAGCGGTGACCAGGGCGATGGCGCTGGTCCCGTTGTGGCACACCTCCTCCGCTGAGAAGGCGCGGTGCAGGTCGGCGGCGGTCATGAAGCACACGGTGTCCGGTGGCATTCCCAGCTCGGAGACCAGCTGGCGCAGGTGCGCCACCGGGTTGGCATGATCGTAGTGCATGGGCACCTGCACCATCAGCACAGAATCGGTGCTGCCCAGCCCCCCGTTGAGAATGGTGGAGGCCAGCGTCCTGACCTTTTGGGGGAACCGGATGGCCACGTAATTGTTCCCGTCCACCTCGCCCTTCTCGATCCTAATATCGCTCAGTCGCATGAGTTCAACCGCCTATCGAATTCCAGAGCAGGTCCTCGGCGAGGACCTGCAGGTGCACCCCCACCATGAGGTATAGGGGTAGCACCACCGCGAATAGGAAGAGATACGAGGACAGGGACATGACCTTTATGGTCTCCCGCAGCACCTCCGGGTCCTGGGGAAGGGGACCGTCCCCCATGACGTACCAGCCGGTCTTCTCGAAGCGTATGCCCAGCCCCCCGGCGAAGGCCGACATGTGCCAGCCCTTGTTGGGGGAGAGCGTCTGGTCGTGATATTTCTTGGACGAGGCCCAGGCGGCCCTCCAATCCTTGCCCAGTAACATCAACGACAGAAGGATGAAGGGCACCGAGGCACGGGCCATCAGCCAGTTGGTGCCGTCGTCCAGCCGGGCCGAGAACCATCCTACATGGCGGTGGCGTTCGTTGAGATACCCGAGCATGGCGTCCAGGGTGTTGGAGACGCGATAGGCAACGGCAGCTGGAAGGCCCAGCAGGCCGAAGTAGAACAGGGGGGAGAATATGCTGTCCACGGTGTTCTCCGCGGCGCTCTCCGCGGCGCAGGAGATGACGTGAGATTGGTCCAGCTGGCTCACGTCCCGGCTGACGATCATGGACGCCTTCCTCCGGGCGGTGTCCAGGTCGCCGGCCAGGAGTGCGTGGCGCACCGGCTCGGTGTGCAGGCCCATGGCCCTGATGGCGAACATGGTCTCCAACAGCAGGCCGCCGACGATGGCCCAGGCCAGCAGCCCCAGCGTATGGCGTACGGCGCCCATCAGGAGCAGGGAGAGCAGGGCGAAGAGCAGGATGACGAAGAGGGCCAGCAGTGCCCCGGACGCCCTCTCCCGGCGGGGGCTCCCCCGCCTCACCCTGCGGTCCAGGAAGGAGATGAGCTTGCCCATCCACACCACGGGATGCAGGGCGTTGGGGGGCTCCCCAAGGAAGCGGTCCACCAGTACCGCGATGAACAGGGCCAGTGCGCCGTAGGCCAGGAGCTCAGACATGCATCCTCGTCACGAACGCGGTGCTGCGGATCTCCTGGGCGGTCTCCTCCATGGCCTGTATCAACAGGTCGTTCTTCTCCGGGGTCTTGATGCTGAAACGTACGAACTTGTCGAAGGGACGGCCGAAGCTGGAGCAATCGCGCACCAGTACACGTTTGGGGAGGAGGTACTCCACCATGTCCTCGGCGCTGAGCCGGGGACTGTTGATCCGGGTGAAGAAGAAGAAGGATTGGCCGGACAGGGGGGAGAACAGGCGGGTACCGTTGATGGTCTCCTTGATGCGCCCGCGCTCCTTGGCCATCATCTCCGCCGCCCGGCGCACATGACCCAGGTGATCCCTTATCAGCCTGGTCCCCACGTACTGCTCGATGACCCCCAGGTTCCAGGAGAGGCGGGCCCGGCCCATCATCTCCACGATCTCCTCGCTTCCCACACCGTACCCCACGCGCAATCCGGGGATGGCGAAGGACTTGGTCAGGGAGGAGATGAGGAAGAGGTTGCGGCGGTTGCGCACCTCGGACATGCAGGAGAACCCCTCATACCCTTCCACCAGTTCCAGCAGGGTCTCGTCCAGGAAGACCAGCTTGTCCGCCCGCTCGCACTCGTCTATGAGCTCCAGCACCTTGCGCCTGGGCTCCAAGGTGCCGGTGGGGTTGTTGGGGTTGCAGATGTACATGGCCTTGGCCAGGGGAAGCTTCTCCAGCATGGCGTTCATGTCCAGGGAGAACCCGTCCACCTCGCAGAGGGGCACGTCCAATATGTTGGCGCCCTGCATGCGGCAGGCGTGGGAGTACTCGGAGAAGGTGGGGCGGGGGATGATGACCCGGGACTTGCGAGAGATGAACACCTCAGGGAACAGCTTGATGATCTCTGAGGAGCCCGCGCCAGCGATGACGTTGCTGGCCGACACCCCATGCCGGGAGGCCACCGCCTCCCGGAACTCGGAGGACTGATCGTCGGGGTAATGGTCCAGGTGGGCGGCGGCCTCCGCCACCAGGTTTGGCAGTTCGACTGGAGGTCCGTACGGGTTCAGGTTGTGGCTGAAGTCCTCGACGCCCGAGAGCCTCCAGCCCTGCCCGCCGTGCACCGGCCGTTTAATCGGCAACAATTCCTTTTTCACAAGGTCTTGGATCCTCATTGTCGCCCTTCTCCGGCTCCACCGGTCTTATGGGGATGACATACACCTCACCGTGATCCTGGACCACGGACACCTCCACCCCGTACACCGAGCGTATGACCTCCTCGCTGATGACCTCTGCCGGCGGTCCGTAGCTCAG
>JAFGPG010000088.1 GCA_016926075.1 Methanomassiliicoccales archaeon
CCAAGATATAAAGAGGGAGGATGCGATAACCCTCCTGAAATTCATTGTTAATTTAGTTAAAAAGTAGGTTTGTTTATTATTGAGGCACGATTAAATAATTAATAACCTTAATGAGAGATTCTATTACAAATGATTAATATTAATAAATTAAACTATGTTAAATATTACTTTACTATGTCTGGCGATGGGTAAATGGTAAGCTATCGTTTAACATGGATGGATAATCCATCCATCATCAAGCTTATATTCTAACGTATCGTTGACGAATCTGCAAGGGGAGCCGGTTTTCTCGGGTTCGAGGTAAAATTCTACTCGAGAGAGCCGAGTTATTGAAAGGAGGTAAAAAATGGCAAAATACAAGGACAAGGTGGACTTGTATGACGACAGAGGCAAACTTATTGAAAAGGACGTGCCTCTGGACGCTATAAGTCCTTTAAACAACGCCGCCATTAAGCGAACCATATCTCTAACGAAGAGGACAATCGCCGTCAACCTCGAAGGTATTGAGAAGGGTCTCAAGACCGGACAGGTCGGTAATTTGCACGTCCCCGGAAGGGATATGGACCTCGCCGTCGTGGCGAACGCTGACAAGCTGAAAAAGAGAATAATGGACGCCATAAAGGTCAGCAAGAACGACGATTCCAGTGTGGAGATAATGGCCGATGGCAAGAGGATGGTCGTCACCGTCCCGTCAGTCAGATTGGATGCGGGTTGCGAATATACGAACGGATTCACCTGCGTGGCAGCCGCTGTGACCGAGGCCATCATCGACCAGTTCGATGTGAACATGTTCGAGGCCTCGATGGTCAAGGCCGCTGTCTGGGGGAGATACCCGCAGAGCTGCAACATGCTGGGTTCCAACCTGAAGAGCATCCTCGATATCCCGCAGCTGAACGAAGGCACTGGATACGCCCTCAGGAACATCATGTCCAACCACATCGTCATGCTGACCGGCAGGAACGCCATGAACGCCGCGGCCCTGTCTTCCATCTACGAGACCACTGCGGCCTTCGAGATGGGCGACGCCATAGGCAACTTCGAGAGGCAGCACCTGCTGTCCCTGGCCATACAGGGCTTGAACGCCAACAACCTGGTGTACAGCTGGATCAAGGAGAACGGCAAGACCGGAACCGTCGGTACCGTCGTACAATCCATGGTCGGTGCCGCCCTTGATGACAAGGTCATCAAGAAGGGCAAGAAGTTCCCCTCTGGATTCGTTGAGTACGTCACCAACGACTTCCCGCTGTGGAACGCGTATGTCTCAGCCGGTCTGCTGGCGGCCATCTGCATCAACATCGGAGCCGCAAGGGCCGCGCAGGGTATCCCGTCCACCGTTCTGTACTACAACGACCTGGTGGAGCACGAGACCAGCCTGCCCGGGACTGACTATGGTAGGGCCATGGGTACTTCCGTCGGTATGTCCTTCTTCAGCCACTCCATCTATGGTGGTGGCGGACCTGGGCTGTTCCACGGGAACCACGTCGTTACCAGGCACGCCAAGGGGACCGTCAACCCGGTCATCGCCGCTGGCTGCGCCCTGGATGCTGGTACCCAGTACTTCAGCGCCGAGAACACCTCTCTGCTGCTGAAGGAAGTGTTCGGAGAAATCGACGTCTTTAAGAACCCACTGAAGATGGTCGGCAAGGAGGCCAAGAAGTTGAAGGAGCAGGGTGCTTGAAATGAGTAAGCCTGCCTCGGAAGAGGTACCCCTGCCCGAGATACAGATCTTCCCGGAGCGATTGCTCCATGCGGAAACCACCGAGACGCTGCTGAACAAGCTGCACAAGGTGAAGAACGTACGGAAGATCACCGTTCAGGGCGAAGAACTGCCCGAGATCATGAGATCTGGACCCGGGACCGGCGGTCCTGTGGACCACCCAAATCGAAAATTGATCAACGTGGCGGGGGAAGAGATGGAGCTTAGGGTGCAGGTCGGACGCATTTTCGTTGAGATATGCGACCTCGATTTCGTTCCCCAGGCCCTGAAGGATGTTGAGGAGGTGTGCAAGGAAGTGCTCCCCTTCAATTTCACTCTAGAGGTAGGCAGATATTCGAAGTTCAAGCCAACTGTATCCGACTACAAAAAAGGATTGGTGAAATAATATGGCTAAGACAAAGTACAAAGCACAATTCTATCCTGGCGTCACCGTGCCCGCCAAGAACAGGCGAAGGTTCATAGACCCTAGCCAAAAACTGGAGAAGCTCCGCGACGTTCCGATGGACGACGTGGTCAAGATCCTGGGTCACAGGACCCCTGGTTCCGACTACGCCACCATCCACCCGCCGCTGGAGGAGGGCGTGGAGCCCGACTGCCCCGTCAGGGCGTTGGTCGAGCCCATTGAAGGTGCGAAGAAAGGAGACAGGATCAGGTACGTTCAGTTCACTGACTCCGTGTACTGGTGCCCCATTATCCCCTACGTGAGGGCGCAGATGTACATGTGGAGATTCAGAGGAATTGACACTGGTACCCTATCCGGAAGGCAGATCATCGAGATGAGGGAGAGGGACGTCGAAAAGGTGGCCAAGGAACTCATCGACAACGAGACCTTTGATACCGCAAGGACGGGCATCAGGGGCGCCACTGTGCACGGGCACGGTGTGAGGTTGGACCAGGACGGTCTGATGTTCGATGCCTGGCAGAGATACCGGTGGAACGCGAAGAAGGGCGAGGTGGAATACGTCAAGGACCAGGTCGGTGTCCCATTGGACAAGCCGGTCCCGGTCGGAAAGCCCATGCCCGAGAAGTGGTTGAAGGAGCACACCACCATGTTCCGCGCGGACGGCGTGGACATGAGGGACGATGAAGAGGTCATGAGGCAGAACCTCAGGATACACACTCTCAGGACCAAGTGCGGCTTCAAGCCCTTCGATGTCAAGGAGGAGTAAAAATGGCTAAAGAAAAGGAGAAGCTGTTCATCAAGGCCATGAAGAAAAAGTTCAAGGAGGACCCCACGGAGGTCCGCTCCCAGCACTACTCCTACGGCGGCTGGAGACAGTCCCCCAGGAAGCGGGAGTGGGTCGAGCAGTCCACCAAGATCGCTAAGGCCCGTGGTATCCCTATGATGAACCAGGACGTCGGTGTCGCTACCGGCCAGAGGGTCTTGATGCCCTACCAGCTATCCCACACCGACCTATACGGGGAGGCTGATGACCTTCACTGGGTCAACAACGCTGCCATGCAGCAGTGCTGGGACGACATACGCAGGACCGTCATCGTCGGTCTGGACGTGGCCCACAACGTTATTGAGAAGAGACTGTCCAAGGAGGTCACTCCCGAGACCATCAACCGCTACCTGGAGGCTGTCAACCACACCATGCCGGGCGGCGCAGTGGTACAGGAGCACATGGCCGAACTTTGCCCCGAGATGGTGAAGGACTCCTACGTCAAGGTGTTCTCTGGCGACGACGAGCTGATCGACGAGATCGACAAGTGCTACGTCATTGACATCAACAAGGAGTTCCCCGCGGACCATGCCAAACAGCTCAAGGCCGCCATCGGCAAGAAGCTGTGGCAATGCATACGCGTGCCTTCCATCGTGGGACGTGTGTGCGACGGTGGTACCATAGCCAGGCACTCTGCCATGCAGATATCCATGGCCTTCATCACCGCCTACAGGCTGGCTGCCGGTGAGGCTGCGATCGCCGACTTCGCGTTCGCCGCCAAGCACGCTGCCGTGGTGGAGATGGGTACCATGATGCCCGCCAGGAGGGCCAGGAGCCCCAACGAGCCCGGTGGAATTGCCTTCGGTGTGCTGGCCGACTGCGTCCAGAGCACCAGGACACACCCCGACGATCCCTGCAGGTCTTCCCTGGAGGCCGTGGCTCTCGGGTCCGTCATCTACGACCAGATCTACCTCGGTTCCTACATGTCCGGCGGTGTCGGGTTCACTCAGTACGCGACCGCCTCCTACACCGACAACATCCTGGAGGACTACACCTACTGGGCCTACGACCACATCAACGACAAGTACGGAGGCATGTGCGCATCCAAGCCCAGCACTGAGCTGATGGAGAAGCTCGGCTCCGAGATCAACTCGTACTCCCTGGAGATGTACGAGCGCTACCCCGCTGCCATGGAAGCCCACTTCGGTGGGTCCCAGAGGGCGTTCGTCGCCGCTGCCGCTACCGGTATCGGCTGTGCGTTCGCCACCGGGAACGCCAACTTCGGTGTCAACGGATGGTACCTGTCCCAGTATCAACACAGGGAAAGGCTCGGAAGGCTCGGGTTCTACGGATACGACCTGCAGGATGAGTGCGGAGCAAGCAACTCGTTCTCCTACCGGAGCGACGAGGGTCTGCCGCACGAGCTGAGGGGTCCGAACTACCCGAACTACGCCATGAACGTAGGCCACCTCGGTGGATACTGCGGTATATCCCTTGCCCCGCACGCCGCTCGCAACGACGCCTTCGTGTGCAACCCGTTGGTGAAGGTCGCCTTCGCAGACAAGAACCTGCCCTTCGACTTCGCCAACATCACCCAGGACTTTGGGCGCGGTTGCCTCAGGGAGTTCATGCCTGTGGGTGAGAGGACAGCCATCATCCCGGCCAAGTGAGGTGCACGATGCAAGTAGGGGACTACGCGAAGTACCGGGTCACCGGGACGGTGGGAAAGGTACTGGAAGTGCAGGAGCGCGAAGGGGTGGAATGGGCTTTGCTCGACACCTATCAGCTCTGGTACGTCACCAGTCTCCTGGACCCCGCCTCGGCCAACGAGTACAAGCGGGTCGCCTACAAAGAGCGCACCCACAGGGCGACGAAGGAGGAAGTGACCGCGAGCCTCGAAGAGGGGATCGAGCACGACATCACCGACGTCTCGCCCAGTGGCGCAGGTTGAGCCGAAACCAACAAACCCCTTACTTTTATTCCTTTTTTTATGGTCAGAATTTTACAAGGACCGTGAACGCATATCTCAAGAAATATCGAAACCCACCAAGATACTGGCCAATTTGGGATTGTCCTCCAGGCCGTAATAGTTCTTGATGATGAGATCGCTCAACGGGGAGGGGCTGCAGGAAACGACGTTACAGGCACCCTCCATCTGCTCCAGCTCCGGGAAGGAGACGGGAGGCATGAGGAAATACTCCTTGGTCTTGGGCACACGGTCAGTGAAGACCACGAAATCATCCCCCAGCCAGAACAGGTTCTCCCTGTCCTTGTACATGTGATGCTGTCCTGGGAGGATCTCCGTGCCGATGACCAGGTCCCGATCGCCCATCATGAGCACCGTGGGCTCCGGAGGCGGGCGGAAGCGGTCGTCCTTGATGATGCAGAT
Organism: Methanomassiliicoccales archaeon; assembly: GCA_016926075.1. GTDB lineage: Archaea > Thermoplasmatota > Thermoplasmata > Methanomassiliicoccales > UBA472 > UBA472. Next base: position 5,273 of record JAFGPG010000088.1, read on the forward strand.
GACGTGTTGGCGACAGAGACATTCATTGATGCCCTCGTTGATCACGTCCAGGCCGATCTGTGCTTTGATACCGCACTCGATCTTCCTGACCGCCTCCAGCACGTCAGGCGTGAGGCCGAACGCAAGTCTGGTCCCGGGGAGGTTCCTGATGATCTCCAGCGCTCTTTCCATGGGGTCCACGTTCGACCCCATTGCGCTTTTGTTAGAAATAAGTTGTTTCTACCACACTCTTATTATCCCCCTGAGCGCTTGCATTCCTCATGAGTCTGGAGCTGATCGCCGCTCAGCAGCCCGAGGTCATCAGGGCCCTGTACCGCTTCAAGAACGAGGTGTTCAAGGACGACCATCTGACATTCAAGGAGAAGGAGCTCATCGCGGTGGCGGTCACTGCGGTGCTCAAATGCGACGAGTGCCTGGAACTGCATGCCAACAAGGCCCTCGAGGCAGGCGCCACCAAGGACCAGGTCCGGGAGGCCCTCTCCGTGGCCATGTACCTGGCCGGTCCCAGCGTCATCGTGGGGATGCCCTCCATCAATAAGGTGCTCTCCTGATTATAGATCGACGAACTCCACGAACACCGGCTTCTTCAGGGCCAGCTCGGCGGCGGCCTCGGCGCACTTGACCATGGCCACGGGAACGGGGCAGGAGGAGTGCTTGAGCACCTCGCCGCAGATCCGGTACACGGTGTTCTCCTCGAAGGGCATGCGCATGATCTCCCCGATGTCCATCCTGCGCAATACCTTGTTCAGATTGCGTACCTGTGGACATTCGCTTTGAGTCACCTCGAACTCCACGAACATACCGTCCGTGCTGGCCTGAATGGTGCTATGCAGCCGACACACTCCCGGGTCGATATGGACCGTGGCTCGAAGTGGCAGTTCGGGATCATCGCTCATTTTACCGCCATACCCTTGGTTCCAAATAATCATATGCCTTCTGTCACAGGCAAATAATAAGTATCATAAGCCTTTTAATAAGAATCGGGCCCAAGGAAAAGGTCTTTTGAGCTATTTCATCACGCAGGGCCCAGGAGAACGAAGATGAGCATCAGGACATTCCCAAACGAAGGTACGCACCACCAGGCCAAGAGCAGGACAGGTCGCGATCTCCATGATCACAGCAACGACCTCCTGTGGGATGCGGACCGAGAGATGTTCATCGCACTACAGGGATCCAAGGGCATGGAGGGGGCGCGAGATGCCCTGAGAACCCTCTTGCGAAGGAGGGAGGAGGTCTATCATGAACGGGATTGCCAGGTGGACGCCTTGGAGAGGGCCAACGCTCTCAACTGCATACGGGTCATGCGCAATTTCCTCTCCCCCCGCAACGAAAGGGTGAGCGGCAACTCGGTCCTCTCCCATCTCCTCGAGCTCTCCCGCTCTGAGGATGGTGTCATCGGTCATCCGGCCTTCATCTATGACATGGCGAACATCCTACAGGGCACTCTGGGCAGGTCACAGATCGAGGTACAGCCCTCCCCCGACTTCCAAAATATGGACGGCAGGGAAGGCGCCAGGATCAGGTCGGACTACCTGGACAAAATGGCAGAGAGCACCGAGGGCTATCTGAGACGATACATCAGCGGTCTGGAGAAGGAGGTCATCGAACGCCGTCTTGAGAACCGGGAGAGGATACTGGGCTATTTCAATGCCAGCATCGACGACTGGATGGACTACCCCTGGCATATGCGGAACGTGCTGCTGGACGCCGGGATCATAGGGGACCTCATCGAGCTGACGGACGATGAGAGGGAGGCCATCGAGCTCTGCTCGCAGCACCGCATCCCGTTCGGCATCACCCCCTACTACCTGTCATTGATGGATAGGGAGCCATCCAGGACCTACGACCACGCCGTGCGGGCCCAGGTCATCCCCCCTCTGAGCTATGTGCATGACGTGATACGGGCCAGAGGGTCCCCCTCGGGATCATTGGACTTCATGCTGGAAGGCCAAACCTCCCCTGTGGACCTGGTCACCCGCCGATATCCCATGATCGCCATATTCAAGCCCTACAACACCTGCGCGCAGATCTGCGTCTATTGCCAGAGGAACTGGGAGATCGAAGGGGTGCTGTCACCGGACGCCATGGCCCCTCCAGAGAAGATAGATGCGGCCATAGAGTGGTTCCGGGAACATCCCGCGGTCAACGAGGTCCTGGTCACCGGAGGGGACCCGGCCATCCTGGCCAACAGTACTCTGCGGCAGATCATGTGCCGACTGGCGGAGATCGACCACGTGCGCAGGATCAGGATGGGCACCCGGGTGCCGGTGGTCCTCCCCATGAGGGTGGACCAGGGCTTCCTGGACCTGGTGGCCGAGGTGCACGACCCACCCCACCGGGAATTCGCCCTCGTCTCCCACTACGAGCATCCCTATGAGGTGACCCCGGAGTCGGCGGAATGCGTAAGGTCCCTGCGCAGGCTCGGGATATCCGTATACAACCAGCAGGTCTTCACCCTGGAGAACTGCCGGCGCTTCGAGACGGTCGCCCTGCGCATGGTCCTCAAGTCCATAGGGGTGGACCCCTATTACACCTTCAACGCCAAGGGGAAGGAGGAGACCTCCAGCTACCGCGTGCCCATCTCCCGCCTGCTGCAGGAGCGGAAGGAGGAGGCCCGTCTCATCCCCGGCCTCAGCCGCACCGACGAGCCAGTGTTCAACATCCCTGCCCTGGGCAAGAACCATCTGCGTGCCTGGCAACATCATGACCTGATCTCCATCACCCCCCGGGGGGAAAGGCTCTACGAGTTCCATCCTTGGGAGAAGAACATCGCCGAAGCCCCCACCTACGTGCACAGGGACGTGCCCGTACTGGACTTCCTGGGGTCCCTGGCGGAAAGGGGCGAGAACATCAACGATTACGGCAGCATCTGGTACTACTTCTAGAACTGCACCTGGGAAAGTCGGGCCAGAAGCTCGCTGGGGGTGCCCCTCCCCAGGTCCAGGGTGGCCATGACCGCGATGGCCTCCCGCTTGCGCATGATGGGCACGGCTATGACCGGCAATCCCTGGTAGGGTCCGCTGGTGCAGACCCGGCGGATGATGGAACCCCTCTTCATGCACTCCTCCAGGACGGGACCGGTATAGACGGTGTCCACCACCTCCCCGTCCTCGCAGCGCACCCCCACGTGATTGCGGCTGCGCATGGTGACCGGCAACCTGTCGATCAGTTCATGGATGGCCAAAGCCAAGCACCGGAGCTCGTCCGCCTCCGTGTCCCGGCTAAGGATGTTGGACCCCTCGCTCCAGCAACCCTTGTTGAGATTCCCCAGGGAAAGGGCGGCGGTCACCGCCCCCCGCTCCGCGGCATCGTAGCTGAAGGCGGAACCGATGATGATGACATCTCCATCGTCCATTCGGAAATAGTTACGCAAGGGGGCGACCAGCTCCTGGTCCGGAAACTCCTTGTCCCCCGGAAAGACGATCCTGCCCTTGTCCACCACCAATGTGGTGGCGCCGACCGCCCCGGCCCGCACCGCCTCGTCCCGCTGCTCGCACCCTAACCGCACCCGGTGGGAAACTCCTTTTATAAGGACGGCGCAATTGAACTTGCCCAGCGTGAGGTCGGAGAGATCGATCTGCCTCACCTCCACCCCCGAGTTCTCCAGCTTCCGCCTTCCTCGATCCGTGATGGTTATGCCCAATCGGGAACTTTCGATGGACCCATCCCGCATCATCTTGTCCAAAATGGTGCGCGTGCTCCCCTCACCGATCTGGAGCATCTCGGCCAGGGCCTTGCGTCCGATGGGGCCTTCCTTGGCCACGACCTGGTGCGCCTTCCATATGTGGTAGGCGTTGAACTTGGGGGTTGGACCTCCTGCGAAATAGGAATCGAAGGAAAGGGACATCAGGATGGATATATAATCCATCCATAAATATGTTTTATCATCCATTAGGTTGCCAGGACTGCCGAACGGGGAAAGTATTATAATTGCCATAATCGTTGGCAAAGCCGTATGCCTGACGGTTCAGAGGTCTTCATAATATTGGACAAGGTCTCAAAAAGCTTCGATGGTAACCAGGTGCTCAAGGACATCAGCACCACAGTGCATACCGGCGAGGTATTGGGACTCATCGGACGAAGCGGAAGCGGCAAGTCCGTATTGATCAACGCTATGCGAGGTAGTCGGGAATACAAGCCCGATTCCGGTCGTATCATCTACCGGGTCAACCTTTGTGAGAGCTGCGGATGGATAGACCTCCCTGCCCCAGGCGCAAAGTGCCCCAAGTGCGGGAAGGCCACCAAGATCGTCGAGGTCGATTATTGGTCGCTGGGGGATAGGGACCAATTGCGCACCATGATGCGCAGTCGAGTCGCCATCATGTTGCAGAGGACCTTCGGGCTCTTCGGGGACCTTTCGGTCATCGAGAACGTCTTCGAATCGATGAAGGAGAACTCGGACGAGAAGAAGGTGGAGCGGGCCCTGCGTCTTCTGGAGATGGTCAACCTGACCCATCGTACCATGCACATCGCTCGCGACCTTTCCGGGGGGGAGAAGCAGAGGGTTGTGCTGGCCAGGCAAATGGCCAAGAACCCTATATTGTTCCTGGCGGACGAACCCACCGGCACCTTGGACCCGGAGACCGCGGACATCGTGCACAAGGCCCTGATTAGTGCGGTCAAGGACACCGGGATGACCATGGTGGTCACTTCCCACTGGCCCAAGGCCATAGCCCTGCTTTCCCATAAGGCCATATGGCTCGAGGAGGGCATGATCAAGGCGGAGGGTAACCCACAAGAGGTCACCAAGGCCTTCGACGTGACCTATGAGAAGGATAAGAGCATGGAGGTCCAGGTCGGTCTTCCGGCCATCCGTGTGGATGAAGCCAAGAAATACTTCTATTCGATCGTCCGCGGAGTGGTCAAGGCCGTGGACGATGTGACCTTCGATGTGATGGACAAGGAGATATTCGGTCTCGTAGGCCTCAGTGGAGCGGGGAAGACCACACTTTCTCGCATGATCTCAGGCATCACGCCGGCCACCCACGGTGACGTCCTGGTGCGCATCGGTGACGAATGGATCAACATGTCCGTTCTCGGAGAGGAAGGCAGGGGACGGGCGACCCAGTACATCAGCATCATGCATCAGGAGAACGCCCTTTACCCCTTCGATACCGTACTGCAGAATCTAACGGTCTGTCTGGGCATGAAGCTGCCGCAGGAACTGGCCAAGATGAAGGCCATACAGGTCATGCGCGGGGTCGGGTTCACGGCCAAGGAGGTGGAGCGCATACTGTACGCATACCCCGAAGCGCTCAGCGTGGGGGAGAAACAGCGCATCGCCCTTGCCCGAACCCTGATCACAGAACCCCGTTTCGTCGTTCTGGACGAGCCCACGGGCACCATGGACCCCATCACCCGACAGGCGGTGGCCAAGTCCGTGCTGCACGCTCGCAAGGAGCTCAGTGAGACGTTCCTGATCGTCAGTCACGACATGGACTTCGTCCTCGCATGCTGCGACCGCGTGGCGCTCATGAAGGGCGGTAAGGTGGTGGCCATGGGCAGCCCCGAAGAGGTACTGGCCGGCCTGACCCAAGAGGACCTTGAAGGGGACGAGGCCAACGTCTGCGAGGTCTAGAATTGAAGGAATCCATCGGTCGTAAGACGCGTTTCGTGGAATGCCGTGAGGCTCGGGGGATGGGCGTGGGCGGAAGCCTGGCCCACCGGGCCACCATCTCCGACAGCGGGCGTGACGTGGTGGCGGTGGCCATGGGTCCCGGCAAGCGTCACATCACCAAACCGGTGTGCGAGATCACCTATGGTCTGAGGGAGGAGGGCATCGACACCTCGGTCATCGTGGTCACCGCGGGATCGGGGGTGCCCCTCGACGCCCCGGACGTCTCCACCGGCACCCTCTTCGGTCTGGAGCCCATCGAGGTGGCCCGCATACAACAGTTCAAGTTGGTACTGGTGCACCTAGGCAACGTGCGCAACCACATCATCTACAAGGCCCGGCTGATCATGCGCAACGTGAACCTGCCGTCGGTCATCGTCTGCCAGGCCCCGGTGGACTTCGAGGACTTCGCCCGCATCGGTTGCAAGACCCGTCTGGTGATGCCCAATGAATCGGACATCGCGACCAAGGGCACAATCATGGAGATCATCACAGGGGTGGTGCGCGGCACCACCGTCAGCCAGGTCAAGCTGGACGAGATCGTCTCCAAGGTCAAGCGCCATCTGTGATCAGAGGTCATAACCTATCAGATGGGTCCAATTCTTGGTGTTCTCGAACCCCAGACGGGCCCTGACGTAATCGTCGGAGACCGTGGATATGCTGGCGCTGACCAGGTTCTTTATCCCCGGGGTCCCTTCCAAGGGCCGGAAGGTCATGGGGGGTATGAGGAAATAGCTTTCGCCCACGATATCCACGTCGCCGTAGATGACGAAGTCCTCGCTGAGAAGGTAGGCGTTCTCCCGCAGCTGCAGGTCCTCCCGCTTCCCCTCCGGGAGGTACTCCCCTATGATCTGCCCCTCCTGGTCCACGATATGCACAAGATGGTCCTGCGGTGCGAGGATCTGAACGTCCGGATGGACCACTATGACCAGGACCTCATGACGAGAGAGCACCTCCCAGACACCAGTGTTCACGAAGGCCATCAGGCCGCCCACCGCTCCGTTCCCCTCTGCCTTCCTCTCCCTCTTCTCCAGCTCCTCTCGGAAGCTGTGGTCCAGGAACTCCACGGCCGCCACGCCCGGCAGGGAGAGGATCCTATCGCGCACTTCCGCACGCACCTTCGCTCTCTCCACGCCCCTACAACGCCTTCCTGATATTCAATGGTTATATAGGACGAATGAGGCGATATCCCTCACCGGACGTGGGACGCATTGTACATGGCCAGCATCGATGGTCCTACAACAAACTTTTTACGGAAGCACAGCATCCAAGAAAGGACAAGATGAGAGCTGTTATCAATGGAAAGGAAAGGGAGCTGCCTGAAGGGGCCACGTTGGCCCAGGCGGTGAAGGGCGAACCCTACGTAGAGGGCGATTCGATAGCCCTCATCCGTCCCATGGACGCCCAACGCAAGATGACCGACGAGTACCTGGTCAAGACCCCCAAGGGAAACTTCATCATCAAATTGAACAAGAGCAAGTACGCGGAGGCCTGGAAGAGACTGTACCATGATGTGGTGGACAAGAACCTTCGCTGGCAGACCAGCCGTCTTCACGCCTTCGGGTCCTTTCCCACCGATTTCGAGAAGTCCAGGGCCACCAGTGACTACAAACGTTACGATTGCTTCTTCGCGCTCGGCGGATATGATGTCAGGACCACCTACATCATGATCGCCAGGATGGACATGTCCGAGGCCCTGGGACTGCAGGACTCCGTGTTCGGCCGTGTGACCAGGGGAAGGTACGTCCTGGACAAGCTAGAGGAAGGGGACATTATCGAGCACATCGAACCGGTGGTGCTCCGTATGACCTCCCAGGACGCCTTCACCACCACCGCCCTCTCCACACCCCTGGAGGACGGTATGGTCATCGAGACCTATGTGGAGGTCAAGCTGGACGAGCGATCGCCATTGTGTTGCGAGCATTTTCTGGTGGTGGTCGGGGACGGCAGCATGCCCATCGACGAGAAGGGGTTCAGTTACAGCGCCAGCGAGGCCAACATGGACACGGACCTGGCGCAGGAGTTCAACGACGTCCGTCACCCTGACACGGTGACCGTCCGGCACAAGGGGCATCAGACCGGTAAGATCTACTTCTACAATCAGACCCGGCAAATGAACCGGGCCCATAACATAGTGGGAAGGGTCACCAACGGTTTCAACCTGGTGCATCTGGCCCCGGTGAAAGGAAAGGTGCTGGTGCACCCGGACCCGCCGCGCATCATGACCGTGGGCATGGCCCAGGCCCAGGCCCAGTCCATGCTGGAGTCCCTAGGCAAGACCCAGAAGAGAATGGGGGACGTGTCCGACGAGGCCATCATAGTCGAGCAGGAACCGGAGATGACCATCCACGCATCCAAGGAAGAAGTGATCGAGACCCTGGGGGTTCCCAAGGAGAAGGTCTACGGGATCACCACGGACCCCAAGAGATCCCCCTGGACGGTGCGCTACTTCCGCAAGATAACAGGGCTGGACCACAAGCCCATCGGCACCATGAAGGTGCACTTCACCTTCGAAGGCATGCCTATGATCACATTCGAGGGACAACAGCGACTGGCCGCGGACCTCTACCCGGAGAAACAAACCGAGGGATCGCTGCGCGGGGACGTGGCCATCACCAACATGTCCCGCCCCCAGAGGGGCTTGGTGGGAATACGCCTGGAGGACAGTCCGGAGTTCGGGCCCACCGGGGAGGAGCACCACGGGGCCAACGTCCTCGGCCGGTTCGTGGGTGACCTTAAAAAATTTATGAAAGGCATCGAGGAAGGGGACATCGTCTATATCCGCGAGCTTCGACCCGAGGAGGCCGATGAGCCTAAGAAGGTCAAGAAGGCCTCGACCAAGAAGGCGAAGAACGCCAAGGAGGGCTCCAATGGACAGTGATATCGAGACCAGGATAGTGCTCATAGCCCCGAGCTCGGACCTCACTCCGGACCAGATCGCTCGTTTCGTCCAGAACATGGGTTTCCAGGTCACGGTCAAGGAGACCTGCTATGGTGTGGTGCTCGAGGGGCCCCGGGAGAACGTGAGGCATACAATGAGGGAGCTGAGGAAGCTCGATCCCTATCGTATCTATTCCAAGGTCCGCGCCTTTCCCGCAGGGGACATACGCCGTTGCCGCGCCCATCACGGCTCCCGACCGGGCTTCGCCCAGCTGGAAAAGGAATGGAAGGACCTCAGCCTTGTGGAGATCGGGCTCATCTGCGCGGAACGGGGTGAGAGACCCCCAGAACCAAAAAGAAGGGAAAGAATGCCGGTAAACGACCTTAAGAAGCTCATCGAAGAGGTAGAACCATGAAGATCTTCATAATGCCCCCCAACAGCCTGATATTGTTCGACCTGGTGGAAAGGTTCGGCCACGAGCCGCTCAGTCTCATGGGTGAGCTGCGAGAGAGGGTCACCTCCAACGAGATCGAGGCGCCTCCGCTGAACGTTTCCTCGGACGATGTCAAGTTAGGACTGAAGTATGCCGGCATCGAGGTACCCTCCGGGATCCGCGGCAGATTGGCGGTATATGGCCCCCTCATCGACCAGGCCGAGGCGGCCATCTTCATGGAGGACGCCCCCTACAGCTTCGGCTGCGTGGGCTGCCAGCGCACTAACGAACTGGCCAAGTTGCTGATACGCAAGCGCCGGGTGCCCGTGCTTTCCTTGGACTACCCGGAGAACGAGGACCAGGCCAAGGACATGGTCTTCAAGATCAAGGAGTTCCTGGAGGGTCTGAGATGATCAAGATCGCCCAATTGTCCTGCGGGACGGAGTACAGCGGAGTACAGCCGGAGATCGAGAACGCCGCGGAGACCGTGGGGGCCAAGATGGTCTACCCCGACGTCAACATGGAAAGCATCGACAAAGCGGTGAAGGAGTTCGGCTTCAATCCCAACAGTGCCCAGCTGAAGCTCATGATCGCACGGGCGGTCGAGCTGGCCGAAAATAACTACGACGCGGACGCCATATTCATCGCCACCTGCTTCCGCTGTGCGGAAGCGGCCCTGGTGCGCACAGAGCTGCGGAAGTACGTACAGCAGCACACCCGTTTGCCTGTGGTGACCTATTCCTTCACGGAGAGGACCAAGGCCGCCCAGCTCCTGACCAGGATGGAGGCCCTGGTGACCATCGTGGAGAGGAAGGAGCTGCTGGCCCGCGAGAGGCAGGTAGGCCTCACCGCCGGACTGGACTCCGGTTCCTCCACCACCAAGGCGGTCATCATGCGGGACAACGTAATCATAGGAAAGTACTGGCTGCCCACTACGGATGTCTTCTCCTCGGCCGAGACCGCCCTCACCAAGGCCCTGGAGGAGGCGGGGGTCAAACAGGAGCAGCTGGAAGCCCTCGGCACCACCGGGTATGGGCGCTTCACCCTGGGAAAGAAGTTCCAGGCCAAGCTTGTGCAGGAGGAGCTGACCGTCAACTCCAAGGGCGCGGTGTGGCTGGCCGACAGGCAGAAAGGGGAGGCCACCATCATCGACATCGGGGGGATGGACAATAAGGCCATCACCGTGCGCGACGGCATACCCGACAACTTCACCATGGGCGGGATCTGCGCGGGAGCCTCCGGGCGTTTCCTGGAGCTCACCGCCAAGCGCCTCAAGGTGGAGATCACCGAGCTTGGCGAGCTGGCGGACCGCGGCAACCCGGGCAAGGTGAAGATGAACTCCTACTGCTCCATCTTCGGGATACAGGACCTGGTCACATCACTGGCGGCCGGGAACACCCTGGAGGACGTGGCCTCCGCCGCCTGCCACAGCGTGGCCGAACAGATCTACGAACAGCAGCTGCAGGAGATCGAGGTGCGCCAGCCCATCATACAGGTGGGCGGTACCTCGCTCATCTCCGGACTGGTGACCGCCATGGAGCACACCCTGGGACAGCGGCCAATAGTGCCAAAGGACTCCCAGTACATCGGGGCGGTGGGCGCCGCGCTGCTCTCCTCCGGACTGTTGGGGTGAGGACGTGGTGGAGTTCGAGCTGGAGGGCACCGAGAAATACGCCCTGGACTCCTATCAATGGCTGCTGGAGCGCATACTACTGGACATGGGCATCACCACCATGGTGGAGCGGGCCCGCCTCGCGATCAGGCCGGACCGCACCCTTTTCATCATCTCCCTCAAGATCAAGCACGCCGGGGGTAAGCGTCCGTTGCGCGACATCGCCGATATCGAGGCCCAGGGGGGCGGTACCTTCATCCTGATCAAGGACGAATCGTACGCCCCCCGCCTGCTTTCCACCCTGTGGCGTCTCTACGGACGGGAACGGGTGCAGCAGTTGACCAGGCTGGAGATATTCGTGGAGGATGTGCCCACCGCGGAGCTCTCAGACATCAAGATGGACCCGGAGGAGGATGTGCGCTCCCGGCTCCTGGACGCCATGTGGAGGCTGCTGCCGGAAGGTCTCAAGGTGCGAAGGGAGTTCTATACAGACGACGTGATGACCTTCGTGGCCACCGAGCACGGCATGAATGTGGACTTCATCAAGGAGGCTGAAAAGGTGCACCAGAGGATGTTACAGAGGGAGGAATGATGTACGAAGTGCTGATGTACGACGGAGGTGTGCACAAGATCGAGGAGCTCCTGAACCTCATCGAGGACCTCGGGGGCTTCGTGCTGCAAAGGACCCAGGTGCAGGTGCAGATCACCCTCATCCTGACCATACCGGCCGAGGACCGTCCGCTGGTGGAGGCGAAGGCCCGGGAGCTGGGGGGCAAGATCATCGAGGTGCCCCTCGCGGGAACGGAGATCGCGGTCATAGGGCCCACCCTTGGCCGGCATCACATGCCCCACCCCATCTGTGACATCGCCGAGCATCTTCGGCGCTACGGGGCCATCACCATCGTCATGGGGCTGGCCAGGGGACGCGGGCGCAAGACCTGCCAGATATCGGCCTCCGAGAAGAGCATCATCGAGGAGTATGATGCGGCCATCTTCATGCTGGGCAACTTCGAGGAATGCATCACCCATGAGAAGCTCAATTTGTTCAAGGACATTCAGATACCAGTGGTGGTGGTCGTGGGCCCGGAGATCGAGTCCCTGCCCCACTGCGAGGCCTTGGTCTGCGGTATAGGACGCAAGGTGGAACGCATGCGCCGCCCCGAGGAGATCGCCAAACTGGAGGAGATCGCCCAAAGGGTCGTCGAGGTCATCGACGAGCGGCGCAAGGAGATCGAGGAGGACCCCCTGTTCGTGCATCCCTCGGAGGTCAAGGACATCCTGGAGGAGCTAGGGCCGGTGCAGGAATGCCTGCGTCCGGCGCCTATCGTGCTCCATGTGGACGGGCTGAGGGTCAAGATCCCCTACCAGAAGCATCTCAAGGAGCTGGAGGAGGTGGAGGTGTACGGTCACAAGCTGAAGGACATAGCCGACATCTCCGACTGCCGACTGGGGGACAGCACCATCATCAAGATACGCACCAAGGCCGAGGTGGAGGGAGAGGTCCGCTGAGTGCGCCCCGTACGGGCCGAGGTGGGGAAGGCCGCATATGCGCTCGACACCAGGTAACTATGTGCTCATCCTGCATCTTCCCAAGGAAAGATCGTTAAAGGTCGGAAAGCTCGGGGAGATCGAACTACCTCCGGGGCATTACCTTTACTGCGGTTCGGCCCAATCGGGGCTGGGACCCCGCCTGGCCCGGCACATGCGCGCGGACAAGGCGCTCCACTGGCACGTGGACCACCTGACCTCGGTGGCCGAGCCGTTGGGCGCCCTGCTCTTCACCGGCGGGAAGGAGGGGGAATGCCAGCTCAGCCAGACCCTGGCCGCCTCTTCATTGGTGGAGGCGGCGGTCCCCGGGTTCGGATGCTCGGACTGCCATTGTCTCACCCATCTCTACAGGGTTCGGGATGAGGCACCGTTATCAGTGGTGCTTGATATGCTGCGGTCCTTGGGACGGTGAGCGGGTCCCATGGAAAATTCATTTATCATACTGAGCACAATGTTATGCTGGTAGGACCATGTTCGGTTCCCGGAGGGAGAAGCTCGAGAGCAAGTTCAAGCAATTGAACGCCCTGCGTGCCGAGTACCACTCCGAACTGGAGGAGGCGGAGAGGCGGCATCACCGACGCGAGATCGGGGAAGAGGACCTGCTGCGCGTCCGGAGGAGGGTACATGCAAAGTTGGAGGACATCGCGGAGAAGATACGGAGGACCAGGGAGGAATTGGACCAGCTCAAGAGATGAAGGGTGTTAAATTTTGCTCTGCCAGGCATAAAAATAATCTATTTATAGTCAGCACAGCCAAGTATATTATTGCCCGAGGAATGGAGAGGGCAGGACCTGTGAGCGTCAAAGACGCCTATAGCGCCTTCATCGGCCATAGATGCGTCCGACCGTCATCGACGCAGGTGATAACTGCGAGATCACGGCGGATCCCCCGAGCCTGCGGGTGATCGGAGGGAGATGAAGGGGTGGTCGCCCGAGGAACATCTCCATTTTGAGGAATGGGTCGGACCGACGGTCACCTTCCTCCTCCCCTCCTCCCGGGCACCTTTGAGCCCTGTTAGTAAATGTTCTCAGTATATTTTATTAATATATATTTAATATTATTCTGGCCGTACCATAGATTGGCATAAGTTATATATACAATCGAATACTATATTCATTATTGCCCGAGTCGGAGAGGCTGAAGGGAAACCAGGATGGATCCAGCATGATTTGAGGATCATGCCCATAGGAAAAGGTCCTATCCGCGTTCCACAAGAACGGGTCTGCCCATCCGCGCCCGACTTAAGGCGGGATGACGGTGTGACGGACGGTGATCCAACACCCTTCGGGGTTTCGGAAAGCCAGGTAGGACGTCTCCGAGCAGGCGAGTCCCATATCTGCAGATTTGGGATCTGCCAAGCAGGGACGAAGTACCTTAGAGCGCCGATACTCGGGCACCCTTTTACATTCAATGAATGGCCTTGGATATCATCATGATATGGCCTGGGAATAGGTTTAAAATCCATTACGATCTTCAGGTACCAATCCCTTTAATATCACGATGATAGAGGTCTTCAAATGGAAGCTGCTGAGGAGAAGATGAGCAGGGCCATGGCCGAGGTCGTGGCCAAACTGCAGGATGCCATCGGATTGGAGAACGTCAAGACCAGCAAGATGGAAAGATTGCTGTACAGCCATGACCTGGCCCCCCTCCCCAACATCGCTCAGATAGCCTTCAAGAACCTGCCGGACGTGGTCGTGCGCCCCCGCTCCACCGAGGACGTGGCCAAGATCGTCAGGATCGCCGCCGAGTCCAAGATGCCCATCACCCCCCGTGGAGCGTCCACCTGGGGCCTGGGCGGTTCCACACCGGTTTTCGGAGGCATACTCATCGACATGTCGGGCAGCATGAGGAAGATCATCAAGATAGACCAAGAGAACCTGTGCGTCACGGCCCAGGCCGGCTGCACCTGGAAGGAGGTCATGGACGCCTGTCTGGAGAAGGGCATGCTCCTCGGCGGCTATCCCAGTTCCTTCCCCTCGGCCACCCTGGGCGGATGGATATCCGTGAACGGGGTGGGCGTGGGCTCGATGAAGTACGGCACCTGTGGACAGCTGGTCCGCAACATGGAGGTGGTCATGCCCGATGGCACCATCGTGCAGACCGGGTTCGACCTCATCGTGGACAACGAGACCGGGTACAACCTGAACCAGCTCATCATCGGTGCCGAGGGCACCCTGGCCCACATATGCACCGTCACCCTCAAGCTGGAGCCCGCTCCCGAGGTCATGAAATCCCTCAGCTACGCCTTCCCCACCCTCAAGGAGCTGGGAAAGCCCCTGATGGACATATGCCGCTCCCGGGCCCGACCGCTTCACATAGGTTTCAGCGATCCAAAGCACTTCGAGCTTCTCAAGAAGGCCGGCAAGCATGCCATCGAGGACGGCGCCGTGGTCAACGTTCAGCTGGAGGGGGACAAGGAGATCGTGGAGTGGGAGGAGAGGAAGATCGACGAGATCATGGCCAAGTACGGCGGTAAGCGCCTTCCCGACGAGGTGGCCGCCCACGAGTGGGACGAGCGCTGCTACGAGTACCGCTGCCGTGAGGTGGGCATAGGGAGCATCCCCGGCGAGGCCGTCCTGCCCCTGAACAGGTTCGAGGAGACCGTGGACGCCTGCTACGATCTACTGAAGGAGCTCAAGCTGACCGGCGCCATCATCGGCTCCATCGTCGACCGCAACACGGTCATGTTCATGCCCTACTACCTGTTCAATCCGGACGAGCTGCAGAACCTGACCTCCTTCGGCTTCAACGCCAAGTTCGCCGACTATGCGCTGTCCGTGGGCGGGCGCCCACTGGGCTTCGGTGCCTTCTTCGCCTCCAACCTGGACCCCATACGCGGCTCCGGGGCGAAGTACATCCGGGACATCAAGAAGCTCTTCGACCCCCTGGACATCATGAATCCCGGCAAGCTGACCGGCACGACCCTGCGCTACGGCATCAGGATCCCTCCGGCACTGTTCAACCTGGGCATGAGTGCCATCGGTGTGGTGAAGAAGGCCTTCGACACGGAATCCTACGTCGAGGAGCGGCAGCAGGCCTACGCCGAGGAGCGCGCCAATATGGAGCGCGACGGCCGGCACAAGGGCCATTGAACGTCCTGACGGGCCTCCGGCCCGTCGTTCACCTTGACCGGTGCATCGGGACGGTCTCCCCTCATTTCTTGATGTATTTCTCGGGGGCGGCGTCGAACTTCTTCTTGCAACCGGGGGAGCAGAAGTAGTATCTCTTCCCCTTGTGCTCCGAGGTCCACTTGGCAGTCCTCTCGTCCACCTCCATCTGGCATATCGGATCTATGGCCGTTCTTTCACCTCCTTTCTCTTTATCTCCGGCGTATAGCGTTTCAGCAGGGCGGCGTTGGAGACCACGGACACCGAGGAGAAGGCCATGGCCCCCGCGGCGATGATGGGGGAGAGCAGTATCCCCAGGAAGGGATAGAGCACCCCGGCCGCCACGGGTATGCCCGCCGTGTTGTACCCGAAGGCCCAGAACAGGTTCTGCCTGATCTTGCGCATGGTCCTTCGACTGAGCTGTATGGCCGCCACAACGTCACGGGGGTCGTCCTTGACCAGCACGATGTCCCCGGCCTCCACAGCCACGTCGGTACCGGAGCCGATGGCCATGCCCACGTCGGCCTGCGCCAGGGCCGGGGCGTCGTTGATGCCGTCCCCCACCATGGCCACGACCCTCCCTTCGGACTGCAGCCGGGATATCTCCCGGGCCTTGTCCCCCGGCAACACCTCCGCAAGCACCTTGTCGATGCCCAGTTCGGCGGCTATGGCCTCCGCGGTACGCCGGTTGTCCCCGGTGAGCATCACGACCTCGATGCCCATGCGCCGAAGTTCGGCCACCGCCTCCGCGGAGGTCGGCTTCATCACGTCGGCTATGCCAATGACCCCGCACAGCCTGTCCTCCAACAGCACCAGGACCGCGGTCATGCCCCGCTCCTCCAATGATCCGATATCATTCTCCCGGTCACCGAGAGGTACCCCCATCTCCTGCATCAGCCCGCGGTTGCCGGCCACCACAGACCTGCCGTTCACTTGGGCCCGGACACCTTTGCCCGCCATCCCCTGGAATTCGCTCACCGGGTACAGTTCCATACCCTGGGACCTGGCCCTGCGCACAATGGCCTCTCCCAGGGGGTGCTCGGAGCCCATCTCCGCGCTGGCAACCATGGCCAGCATGTCCGGGCAGGAGGGGTCGAAGATCAGGACCTCCACCACCTCCGGCTCACCCTTGGTCAGTGTACCGGTCTTATCGAATACCACGGTATGCACACGGCCGGCCACCTCCAGGGACTCCCCTCCCTTGATCAGGATGCCGTTCTCCGCCCCCTTTCCGGTGCCTACCATGATGGCCGTGGGGGTGGCCAACCCCAGTGCACAGGGGCAGGCGATGACCAGCACGGTGATGAACACGGTGAGGGAGAAGGTGAAGGGGGCCTCCTGAACATCGAAGGCCTGTACCCCCACGAAGTACCAAAGCAGGAAGGAGGTCAGGGCGATGAGGATGACCACGGGCACGAAGACCGAGGAGACCCGGTCGGCCACCCTCTGTATGGGAGCCTTACTGACCTGGGCGTCCTCCACCAGCTTGACTATCTGGGCCAGGGCGGTGTCCTTGCCCACCTTGGTGGCCCTCACCTTGAGCAACCCGTTCCTGTTGATGGTGGCCCCGATGACCGAGTCCCCCTCCTCCTTGGACACCGGCAGGCTCTCCCCTGTGATGATGCTCTCGTCCACCGACGAGCGCCCTTCCAGGACCATCCCGTCCGTAGGTATCTTCTCCCCAGGCCTTATGACCATCACGTCCCCCACGTCCAGCTCGTCAGCGGGGATCTCCGTCTCCTCCCCCTCCCTCAGCACGCGGGCGGTCCTGGCCTGAAGTCCCATCAGGCGCTTGATGGCCTCCGAGGTGCCGCCCTTGGCCTTGGCCTCCAGGTACTTTCCGAAGAGGATGAGGGCGATGATCATGGCCGAGCTATCGAAATAGACGTGCTCGAACGCCACGGCCCCCGGGATGAAGAGGACCGCCACGCTGTAGAAATAGGCCGCGGAGGTGCCGACGGTGATGAGCGTGTCCATGTTGGCGCTGCGATTGCGCAGGGCCCTGTAGGCCCCTATGTAGAACTGATATCCGGCCACGAACTGCACAGGGGTGGCCAACAGGAACATGACCAGGTTCCCCCATTCCATGAGGGACTGTCGGGCCACATCGGTGAAGTCCATGAGGACCATGATGACCATGATGGGGATGGCCAGGGAGAGGGAGAGGATCAGAAGCCAGCGCTGTCTCCATGTCTCCCTCTCCCTTCTCTCCCTCTCCACGTCCAGGGTCTGGGTCTCCAGCACCTCGAATCCGGCGTCCTGGACGGCCTTCTTGATCTGCGCCACACGGACCCTCTGCGGATCGTAGCGGACATTGAGCTTTTCCGTGACCAGGTTCACCGTGGCCTGGAAGACCCCTTCCAGAGCGCCCACCGACCGCTCGATGGTCTGGGCACAGGTGGCGCAGCTCATGCCGGCGACGGACAGGTCGAGCTCGTTGATGATCACCCCGTATCCGGCCTCCTCCACGGCCCTCTGCATACGAGGCAGGTCCACCCTCTCCGGGTCATAGGTCACTGAGGCCTTTTCCGTGGCCAGATTGACGTTCGCCTCCAGTACGCCCTCCAGCTCCTTCAGCGAATCGGTGACGGTCCCGGCGCAGGTGGCGCAGGTCATTCCGGTCACCGAGAAAGCCGCGCTCCTCCGTTTGCCCTGGTCCTCTACCTTCTCGCTCATCATGGATTCGAACGAAGCACGGGTCTGAAATACCTTTGCGCCCTAAATGGCCGCCATGCATTGGCATGA
>JAFGPG010000023.1 GCA_016926075.1 Methanomassiliicoccales archaeon
AGGTCCTTCATGGAGGAGCAGACGTACATCAGTCCTCCGCATTCCGCGTAGAGGGGCTTACCCTCCTCCGCCAGGGAGCGTACGGCCTCGCGCATGGTCACGTTCCTTTCGAGCCCCTCCGCGAAGAGCTCGGGATAGCCGCCGCCGAAGTACAGTCCATCGATGTCCGGCAATCCGTCGTGCAGGGGAGAGAAGGGCACGATCTCCGCCCCCATGGAACGCAGTATGTCCATGTTGTCCTGATAGTAGAAGTTGAACGCCTCGTCCATGGCCACGCCCAAGCGCGCGCGGGGCGGGGCGGGGCGAAGGGGCTCGGGAAGCTCCATCCCCGGAGCCTCATGGGCAATGGTCAGCAGCTGGTCCAGGTCCACGCTCTTCTCCACGCTCTCACATATCGCTTCATATCTTTGGGGGTCCCTGACCTCTCCCGCCGGCACCAGCCCTAGGTGCCTGCTCTCCAACCCCATGTCCTCCTGTCGGGGCACCCCTCCCAGGCAGGGCAGCTCACCGCGCAACGAGTCGACGAGCATGTCCATGTGCCTCGGGCCGGCCACGTTGTTGAAGATGACCCCCGCCATACTGACCTCCTTGTCATAGTCCCGGAAGCCCAAGGCCACCGCCCCAATGGAACGGGCCGATGCCCGGGCGTCGAGGACCAGCACCACCGGGGCGTCCAGGACCTTGGCCAGGTGGGCGGTGCTGCCCTCCTCCGAGCGCCCGTCGAACCCGTCGTACATGCCCATGACCCCTTCCACCACGGCCAGGTCCGCCCCCTGCATGCCATTGGCCACGGCCTGGTGGATGTAGCCGGGGAACATCCAGGTGTCCAGATTGCGTGATGGTCGACCCGTCACCTGGGTATGGTGCATGGGGTCTAGGAAATCCGGTCCTGTCTTGAAGGGCTGCACCTTGAGCCCTTTCCTTTTCAATGCCATTAAAAGTCCGATGGTGACAGTGGACTTACCGGTCCCGCTCCTATCCCCGGCGATGACAACCCTTGGAACATCGGACAGCATGTTCCGGATAACGGCGATGCCATATTTCCTTCTTTATTATTGATTGTCAGAGGTAATGCTTTATGTAGCGGGTAGTCCAAGAATAATATGCCTTCAAGGCTAAGGCGTCCGGCGACGATCCCATCCCATAACAACCTCTCCCATATGTTGTCGATTAGATCCTCCGCCTATTTCCGCCGGGCGCTGACCATTTCCTTTTTGGGTCCGGGTAATTCTATAAAAGTTGGAGCCTGTTGATTTCTCCTTCCGTTCAGGTCGATGACCGTCCATTAGAACGGATGGAGGCACTTGTGCAACTTGTCGCCGCTTCATACCCGAGCGGCCAAAGATATGTAATATGAGTTCATCTTTTGTTTCTTCGGTCATGACGATGAACAAGGAGATAGAGGCAGCCAAGGAGCATTTCGGCAGGATACTGCAGGAGCAGATGCAGAGGGTGGAGGCAATGAAGGCCTCGGTCGGATGGGTCGACTATGGGAAATTGGACAAGCTGATTATAGGCGTGGTGGGCGGCGACGGAATAGGACCATTCATATGCAAGCACGCCGAGAACGTTCTAAGGGCTCTATTGAAGGAAGAGGTCGCCTCCGGAAAGGTGGAGATCAGGACAATAGAGGGGTTGACCATCGAGAACCGTGCCAAGCACCTCAAGGCCATTCCGGACGATGTGCTGGCAGAGATCAAGAAGTGCCATGTCATATTGAAGGGGCCGACCACCACCCCCAAGAAGGGGGACGGTTGGCCGAACATCGAGTCGGCTAACGTCGCGATGCGCCGTGAGCTGGACCTCTTCGCCAACGTGCGCCCGGTGCGCATCCCTAAACAAGGTATAGACTGGACCTTCTTCCGGGAGAACACCGAGGGAGCGTACGTCCTGGGGAGCAAGGGCGTGGACGTGAACGAGGACGTCTCCATCGATTTCACCGTGGCGACGACGCAGGGCAGCGAGCGCATCATACGGCTGGCGTTCGACCACGCCCGCAGGAGCGGTGCGAACAGAGTGACTGTGGTCACCAAGGCCAATGTCATAAAGAGGACCGACGGCAAGTTCCTGAGCATAGCGGAGCGCATCGCCAAGGAGTACCCCGAGGTCAAGTGGGACGACTGGTTCATTGACATCATGACGGCAAAGCTCATCGATCCCTACCGCCGCGCGGACTTCAAGGTCATGGTGCTGCCCAATCTCTACGGGGACATACTCACGGACGAGGCGGCGCAGATACAGGGGGGAGTGGGAACGGCGGGGAGCGCGAACATCGGCTCCCGCTACGCCATGTTCGAGGCCATACACGGTTCCGCTCCTCGCATGGTGGAGGAGGGGAGGGCTCAGTTCGCCGACCCGAGCTCAATGCTCAAGGCCGCGGCCATGCTGCTGGACCATGTGGGATACGTGGAGAAGGCCAGTATGTTGGAGATGGCCCTGGACCTGTGCACGCAGTTCGAGAGGAGGATCAGGATGACCGGGCGGTTCGACGGCGCCACCGGCGAGGAGTTCGGGAGGTACGTGCTGGAGACCGTGTCCCGCAAGGACCTGGACAAGGTGTGGAAACAGTCCAGTGGAAGTTAGATTCTTCTGGTAAACACCTTTCCTTTTTTCACTTAATGTAGATGATTTTATTCCATCGCAGCGTTATGATTTTCTTCAGGTGGGGGAAAGTGCCAGAGAGGTACAAGGTCTGGCAGGTGCTGCTCGTAGCGGCGGTGATGGTATTGGCCACAGGAGCGGCGTTCAAGATGGGAAGGGAGAACGAGCCGACGGTTCCCGAACACGGTCTTTTGACATACAGCATTAACGTAACTGTGGATGATGCCACGGTCCATGGGACCCAGACGATGACCTATGCATGGATCGATGGTTTTGGGTGGGATGTGCAGGTAGGGATGGACTGGCAGGAGAGCCTCTGGGGCAATGGTTCGGGACCTATGGTCCATACCGTCTTCGACGGAGGATCAGCCCTGCTGGACCAGATGGAGCTGGAAACCCCTTTCGGCATCAGATCCGTCTGCCGTTACATCTCCCTGTCAGGAGGGTATGGCATGGCGGAAGGAGGACCGGAGATCCGGGTGACCTACAGCGGTTGCGGGTCTCTTCTCACTTACCGGGAGGAGGTGATTACCTCGGTATACCGTGCCACCTTCATTCTCATCGAGGTGGACTTCACCGAGATATGCGGTATCGATCTGAGACCTTCGTATGAGGTACCTTGGATCGGCTGTCCGGATCATGCCGGGGGCGTAACGCTCCATGGTGCCTTCGACTCTGACATGGTCCGTACGGATGATCTCGAGTACGAGGTGAACGCTACCAACTACGCTCACTACTACTTTGGCCAGGAGGATGTGATGGCCATGGTTGATTGCGGGGGCTTCCGGTATAATGAGGGGAGGTCGGTAATCGGCAACGGCAGCTTGGAGTTCAGGGCGACGGATGAATGGTTCCTGCGATTCGTGGGTCCGGTGGGCGACGCCCCGCACGCCTTCACGATGTATGTGCGCGTCGTTTGATGATAAGCAACAGGAGAAAAGGCCTATTCGCCGGTCTGCTGGCTCTGGTACTTGGTATAGCGGTCCAGATAATAGACGAGGCCGTCCATGACCTCCTTGGATATGGCCCCGGAGGCCTGCTGCTCGCGCACGTAGTCCTTGGCGTCCTTGATGCTTTGCCGGGACGCTTTCGCGATCACGCTGGCCAGGAACGTTGTCGCCAGGTCGGGGTCCATCTGGTTCTCCACGAACAGCTCCCGGACGTCATACTTGAACTCCCCCAGACGGCGTTGGTTCAGCATGCCAACCCTGGTGGAGGGGGCGTCCCTGTTCCGGTAGTGGCTCGGTTTTTTCGCCCGGCTCTTGTTCCTGTTGGGTCTGTAGGCCAAAGTGATTTCTCCGTTTGAAGTGATGAACCGGTATTATAAGTACTTTGCCAATATAAGAATAGAAAATAATTTATAATAAATGTATTTAAAAGGTTTGATCAGGTGCTACTGGCTCACTTCTTGGTGGCTGACTTTTTCTTACCCGCGGACTTCTTCTTGGGCTTTTTTGGATCCATACCTTCCTTCTCCGCGTCCTCCTCGTCCCATTCCGCGAGCAGCTCGGTGATGCCCTCCCGGGCGGTGGACCAGGACGGCACGCCTCCGGTGAGCACGGCGATGTTGAGGGCCTCCATGATCTCCTCGCGGGTGGCGCCGCAGTTCTTGGCCACCTTGGCCTGGGGGTAGATGCATCCCTCGCACATGCGCACGGCGACGCATGCCAACGCGATCAGCCTCTTGGTCTTGCGGTCCAGGGCCCCGTCGGTGTTGATGACCTTGTCCATGTCCCTGATGATGACCGCCAGGGTCGGGTGATGGTTCCTGATGTGATGGAGCGTAGGTGGTACGTACCCGCCCATCTGCTCGCCCAGTTCCTCGACGGCCTTATCGGCCTTCATCTTGTCCTCGTTCATGGTAATAGCTCCGGCATTAAATGGGCGCTGGGCATTATTATGCCTTTTCGGTGCTGGTGCTCCGCCGAGCCTCACTTCTCATCCAGCTCGGTGCGGGGGCAGGGGTGGTCGAAGAGCCTGTCGCAGGCCTCGACGTTCTGCGGCACGTTGCCCACCCGGGCCTTGGGGTCCAGGCGCTCCCCGGTGACCATGTGGTATACGTACTCCCCGATGTTGCAGGCGTGGTCCGCCACCCTTTCCATGTATCTGGCGACCAGTATGAGGTCTATGCCCATGGTGATCTTGTGGGGGTCCTCCATCATGTAGGTCAGTATCTCCCGGAAGATGCTGTCGTATAGGGCGTCCACCGCGTCGTCCCGCTCGTGCAGGTGTGATGCCTTCTCCGCGTCCCGCTGAAGGAAGGAGTACACGGCGTCGTCCACAAGGCCGACGACCAGGCAGGCCATGGTCCTCAGGGACTCGAACTTCTTGAAGGCCTTGCCCTCCTCGAAGTCGTCCACTATCTGCGCGATGTCCCAGGCGTAGCGGCCGAAGCGGTTGAGGTCCTCCACCATCTTCAGGCAGGCCGAGATCAGGCGCAGGTCCCCGGCGACGGGGGAATGTAGCGCGATGATGTCCAGGCAGTGCTTGTCAATGCGTTCGTTCAACTCGTAGAGGCGGCGGTCCATCTCCCGCACCTCCTCCCTCAGGGACAGGTCCATGTCCGCGATCATCTGCACCGCCCTCTCGATGGCCGTCTTGGCCACGTTGGCCATCTCCGTGATCTCCTTGTTCAGCTCTTCTAGTTCGTGGTTGAAGGTGGTCCTCGGCGTCATCAGCCCATCCTCCCGGTGATGTACTGCTCGGTCAGCTCCATCTGCGGCCTCTCGAAGATCTGCTTGGTGTCCCCCATCTCAATCATCTTCCCCAGGTAGAAGAACGCGGTCCTGTCCGAGATGCGTGCCGCCTGCTGCATGCTGTGGGTGACGATGATCACCGTGTAATCCTTCTTCAGGTCCACCAGCAGGTCCTCTATCTTGGAGGTGGCGATGGGGTCCAGGGCGGAGCACGGCTCATCGAAGAGAATGATCTCCGGGTCTATGGACAGGGTGCGGGCTATGCACAGCCGCTGCTGCTGTCCCCCGGACAGGCTCATCCCGCTCTTATCCAGGCGGTCCTTGACCTCCTCCCATAGCGCCGCTCGGCGCAGGCTGCGCTCCACGATCTCGTCCAGCTCCTTCTTGGTGTGCTTGCGCCTGCGCACCTTGCCGTCCACCACCTCGGTCACCCCGTGCAGCCGGGGGGCGTAGGCCACGTTCTCGTAGATGCTCTTGGGGAAGGGATTCGGCTTCTGGAACACCATGCCGATGCGCCGCCGGACGTCCACCACGTCCACCTTGTCGTCGTTGACGTCCTCTCCGTCGACGAGGACCTTTCCCTTGACCACGCAGCCGGGGATGAGGTCGTTCATGCGGTTGATGCAGCGGATGAAGGTCGATTTCCCGCATCCAGAGGGTCCGATGACCGCTGTCACCTGGTTGTTCTGTATGTCCATGGTCACGTCTATCAGGGCGTGGTTCCTCTCGAAGTAGACGTTGAGGTCCTCAGTGTGTATCGTCGTTGTCATGTTCACCACTTGTATCTGTCGCGATATCGCTTCCTCATCACGATGGCCACCAGGTTCATCCCCAGCACCAGCAGGAGCAGCACCAGGGCGGTGGCGTACTGTATCGGTCGGGTGGCCAGCAGGTTGGAGGACTGCGTAGCCATGTAGAAGATGTGATAGGGCAGGGCCATGAAGCTGTCGAAGAACCCATCCGGTAGGCGCTGCAGGGACATTGCCACCCCGGTGAGCATCAGTGGGGCGGTCTCCCCGGCGGCGCGGGAGACGGAGAGGATGATGCCCGTGAAAATGCCCGGCAGGGCGTAGGGCAGCACATGATGCCAAATGGTCTGCCATTTTGTGGCCCCCAGGGCCAGCGAGGCCTCGCGCACCGATTGCGGCACCGCGGCTATGGCCTCCCTGGCCGCAGAGATCATCAACGGCAGGGTCATGATGCTCAGGGTCAGGCCGGCGGACATGAGCGAGAAGCCGAAGCCCAGGAAGGCCACGAAAATACCCAGCCCCAGCAGGCCGTAGACGATGGATGGCACCCCGGCCAGATTGTACACCGCCAGCTTGAACACCCTTCCCATCCAGGAGCTCTGCTCGTACTCCACCAGATAGATGGCGGACATGACCCCGATGGGGACGGACACGGCCAGCACGATCAACATGAGGTAGAAGGTGCCCACGATGGCCGGAAGTATCCCTCCCTCGGTGTTGGCCCGGCGGGGCATCTCGGTCAGGAAATCCCAGCTCAGGCGCTCCAGGCCCCCGGTGGCGATGTACCACATGAGCACCACCAGGGAGAGGACCACCAACAGGGCGCATCCCCGGAAGGCGCTGAAGAAGAGCATCTCCTTGAGCTTGCGGTCCATCAGTAGTCCTCCTTGTAGCGCCTGACCACCCAATCGGCCAGGAAGTTGATCGCGAACGTGATGACGAAGAGCACCAGACCCACGGCGAAGAGCACATGGTAATGCTCGGAGCCGAACACCACCTCCCCGAAGTCGATGGCGATGGCGGCGGTCATGGTCTGCACGGAACGCAGGAAGTCGAAGGTCAGCTGGGGGGCGTTCCCGGTGGCCATGAGCACGGTCATGGTCTCCCCCACCGCCCGGCCGAAGGCCAGTACGATGGCGGCCACGATGCCGGAGAGGGCCGCAGGCAGCACAACATGGCGGAGGGTCTCCCAGCGTGTGGCCCCCAGGGCCAGGGAGGCCTCCCGTAGGCTGGAGGGGACGGAGTTCATGGCGTCCTCGGCCACGGTGACCATGATGGGGATCATCATCACCGCCAGCATGATGGCCCCGTTCAAGGCGTTGAGCTTGGTCACCGGGTCGAAGACAATGGATATCCATTCCGACAGTATGACCAGGGCGAAGAAGCCGAATATGACCGAGGGGATGCCGGCCAATATCTCGATGGCCGGTTTGAATATGGACCTGATCCTGGGGCTGGCCAGTTCCGCAAGCCAGATACTGCACCCCAGGCCGATGGGGATGGCTATGGCCGCCGCTCCGAAGGAGACCATGAGGGTGCCCACGAACAGCGGCAGAATACCGTAAAGGGGATGAGTGGGATGGGCGGGGTTCCACACCGTGCCGGTGAAGAAACCGATGATGTCAATGGTCAGGAAGGCGGGGATGGCACCAAGCATCAGCTCGGCGAACACCGCGCCCAAGGCCACCACGGAGGACCAGGTGGCGATGGTGAGAGCGATCTCGATGGCCCTTTCCTTAGGGGACAGGTTGACGTTGCGTCGGACCCTGCGCCGGTTCGAACCCTTCCATCTTAACCTGTATGCCACTCTGCTACTCTCCTCGAAGTGGTTTTCGCGTACTGGAAAAAGATCGGGGAAGTGGTTTCATGATCAGCCCAGCTTGGCCCTCTCCTCGGCGATGACCTCTGGGGACAAGGCGTAGAAGCCGACCTCTTCCGCCACCATCTGCCCCAGCTCAGCGTCCAGTATCCAGCCCAGCCAACGGCTGACCTGGTCGGTAGGCGTCCCGTCGGTGTAGATGTACAGATAACGGGACAGGTCGTACTGGCCGGACTGCACCGCGTCGGCGTCCAGGGGGGAGTAGGCGGCGGAGGTCTCGTTCCTCTTGAGGTCCAGCACATTGATGCCGGAGGCGTCGGCGTAGCCGATGCCCACATATCCGATACCGCCCTGGTCCCCCTGCACAGCGGAGACTATGGCCGAGTTGCCGGAGAGCATGTTCATGGAGGAGGAGTAGTTCTCCTTCTGCAGCACGTGCTCCCAGAAGAACTCGTAGGTGCCGGAGGTGGACTGCCTGCCGTACAAGGTTATGGAGAGGTCATCCCCACCCACCTGGTTCCAGTTGGTGATGGTGCCGTTGTAGATGCCCCTTAGCTGCTGCACGGTGAGCACCTCGACCGGATTGTCCTGGTGGGTGACGATGGCGATGCCGTCGATGGCCACCTTGAACTCCACGGGGTCCACTCCGTTGGAGATGGCCGAATTATACTCACTGGCCTTCATCTGCCGGGAGGCCTGGGCCATGTC
>JAFGPG010000089.1 GCA_016926075.1 Methanomassiliicoccales archaeon
GGTGCAGAGCAGCACCATCTTCCCCGGGGCGGAGTTGAGGGCCTCCACGTCCAGCTGGAAGTCCCCGTCCAGATCCACGGTGGCCGTCCGGCCGCCGTTGATCCTGATGAAGAAGGAGTGCAGGAGGTAGGCCGGGTGGGTGGCGATGACCGTCTCCCCCGGCTCCACCAACGTCTTGACGATGATGTCCAGGGCCTCGTCCGAACCGTTGCCCACCACGAAGTTGTCCCGGTGCAGGGAGTACAGGTCGGCCAGGGCCTCCCTCAGTCCGTCCCCGTAGGTGCTGGGATACTGACCCACGTCCAGGTCCAGGCACTCCCGCAGGGCCCGGCGCCCGGCCGGGTTGGTGCCCAGGGCGTTGGTGCTGGTGTCCATGCGCAGCTTGTCCCCTACCTTCGGGCTGTAGTAGAGCTGCAAATCCCGGCAGCTGGAACGTATCCACCCCCTGTCCATGACATCACCTCAGGGTACCATGCGGTCGATGGGAGTGAGCAGTATGCCTGTCGCCCCCAGGCGCTTCAACCGATTGATGGCGTCGTAGGCCTCGGACTTCTCTATGACCACGTGCACGGCCACCACGTCCTCCCTCCCTATGATGTTCATGATGGTGGGACCAGCGATCCCCGGGAAGGTCTGGCGCACCTCATCCAAAGAGGCCCGGGGCACGTCGGCCATCAGGTACTTCTTGTTCTCGGCCTCGGTGACGCTGAGCATGGCCGAGATGATCTCCTGCACCTGCTGCTCGCACCCCTCATAGGCCTTGCGGTTGGCGATGACCACGGCCTGGGACTCGGTGATGACCGCCAGCTCCCGGAGGTGGTTCATCTTCAGCGTGGAGCCGCTGGAGACCAGGTCCACGATGATGTCCGCCACGCCCAGGTGGGGGGCGATCTCCGCGGCCCCAGCGATGGAGGCGATCTCCACCCTCTTGCCCAATCCCTGGAAGTACTTGCGGGTCAGGTTGGGGAAGGACGTCGCCACCACCAGGTCATCGGGCAGGTCCTCCGGCCTCTGCACCCCCATGTCCTCGGGCACGGCCACGGAAAGGCGGCAGCGCCCGAAGTTCAATTTATAGGGGATGACCACGTCCAGGCCGGACTCCATCACCAGGTCGAGACCGGTGATGCCCACGTCCACCGCCCCCTTGTGCACGAACCTGACGATGTCCTGTGCCCGGAGGAACATCACCGCCAGGTCCTGGCGCTTGACGTTGGCGAAGAGCCTGCGCTCGTCCTCGTTCTCGATCTCCAGTCCAGCCTGCTTGAGGATCTCCACGGACCTCTCGCTCAGCCGTCCCTTGTTGGGTATGGCCAGCCTGAGTGTCATTTTATTTAACCCCTGGCAATACCCCATCAATGGACAATTGCTACTTATATTTACTTACATTCTGGTGCCGCGCGGACCGGCACCCAGGACATATCCTCGGATGACCCCCCTCCAACCCATCAGGGTCACGAGAGCCCTCACACGCTCCGCAGGCGGCATACGCCAGGCCTCAGCGCTCGTAGCGCACCCTGGTGATGCGCCCCTCCGGCACCCGGCAGCGCATCAGGCGGGGGACATCCCCGGCCAGGGCCAGCTTTCCCGCGACCATGACCAGCGCCCCCCGCACACCCGCGATCGCCAGCACCTCCCGCAGCGCGTCATGCAGCGTGCCCTCCTCATCGTCCGACACCAGATTGCCCAGCCGGGTGGCGCATGCATCTGCAAGAGCCACATCCCTGGAGATGACCGTGGCCAGGTCCGCCCGGCCCAGGGAGATTGACGGCCCGATGGTCCCCGAGGAGGTGCAGATGCCCAGGGGGCCCGACGTGGCGGGTACCTCCATGGCCAGGTCACCCATCGATCCCTGGCCGGCGTAAAGGCCCACGGTCACCGTCCCCGAGGTATGCAGGGCTATGTCCCCCCCGTTGTCCACCAGGCAGTGCGGGCATCCCTCCCGGACCATGGCCTCCATGGCCCGCTCCGCGATGGCCCCGGCCACCGCGGCCATGGGCCCCACGCGGGCATCGCAGGATGCCTGGCACATGCGCCTGACCACCTCGCCCATGCCCTCCCGCGGCGGGTAGGGCTCGAACGTCGTTCCGAAGAAGGGGTCCCTGGCGATGTATCCCTCCACCTCCCCCCTGGCCTCCAGCAGCGCCCTCTCCCCCACCGGTATATGATCATCCGGGGCCTCGATGGTCACCACCGTCTCGCGGAACTCGAAATGGCGCCTCATAGATGGAACTTCATGGCCCCGGGCGGGCAGGCGTCGATGCACATGCCGCAGGCGATGCACCTCTCGGCATCGAACCTCACCTTCCAGCTCGGTCTCTCCATGGTGAAGGCCTCCACCGGGCAGATGGAGAGGCACATGCCGCAGTTGGTGCAGCGCTCCTCGTTCTTCTCCACGTAGGTGACCAGCTCCTGCACCTCCACCCGGGAATCGGTCAGGTAGCGCGCCGCCTCCTTGATGTCGGCGGCCTTCCCCTCCACCTCCATGATCAGCCGCCCCCCCATCTCCCTGACCTCCGCCCGCAGGATGTTGATCTTGAGGTCGTAGTCCTTCACCAAACGGTAGACGATGGCCTCGTTGACGATGTCCGGGCTGAAGCCCAGGAGGAACTTCTTCTTGGCCATCAGACCGCCTCCTCCTTGGAGCGTACCTCCAGGGTGCCCATGCCCCGGTCCTGGGGCAGGGGTGCCACCGGCTCGGTGAGCAGGAACTCCCCCCTCTCTATGCGCTGGGCCAGGACCTCGGCGATCTGCCTTGCCTTGAGGTAGCTGGAAAGGGAGGAGGTGCGCACGTCCTTGCCGAAGAGCTCCACCTTGCCGGAGCGCAGCTCGGCGTAGGAGACGTGCTTGATCGGCCGTCGGTTGCGGGACTGCACGGAGTAGTCGATGATGGGGGCGAAGAGCTGCTCGTCGCTGACCGCGGTGGCCTTCATCATCCCCTCGTCCAGTATGGGTATGGGGACCCCGATGCCCAGGGCCAGCGACACGCCGTAGCCGGGCAGGTACAGGGCCCTCAGGAACTCCGGGCCCATGCACCTCATGTCCCCTATCGTTGCCAGGTTGCGGGCGCTGCCCATGGGCACACCGCCCCTGGTCTCCACGTTGGTGCGGAACTGGGTCCCCTCCCAGGCCACGTAGCCCGTCCCCCCGCCCAGGAAGATGCGGGTGCCGATGCCTATGGTGCGCAGGGTGGGGTCGTTGAGCAGCGGGGAGAGCTGCCCGGCATTGGAGTAGGTGATGTTACTATAACGGGGCAGGAGCTTTCCCATGTAGGTGAACAGGGTGCGCTCCGAGGAGTTGGTCCCGGCGGCGTAGTTCTGATAGGCATTACGCGGGTTGTACAGGTAGGCCTGGTTCAGGCTGTTCAGGGACACCCAGGTATCGATGTCCTTGCGGGGGTAGCAGTCGCTGCCGTTGCTCTGGGCCCGCAGGCGCACCGATCGCCCGGAGACGAGGTCCTCGATGACGTGCGCCCCTCCGTATCCCCCGTGATCGTCCTGGCGCAGCTCCGTGGCCCCCAGATAAGCGTCCACCGCGGCGATGCCCGTGTAGGCCGGCACGTCGTTCAGTGTCACCCGTTGCATGCGGATGGGCGGCTCGGCATGACCGAAGTTGAGGAAGGCCCCGGAGGAGCACATGGCCCCGAAGGTGCCGGTGGTGACCACGTCCACCTCCTTCGTGGCGCGCTCCACGCCCTCGCTCTCCACGAAGGGTATGACCTCCTCGGCGGTCATGACCACCACATCGCCGTCCTTGATCCTCTGATTGATCTCCGCGACCGTCCGCTTCATCCACGACCCCCTCAGAGGAGCTTCCTGGCCACGGCGAGCTCGGCGTTGAGAACGGACCCCCCGGCGCCGCCCCTCAGGGTGTTATGGGAAAGCAACCATAGCTTGATATATCCTTTGCTCTCGCGCACCCGGCCCACGGAGACGGCCATGCCCCGGGCCCTCTCCGGCTCCCCGGCCAGGGCGTCGGCCACCGGCTGCGGCCGATCGGCCTCCCGACGCACGATGATCGGTCGCTGGGGCGCGGTAGGCAGCCCCAGCCTCTGCGGCTCCGGCAGGAAGGCCTCCAGGACCTCCACCACCTCTTGGGCGGAGGCCGTGCGCTCCAGCCTGAGCACCGCCGATTCCAGGTGCCCGTCGACAACCGGCACCCGGGCGCAGCTGGCCACCATGTCGAAGTCCGCGAAGCGCACCTTCCCCTCATGTACGGTGCCCAGCATCTTGTGGATCTCCGCCTCCATCTTCTCCTCCTCGCCCTTGATGTAGGGGACCACGTTCCCCAATATGTCCA
>JAFGPG010000090.1 GCA_016926075.1 Methanomassiliicoccales archaeon
CCCACCTTGGGCATGGGCAGGCCGTTCATGGAGGCTATTTGGCGCACGATGCGGTAGAGCCTGGGCGCCTCCGCCTCGCTGACCAGCCGGACCCGGTAGGACCACAGCACGATCTTGCTGGAATAGAAATAGGATATGAGGTTGATCAGGGCGGCGAGCACCAGGAAGACCAGGGCGCCCAGCACCCAGTCGCCAATGAAGAAGGAGCCCACTAGCCAGCCGATGGCCACGAACAGGCCGAACATGAAGAGGAACAGACCCATTGTTCTGATGGTGGCACCCATTTCCCTTTCACCTGTGGCGAACCATACTGGGGGCAGTATTTAAGGTTTATTAAAGCTTCTATAAAAAGGTATCTTAAAAAATTGGGCTGCTTTTTGATGGTCGATGTATAAGCATTAATATCGTGCAAGTTTTTATTAATTCTTCGTTTCCATGAGAGCTGTGGTCACTGGCGCGGCGGGGTTCATCGGCAGCACCCTTACCGATCTTCTACTGGCGGAAGGGCACGTGGTGGTGGCCGTGGACAATTTCGACGATCATTCTACAGGCGGGGGGCGCTTCTTGACGGGTCACCTGGAGAAAAAGGCGTTCCAACTGGAGAGGATCAGTATACTGGACCTCAATGCCCTGCGCCAGAGCTTCCAAGGTGCGGAGGTGGTCTTCCATTTGGCGGCGCAGACCGGTGTCCGCAAGTCGGTCAAGGACCCCATGCGGTCGCACATGGTCAACAGCACCGGCACGCTCAACGTGCTCCTGGCCGCCCGTGACGAGGGCGTGCGGAGGGTGATCAACTCCTCCTCGTCCTCCGTCTATGGCAACGCCCTGCGCCTTCCGACCAAGGAGGAGGACCCTGTCCTTCCCATTTCCCCCTACGCGGTGAGCAAGTTGTCCGCTGAGCACTACTGCTCGCTATTCTACGATCTATACGGGCTAGAGAGCGTGTCCCTGCGTTATTTCACCGTCTATGGGCCTCGACAACGATCGGACATGGCCATCAGGATATTCACCGACCGCGCCCTGGACGGGAGGCGTCCGCAGATCTTTGGTGACGGGGAGCAGACCAGGGACTTCACCTACATCACCGATGTGGTGGATGCCATTCGCCTCTGTGCGGACCGCCCGGGCCTCAGAGGGGAGCCCTTGAACGTCTGTTGCGGTCGCCGTGTCACCATCAACCAGGTGGTGCGAGGCATCCTGAAGGAGGTGGGTCGGGAGGACCTCGAGCCCGAGTACCTCCCCATGCAGGATGGCGATGTGGACCACACATGGGGCGACAACTCCAAGGCCCGACGGCTTTTAGGCTGGGAACCGAAGGTGGCCGTGGAGGAGGGGCTGCACAGTTACGTGGAATGGTATAGGAAGGAGAGAGGGGGTTAGACGGCCACGTACACCACGTGACGTCCCTTCTGCTCGGCGCGTATGGCCCCCTTCTCCACCAGCTCGAGCAGGTGTTGGGACAGTTCCTCCTCTTCCATGGGCACGGCCTTGGACAGTTCGTGGAAGGTGCGCCCCTCCTTGAGCTGTTCCATCAGCTGCTGGCGGGCGCGTTCGGCCATGAGCTTGGCCTCCGCCGCGGCCAGCTCCTCCTGCCTCTCCGCGATGACGGAGTCGAGGTAGCGTTCCACGCTCTCCAGCACCGCGCCCTTGAACCTGGTCGGGTCCTCCTCAAGCAGCCCGCTCAGCTCCGCTGGTTCCATGCCGAACTCGCGTAAGCGCGAGAGCCCTTGGCGGAATCCAGTGGCGGGCTGACCCTCCATCGTGCCCAGGGTGGGAATGTACCTCACTTCCAGCCCTTTCAAGGCCTGATGCACGGCCTCCAACAGCGTGGTCAGCTCTCCCTCGTCCAGCACCTCGATCTCGTACCCCGGCGCTCCGGGCATCTTCTTGAACCCCTGGCCCTGGAAAACGCTGTCCACCTGGCCGGGCGAGCTGCCGTCGCTGGAGTAGATGACCCTGATGTATGCCTTCATACCTATCGAGAGTAAAATATTCAGTGTCGGCTATAAAGTTTGGTATGTGGGAGCGGGGGGACGATTACAATCTATTTATCCGTCCCGGGACATGGGGAGGGGCGTGAACAGGGAGATCGGTTTCGCCATGGACCTATTCCGGGAGTATTACCGGAGGTCCCCCCCGCCCGCCCCATCGGACCTGCGGGAGCGGGAGTTCGGCTTCATGTTCTTCGACCGCGATTACGTACGCCGGCACATGGGCTTCCTGGAAGAGAACGACCTGCGACGTTTCCTTCTCAACCAGGTCCCCTCACACGCCTATTTCTCCTCCGCCCTATACGAGCGCCCATCGGCGCCCACCATGGAGCTCAAGGGGTGGAAGGGGGCGGACCTCATCTTCGACCTGGACGCCGACCATATCCGGGGGGCGGAGGGGATGTCCTACGAGGACATGCTTGGACTGGTCAAAAGGGAGGCCATCACCCTGCTGGACCGCTATATCTTCGGCGAGCTGGGGTTCGAGGAGCGTCATGTGCGCATCGCCTTCTCCGGAGGAAGGGGATATCATGTGCACGTGCGGCACCCCCGGCTGCTGCGGCTCGGATCCCATGAAAGGGGGGAGATCATCGATCTGGTGACCGGCACGGACCTGGACCTGGACACGGTGTTCCCCTCGACGGCCGCCATGCGTAAGGACCTC
>JAFGPG010000091.1 GCA_016926075.1 Methanomassiliicoccales archaeon
GACCGCTGGTCGACCATCTGAGGTGTCGGAGGGAGGAGCTGCAGCCAGGGATCATCGAGCTCATGGACCGCCTGGCCCGGGACAGCCCCCTCCTGGAGCTGTATGAGGAGCTGGAAGGGGCGGAGTGGGATGGTGATGCCAGTGCCCTGCGTTCCTGCGCCTACGGGCACGCCTCGGTGGCGGTGGAGGAGCTGTTGGAGCATGCGGGTTCCGTTCCCATCTTCGAGGATTGGCAGGGGCATCATGCCCTGCGCATCGCCGGCAAGCGACTGCGCTATAACCTGGAGGCCTTCCGGGAGGCCTACGATGACGGCCTCAGGGAGGAGCTCAAGGCCATGAAAGGACTGCAGGACGTGGTGGGGGAGCTGCACGATTGCGACGTATGGCTTCAGCGTATCCCGCGGATGAGGGAGGAGGTGCCCTCCGCCCGCGAGGCGCTGGGCCACCTGCAGAGGGAGATGGAGGGGAGGCGGAGGCGGCTGCATGCGGGGCTTGTGGAGGTGTGGTGCGGCCTCGAGCAGGAGCGCTTCTTCTCTCGCCTTCTGGAGAGGATGAAGGGACCGGAGGAGGAGATGTGCCCCATGCGGGTGGCCCTCATCTCCGATGTCCATGGCAACGCGGCGGCCCTTAGGGCGGTGCTGCTCCATGCCCGGGAGCGAGG
The DNA here is from genome assembly GCA_016926075.1 of Methanomassiliicoccales archaeon. Taxonomy (GTDB): domain Archaea; phylum Thermoplasmatota; class Thermoplasmata; order Methanomassiliicoccales; family UBA472; genus UBA472. Next base: position 662 of record JAFGPG010000091.1, read on the forward strand.
GTGTTCCTCCTTCCTCCACGCCGGGGACGCGGTGGGGCTTCCCCGACCCGAGGAGGCCATAGCCCTTCTGAGAGGGGCGGACGTGCTGAGCGTCCTGGGCAACATGGACCAGGAGGCCTTGGACCTGCGGGCCGGGAGAGGCTGTGGCGATCGGCATCTGGAGCTCTCGGTGGAACGCTTGGGGGAGGGGAGCTGGGACTGGCTTTCCTCTCTTCCGGAGGAGGTGCGCTTGGACCTGTGCGGGAGGACCTTGTACATGACCCACGCGGTCCCCGGGGGGTGGGATGAGAAGCTCCTGCCCAGCACCCCCGAGTCACGATATCTGGAACTGGCCCGGGAATTGGGGGCGGACCTGGTGGTCACCGGCCACTCTCACATTCCGATGGTCAGGAAGGTGTCCCGGACCCTGTTCGTCAACCCGGGGAGCGTGGGGCGCCCCAGGGACGGTCCCCGGGCGGCCTACGCCCTGGTCGCCCTCCCTTCTCTGAAGGTCACAGCGTACAGGGTCGAGTACGATGCCCAGGGGACGGCCGGGGAGATCGCGTCCTTGGGGCTCGAGGACCTGTCAGCAGAGGTGGCCGGGGGCAGGGACCAGGGACCCATGGTGGTCCTGGAGCGTTGGGCCGTGACCATGCACCAGGACCGGGAGCATGCGGAGCAGGTCAGAAGACTGGCCCTGCAGCTCTTTGACCATACCAAGAGCCTGCACCACATGGGAGAGAAGGAGCGCGTGATGTTGGAGATGGCTGCCCTGGTCCACGATGTGGGGCTGTGCGAAGGCCCGGACGGCCATCAGAGACGGGCGTTGGACCTGATCATGGGAGCGGAACTGCCCCTGGAGGATAGGAAAAGGAGGATGGTGGCCTGCGTGGCGCGCTACCACGGATGCCGTCCTCCCCGAGGGGGCGACCGGGTGTTCAGGGATCTGCGAGAGAAGGACAAGCAGCGCGTGCGCATGCTCTCCTCCCTCTTGGCGATCGCCGACGCCCTGGACCGGGCGCACGACTCCAAGGTGTCCAACCTGACGGTCAAGGTGGGCAGGAAGGAGGTGCAGGTATCCCTGACCGGGCGGGGCCCGTTCCCCCTGGAGGAGGAATGGGTGGGGTGCAAGCAGTGCCAGTTCGAAAAGGTCTTCGGCAGGAGGGTGCGCATTGTCCATTGAGGCCGAGCGGGGGAAGGTGGTGGCCTTCCTGGACGTGGGGACGAACTCGGTGAGGCTCCTGGTGGTGCGCATCAACCCCAACCGGTCCTACACGGTCATCAGCGAGCAGAAGGAGATGGTGCGACTGGGGGAGACGGCGTTCAAGGACGGTCTGATCAACGAGAGGGCCATGGACCGGGCGGTGAACGTCATCAAGAACTTCTGCGACCTCTCCCGCACCTACGGGGCCACGGAGTTCGTGTCCATGGCCACCTCCGCCACTAGGGAGACCTCCAATCGCCAGGAGCTCATCGAACGACTGAAGGAGGTCACGGGCCAGGATCTGGAGATCATCTCTGGTATGGAGGAGGCGCGGTTGATCTACCTGGGCGTCTCCAGCGGCCACCTCATCGACAGCCGTACCGCCCTTTTCGTGGACATCGGCGGGGGGAGCACCGAGCTGGCGGTGGGGAACCAGAGGGACTACTCCTACTTGGAGAGCCTGAAGGTGGGGGCCATCAGGCTGACCTCCATGTTCGTCAAGAGGCCGGAGGGTCCCGTGCCCGAGGACACCCTGGTCAAGATGCGCAAGTACGTCAAGAGCGCGTTGGTGCGGGCCAGTAAGGAGATGGCGGAGCTCGATGTGGAAATGGCCTTCGGCAGCTCTGGCACCGTGGTCAACCTGGGGGAGATGCTCAACCGTCAGGACAGCTCTCACCAGGGTAGCATCCGCCATTCCCAGCTGAGGAAGCTCATATCCCAGCTGGCGGCCATGGACCTGGCCCAGCGGCGCAAGGTGCCGGGCATGAACGCGGAGAGGGCGGACATCATCGTGGCCGGGGCGGTCATCCTGGACACGATCATGGACGAGCTCAAGGTGAGCGAGATAGCGGTGAGCGGCCGCAGCCTGCGAGACGGCATGCTCATGGACTACCTTGAGAAGCAGGAGGAGTTCCCGGGCCTCCGGGAGCTGTCGGTGCGGGAGCGCAGCGTGGTCCAGCTGGGCCGGGCCTGTTCGGTGGACGAGGA
>JAFGPG010000092.1 GCA_016926075.1 Methanomassiliicoccales archaeon
AAGGGGGACCTGACCGGGAACAAGAACCCGGTGGAACTGGAGGTGCGCTTCCTCATGCACCCCAGCCCTACCACCCTCACCGCCGAGGACCCCCTGACCGAGGCCATAGAGACCATGGTGGAGAGGAACATCTCCACCATACCCGTGGTCTCCGGGGAGCGCATGGTGGGCATCATCACCAAGTACGACATACTGGAGCTGGTGGCCTCCGTACGGAACAGGGACATGGTCTACACCCAGATCTCCGGCCTGGAGGAGGAGGACCGCTTCTCCCTGGACATCATGGAGAGGGAGGTGCAGTCCGGGCTGGCCAAGATAGCCAAGTTCACCCGGCCCATGCTGTTCACCATACACGTGAGCAAGTACAACAACACCGGCAACAACGCCAAGTACTCGCTGACCGGCCGCCTGAGCACGGAGAGCTCCAACTTCATGGCCAAGGCCGTGGACTGGTCCCTGGGGCAGGCCACGGTGGAGCTCATGGACAAGCTGGACCGCATCGTCATGGAGAAGAAGGAGCATGACCTGGACGTGCGGACCAAGAAGAACAGGCGCTGAGTTCCAGCTCAGCAACCTTTTTTAAACCTTTTCCCATTTCCCATTGCATCCTATGTCTCAGTACGAAGCGATACCCACCGAGAGGAAGTGGCAGAAGCAGTGGAAGGACTGGGAGCTGTACCGGTTCGATCCGGATTCCGAGGCCCCTGTCTACTCCATCGACAACCCCCCACGCTACGCCTCCGGGGCGTTGCACCTCGGTCACGCCACCGGATACTCGCTCATCGACTTCGCCGCCAGATACCACCGACAGCGCGGGGAGAACGTCATGTTCCCCCTGTGCTTCGATGTCAACGGGACGCCTGTCGAGGTGAGGGTGGAGAAGAAGTACGGCATCAACAAGTACTCCGTTCCGAGGCAGAAGTACATCGAGATGTGCGAGGAGTACGCCAACTCCTTCATCGACTCCATGGCCCATCAGTTCGAAATACTGGGGGAGAGCATGGACCCCTCGGTGTACTATCAGACCGACGCCCCGTACTACCGACGCCTCACCCAGATATCGTTCCTGAGGATGCTGGAGAAGGGTCTGGCCTACAAGGGCGAGTACCCGGTCAACTGGTGCCCCCGCTGCATTACGGCGCTGGCGGACGCCGAGGTGGAGTATGACGAGAAGGACACCATCCTCAACTACGTCAAGTTCCCGGTGGCCGATTCGGACGAGCACATCATCATCGCCACCACCCGGCCGGAGCTCATCTGCACCTGCCAGGTCATCGCCGTGCATCCCGAGGACGTACGCTACAAGGATCTGGTGGGCAAGTGGATCGAGACCCCGATCTTCGAGAAGAGGGTCGGTGTGATCGCCGACGATAAAGTGGACCCCGCCTTCGGCTCGGGCATCGTCATGGTCTGCACCATCGGGGACAAGACCGACCTGGAATGGGTGATGAAGTACAAGTTGCCCATGGACAAGGGTATCGACGAGCAGGGGCGCATGACGTCGATCGCTAAATTGTACCAGGGAATGCCGGTGAAGGACGCCAGGGCCAAGATCGTCGAGGACCTTCAGGCGAGAGGGATGATCGTCAAGCAGGAGGAGCAGACGCAGAACCGCAGCATCTGCTGGAGGTGCCACACCCCCCTGGAGTTCCTGCAGGTCAAGCAGTGGTTCCTCAGGACCATGAACTTCAAGAAGGAGGTGCTGGAGAGGGCGGACGAGATCCAGTGGTTCCCGGAGTTCATGAAGGTGAGGCTGCAGGACTGGGTGAACTCCCTGCAGTGGGACTGGGTGCTCTCCCGCCAACGCTACTTCGCCACCCCCATCCCGGTGTGGGAGTGCCAGCAATGTGATTACGTCCTGCCGGCCAGGGAGGAGGACTGCTACATCGACCCGACGGTCACCCCTCCCTACAAGGATGCGTGCCCCCTTTGCGGAGGCGAGCTGAAGGGCTGCCCGGACGTCTTCGACACCTGGATGGACTCCTCCATATCCCCATTGTACAACACCTTCTGGCTGCGGGACGAGGAGAGGTTCAAGAAGCTCTACCCCATGTCCCTGCGGCCTCAGTCACATGACATCATCCGCACCTGGGCCTTCTACACCATCCTGCGCGAGCATCTGCTCACCGGGGAGAGGCCCTGGGACCACATCATGATACACGGGTTCATCATGGCCCCCGACGGCAACCCCATGCACACCTCCCTGGGCAACGTCATCGACCCCATGCCGTTGTTGGATAACTACGGGGCGGACGCATTGCGATACTACGCCTGCACCTGCTCCCTGGGCGAGGACCACGCCTTCCGGGAGAGGGACGTGGTGCACGGAAGGAAGCTGTGCACCAAGATATGGAACCTGGGCAAGCTCATCGAGACGGTGGTGACCGAAAGGCCGGAGCCGGTGCAGCTGAGGCCCATCGACCGCTGGATAATAAGCCGCTACAGCAAGGTGCTGAGCTCTGTGACCGCCCATCTGGACAACTACAACTTCGACAAGGCGATGAGGGAGGTGGAGGGATTCGCCTGGAAGGAGTTCGCCGACCACTACGTGGAGATGATCAAGCATCGCGCGCGGACCGGCGATCGCTCGGTGCAATACACCCTGTACACCGTGTACCTGGGCATACTGAAGATGATGGCCCCCATGCTCCCCCATGTCACCGAGGAGGCCTATCAGTCCTTCGCGGCCATGGACGGGGCAAAGAGCATACATGTCAGCAGATGGCCGGAGGCGGAGCGCATCGACGAGGACGCCGAGGCCAAGGGGGAGCTGGTCAAGGAGATCATCGCCGCCATACGCAACTGGAAGGCGGAGAAGAAGTACCCCCTGAACAAGGAGCTGGTGGTGGTGGAGATCGTGGGGGAGGGATCGCATGTCCTGAAGGGCTACGAGACGGACATAGCCATGACCGTCCGCGCGGAACGGCTGGAGCTGATGAGGAGCGTGCAGCTAGACCGCTGCGCGCTGCAGGTCAGGCCGGTGCACGCCAAGATCGGTCCCCTGTTCAAGAGCCGTGCCCGGGAGGTGGTGGGGCAGATCACCACCATGGACCCCGAGACGGTGATGAACGAGATCGCCAGGGGAGGCATCGACGTGCTGCTGAACGACGGCCGCACCGTGCGGGTGACCGACGAACTGGTGGAGGTGGTCTGCGAGCTGCGCCACAGGGGCAAGGCGGTGGAGACCATCCAGGTGGGGGACCTGCTGGTGGTCGTGGAGGCCAAGTGACCCGTTGGGCCATACAACGAAGATGCTGGGCACCAACAAGGTTTAAATCCGAACAGTGCATTCCCGAAAAAGCGCAAAGCGGGCGTAGTGTAGCTGGTTATCACTTGAGCTTGCCAAGCTCATAACACGGGTTCAAATCCCGTCGCCCGCACTCTTAAGCATATCTAGACGTAAATTTTCACTTTTTTCTTCTCCTCGCGAGCAAGAACCATGCCCCGACCGCGACGACCAACAGGACGGCAATCAGTATCACGACCTCATCCGCGGGGAAACCATCGGTGATGGACACGGTCACGCTGACCTTGTTGGACTGCGATGCGGTCTCGATGTTCCCGACATTGTCATAGGCAATGCTGTAGAATGAATAGTTATGGCCGATCTCCCCATGGTATTCTGCGAAGGTGTTGGCGGTCCGGTCGAGCCAAAGGATGAACGCCCCGCCATCCACGGAAACGAGCACGTCCCATGAAGCGACACCAGAACCAGCATCGTTGCCGGTCCAACTGACCGTAAAGTCACGCGGTTGGTCCTGGTCCATGGCTTGTATGTGGCTGGTCGGGCATGTCGAATCGATGGTGTTGATGACCTCGTTTGTGACTATAGCGGGATTATAATCGAACACTATGGAAGCGGCGTTCTTTATCTGGGTGCCCGATGC
>JAFGPG010000024.1 GCA_016926075.1 Methanomassiliicoccales archaeon
AAGGGCACCAAGAAGGTGCTGGCCACCCTGGACGCGGCCATCGTACCGCTTTTAACGGTCTTCTCCCTGACCATCGTCTTCCAGGTCCTGGAGATCGTGGGCGTCATCGGTGCGTAAGGGACACAGGTCCCCGCTCGATCACTTCTGCTGGAAAGGAAAAAACCGTTCCAGTTCCAGGGGCAGGCATCTCCGTCCTCAAAGGTCCTCTTCCTCTTCCTTCCTGGAAAGGAACTCGGGCGGGATCTCACGGACCAGGAAGACCGTCTTACCGGCCTTCGATATGACATTACCGGCCTCGATGGCCGCCGCGGTGTCCACCTCCAGGATGACGGGGTTCTCCACCCTCACCCGCCCAGCGCTGAGGGCGTCCTGAAAGGTCTTGGACAGGTGGACCATCTTGCGGTCCGAGGGTCTGAGCCCCGTCTCCAGGATGATGTCCGCCTCCTCGGGGGTGGCAGGGTAGTAAAGACGCTCTGGGATGTCCTCGGTGGGTAGCCGAAGGTCAAGGTCCAGGGAATGGCCGTAGGTGGCCCGCATCATGTCGTTGCTGATCTGGTAGCGGCCCTTGGGATCGGTCTCTATGATGGCGATGATGTGATGGGGTCTGAGCCAATGGTAACGGCGGTTGCTGTTCCTCAGGGCATTGATGAACTCGCGTATGCTCACGAATCCCTGCTCGTCCATGTCCAGACCGAAGCGCTCCGGGAAGTGACGCAGGGCACCGGCCAAGGTCCTTCCCAGCTGGTCCAGCTCCTGCTCGTTCATCAGGAACTTGCCAGGCTCGCCGCATACCGGGCAGATCTCGCCGCGGAAGTATCCATGCTCGCCACATTCCCTTAACATAACGTCCCCCCGAAGATACCAGGTGCGACTTAAACTTTAGGCCCCGCATGTTGCTTGAGGGCCTTCTCCGCGGCCAGCACGGTGTTCTGCATGAGCATGATGATGGTCATGGGCCCCACCCCTCCGGGCACCGGGGTGATGGCCGCCGCCCTCTCCTTCACCGCCTCGAAGTCCACGTCGCCCACGAAACGATATCCCCTAGCGCTACTGGGGTCCTGGACACGGTTGGAGCCCACGTCGATGACCACCGCTCCCTCCTTGACCATGTCCGCCTTGATGAGACCCGCCCTTCCCACCGCGCAGACCAGGATGTCGGCCTGCACGGTGATGGAGCCCAGGTCCCTGGTGCGAGAATGGCACACGGTCACCGTGGCGTCCGCACCCTCCCCCTTCTGCATGAGCATGGCGGCCAGCGGCTTGCCGACTATGTTGCTGCGCCCCACGATGACCACGTGCTTCCCGGCCACCTCGTATCCGTTGCGCATCAGCAGCTCCTGTATGCCATGAGGGGTGGCTGGCAGGAAGCCATCGCCCTCCCCGATGAGCATCTTGCCCACGTTGACCGGATGGAAGGCGTCCACGTCCTTGTCCGGGTCGATGGCCTGCACCACCTTGCTCACGTCGATGTGCCCCGGCACCGGCATCTGCACCAGTATCCCATTGATCCTAGGGTTGCGGTTCAGCTCGTCTATGGTATGCAGCAAGGCCTCCTCTGGATAGTTCGAGGGCATGCGCAGGGTCTGGGAATAGATGCCCAGCTCCTGACAGGCCTTGCCCTTCATCTTCACATAGGAGGAGGAGGCAGGGTCGTCCCCCACCATGATGACCGCCAGGCCCGGCGTGATGCCCTCCAGCTGCAGCTCGGCCATCCTCCTGATGATGTCCTTCCTGATCTCTTCCGCTACCGGTCTTCCCTCTATGATCCTAGCGCCCATTTCCAGCCCGGTCCTTGATGGCCTAACGGCGTAGATAAAGATTGCCAGAATGGTGGATGAAAACGCTTTATGCCAGTTCCGGTTATCGGAGGGAGAGGGAGCGTATGAGAAGCAACATCGAGATCGCCCAGGAAGCCCAGGTGCTCACCATCGACAAAATAGCGGCCAAGCTGGGGATAACCCCCGAGGACATCGTGCCCTACGGGAGATACATGGCCAAGGTACCCCTTCCCGTGCTGCGACGCTTCGAGGACCGCCCGGACGGGAAGCTCGTCCTTATCACCGCCATCACCCCCACCCCTGCCGGCGAGGGGAAGACGGTCACCACCATCGGCCTGGTGCAGGCCTTGGGGCGGAGAGGGGTCAAGGTCATGGGGGCCATAAGGGAACCTTCCTTGGGCCCCACCTTCGGCCTGAAGGGAGGGGCCACCGGCGGCGGTCTCTCGCAGGTCTATCCCATGTGGGACATCGATCTGCACTTCACTGGGGACATACACGCCGTGGGGGCGGCGCACAACCTGCTATCGGCGATACTGGAGAACCATATCGCCAAGGGCAACAGGCTGAACATCGACCCCACGCGCATCTTCCTCAAGAAGGCCATCGATATGAACTGCCGTGAACTGCGCAACATCGTGGTGGGCCTCGGCGGCAGGAAGGAGGGGGGGATACCCCACGAGAGCGGCTTCATCATCACCGTGGCATCGGAGATCAGCGCCATACTGGCCCTGACCACCTCCATGACCGACCTCAAGGAGAGGCTGGGGAGGATCATCGTTGGATACACCTATGAAAACCGGCCGGTGGAGGCCAGCGAGCTTGGTTGCGTTGGCGCCATGGCCACATTGCTCAAGGACACCATCCATCCCAATCTGGTGCAGACCCTGGAGGGGCAGCCCTTCTTCATCCACGGTTTCCCATTCGCCAACATCGCCCACGGCAACAGCTCCATCATCGCCACCAAGTACGCCCTTAAACTGACGGACATGGTGGTGACCGAGGCCGGTTTCGGCGCGGACCTCGGTGCGGAGAAGTTCTTCGACATCGTCTGCCGCAACAACGGCCTCCGCCCGGACTGCGCGGTACTGGTGTGCTCCATCAAGGCCCTCAAGATGCACGGCGGCTGCCCCCCGGACAGGATGGGCCGCCAGGACCTGGAGGCCCTGCAGAAAGGGTTCTCCAATCTGGACAAGCACATCGAGAACATCCGGCACTTCGGCGTCCCGCTGGTGGTGGCCATCAACCATTTCCAGATGGACACCGCCGAGGAGATCGCCCTGGTGCGTGGCCATTGCCAGGAGATGGGGGTGCGTTGCGCGCTCTCCGACGTTTTCGAGAAGGGGGGAGAGGGCGGACAGGAGCTGGCCTCCCAGGTGCTGGAGGTCATCGAAAAGGAACGATCGCAGTTCCGTTTCCTCTACGACGTGGACCAGCCTCTCAAGGACAAGATCAAGGCCGTCGCCAACCACATGTACGGCGCGAAGTACGTGGTGTACGAGAGCGCCGCCCAGAGGCATCTCAGGACCATCGAGGACTCCGGCCTGGGCCATTTCGTGGTGTGCATGGCCAAGACGCAGCTGTCCCTCACCGACAAGCCGGAGCTGAAGGGCGCTCCCAAGGACTGGATACTGACTGTGAGGGAGATATTCGTCTCCGCAGGAGCCGGTTTCGTGGTGCCCATATGCGGACGCATCATGCTCATCCCTGGCCTCCCATCGCAGCCGGCGGCCATGGGCATCGACATCGATGAGGAAGGAAAGATCACCGGACTGTACTGACCG
>JAFGPG010000093.1 GCA_016926075.1 Methanomassiliicoccales archaeon
CGGTAGGACAGCACGGCCGTGGCCCCGGCCGTGGCCAGTATGATGGCCATCTCCAGCAGGAAGACCGTCTCCGCGTCCATCAGCGCCCCTCAGAAAAATCTGTGGTCCACATCCTTCTTTACCTTATTTGTCCTTTGCCCGGCCTTGGCGTTCATCTCTGAAAGGTATTCCTCATAGAGATGCACCCGGCAGGGCACGGCGAAGGGGGTGAAGGGCGAGGCTATCAACGCCTCCCCGGGCATGAGCATCTGTATCTCGTTGTCCAGCATGGATATGTCCTGCTTGGCCGAGTTCCTCAGTATGTCCCGGTCCCGCTTGTCCGCCAACCCCAGGATGAACAGGGTGTTGAACTGGGAGATGACCTCCTCGTTGATGAGCTTCGGTTGCTGCGACAGGGCGCAGAGCCCCACCTTGAACTTGCGGCCCTCCCGGGCGATCTGGGAGAACACCGTGCCCTTGGACTGGGAGAGCACCCGCTGCGCCTCCTCCAAAGCGATGAGCACCGGCGGGGAGCGCTCGAAACGTTCCTTATCCGAGTACAGGGCCTTGTTATGCTCGAAGACCGCCCGGGCCAGGACCGTGGAGACCAGCAGCTCCTCGGCCTCGAACATGTTGGAGGTGTCCACCAGCACGGTCTTCCCGGACTGCAGGGCGGAGATGACCGCACGGGTCATGGACAGGTCGCGATCGGTGGTCACCAGTTCGAACTGGAATATGGAATCCAGACGGCGCTTGATGACGTTGACAGTCCCCTCGTGGAATTTGCCGCCCAGGGCCTCGACCAGGTTCGTCACGCCCCTCTCCCTCAGCTCCTCCAGCCAGCGCTCCCCGAAGCGCCACTGGGAGGCCTGCAGGCATTCCAGCTGGGCCCCGGAGAACTCGTAGAGGTTGGCCAGGTCCGGGATCTCGATCTCCGAGCTGGAGATGTGTATGGAGCTGTGCGGTCCGCTCAGGCGCCGGGAGGAGTACACGTCCAAGGCCTCCGCGGCCAGGGAGGAGTGCGAAAGCCCCTTCTTCCCGGTCTCCCCCCCGTCGAAGTACTCGCCATGTGGGTCCAGTATGAGGAAGCCGCAGCGGCGGGAGGACATGCAGGATAGGGCCAGTGATTTCATGAGATTGCTCTTCCCCATGCCTGTGGTGGCGAAGACCCCCACATGGTGGGGGAAGGAGCGCGACTCGACGCCCACCCGGAAGTCCAGCACGCGGTCCCCTGAGCGCAGGCGCCCCACCTCCACATCCCCCATCATGGGACGCAGGAAATCATAGTCCCTCTGGTCAGCCCTCCGCACCAGGGAGAAGTGTCTGGGGATGGACTTGGCCTTACGATACTCTCCATCCTTCAGGCAGCCCAGTGGGGTGCACACCCCCACCTTGTACAGCCTGTCCCTCACCCTCTCGTAATCGTAACCCTCGCCGGTGCCCTCCCTCAGGGCCTTACCGGCCTCCCTCTCCAACCAGTCGTCCTCGTCGGAGTCCGCGCCGAAGAGCACGTCCATGGTGCGCACCAGGAACATGACCGCGCCCTCCTCGACCACCAGCATCTCCCCCACTTGGAGGTCCTCCGCCTCCGAGGTGCGGAAACGCAGCTCCATGACCCGGTTGCCGAAGACCCGCCCCATCTCGCTCATGACGGCCGGCCCATGTGCCCCCATAGGTAAAGAAATTTCTGCCGGGGCGGTGAAAATGCCATATGTTCGAAAGACATTAGAAGGCTCGTGCGACCGGAGGTCGTGAAGCTGTCAGGTCGATCCGCCCTTTCTAGGCTAGATGTACTAGTGGTGGGCGTGGGGGGCGCCGGAAGGCATATGGCCGCCCAGATGCCAGGGACCAGGCTGGCGGTCTGCCAGGAGGGGGACGCGGGAACCCCGGGCCCGCATCAGATCATCCTGAGGAGATCGGAGGTGGCCGTGGCCCGCACCAGCTCACCGACCGCCCTGCGCTCATCCGATCTTCCTTGGAAGAGACGATTGGAGGAGGCCATAGGCCGTCCGGACCTCTTGTTCCTATTCAGCGGGCTTGGCGGGGAGACAGGGAGCAGCCTCACCCCCCTGATAACGGAGATGGCCCATTACCATACCCTGACCTTCGCCAACGTGTGCCTGCCGTTCTCGGTGGAAGGGACGGGCCGGCGCTCCCTGGCCAGGGAAGGGCTGGAGCGATTGCGAGGATCGGCCGACCTGCTGGCGGTGTACGCCAACGACCCGTTGATCAGGCTGGCCCCGAACCTGCCACTGGCCAGGGCCTTCGGGGTCATGGACCAGATCATGCTCTCCCTCCCATCGGAGATGTGCTCCTGCCTGACGGCCGAATCCCTTCCCCATCTGAAGGAGCTCCTCACCCACCGGGAGCTGAGGGCGGGGATCGGCTACGGAACGGGTCTGGAGAAGGAGAGGTTGGCGGTGGAGGAGGCCCTCTCATCCCCCTGGTTCCCATCCGAACGGTTCACCCCGGAGAGCGCCTTCCTGCTGATCACCCAGGGGGAGGTCGACCGCCCAGGCCTGGAGAGCTGCGTGGGACATGCCGGGGAGGTCCTGCCGGTGAAACGCATGATGGTCTCCTCCCGCCTGGACCCGGCCTTGGGGCGCAGGGTGAGGGCCTCGATCCTGCTGGCCTACAGGTTCTGATCCTCGGCGATCCACTCCGGGGCCCCCGCGAACCTGACCAGGGCGTAGGCCTCGATGAAGTGCAGCTTGCTGGGAACGACCACGGCATGCAGTGGCGGTCCCATGTCCTCATGGAGCATCTTTTCCGGGTGACCGGCGGCCACCTTCTCCGTGGGCGAGCCCACACGGGCCGCGGCGCAGATGATGGACCTGGGGGTGACCATCCCGCCACCTCTGGCCTTATCCGCCGAAAGGAGCCATTCCACGGCCTGATTGGCGGTCATGTACCGTCCCTCCTCCTCCCTGATGTCCAGAAGGACCAGGGTGTGCAGTCCCCGGGACCAGTTCTCGTGGATGTGGTCATAGGGCGATAGCGGCGTGAAGCCTGGCTCGGGGAAGGGGATGGTGACGGCGCGTCCGAACTTGTAGGGTTGCAGTCCCAGGGCGGAGGCGCAGGCGGAGAAGATGGAGACCCCGTAGAACAGCGACGTGCCCAGTCCCTCCTCCATGGCCCTGATCCGAAGGTCCACGTGCGTGGTGGCGGCCATGGTGTCCCCGGCGGTGACGAAGGCCACCCTGCCCTTTTTGGCCGCCTCTATGACGATCTCCTCCTCCTCCACCTGCCGTCGGGAGAGGCGGACGATGTCCTTGCCCATGACCCTCTCCAGGTCGTCCGGCGTGGAATCGATGAGCTTCGATGTGTAGAACTCCCCGAAGATCTGGTCGCATCCCCTCAGCGCACTCAAGGCCCTGGGGCTGAGGTCGTCCACTCCCCCCAGCCCTAAACCAACAAATATCAATTCTCCCATGGCAACACCGTGCGTTCCCTTTGCGTCAGGGTCCGGAAGGGGGAAGGTGAGTTTCTCCGTAAAAAGCTTTTAGAGGAGGGGCTGCTGGACCGGTCGCTGCACGTGGAGAGGGATGAGGGGTCCCTGTACCTTCCCGTCCTCTCCGCCCCGCCCGGCCTGGAGGTCGAGGAGCGGGAGTTCCGTGAAAGGGGGAGGGAGAAGCGGGACTATAAGGCCCTGGTCCAGGTGCCGGAGGGGCTGAGAGAGATGTTGCCCACCGCCTTCGACACCCTGGGCGATATGGCCATCATCCGTCTCCCCGACGAGCTTCTGCCATGCGCCAAAGCCGTCGGGGAGGCCCTCAGGTCCGCCTTCCCGAGACTGCGCTCGGTGTTCGTGGACCACGGGGTGACGGGCGAACTGCGCGTCCGTGACCTGGAGGTCATCGCCGGGGAGGACATGAGCGAGACGGTGCACGTGGAGTACGGGCTGCGCTTCAAGGTGGACCCCAGGAAGGCCTATTTCAACTCCCGCCTCGCCAACGAGCGCCGGCGAGTGGCCTCGCTGGTGAAGGACGGTGAGGTGGTGGTGGACATGTTCTCGGGGGTCGGCCCGTTCGCCATCATGATCGCCAGGTTCGCCCGTCCTTCCATCGTGTACGCCATGGACCTCAACCCTCGGGCCGTGGAGCTCATGCGCGAGAACCTGCTCATGAACCGGGTGCAGGGCGTGGTGCCACTGGAGGGCGATGCCCGGGATCTGATATACTCCCTGCCCAGAGCGGACCGGGTCATCATGAACCTGCCACACTCGGCCATCGACTTCTTCGCGGACGCCCTGGGACAATTGAGGGAGGGCGGGGTCCTCCA
>JAFGPG010000094.1 GCA_016926075.1 Methanomassiliicoccales archaeon
GGCTGTCCCGGGCCAGGCGGTCCATGAGCTCGATGATCCCTGGCTGCAGCTCCTCCCTCCGACACCTCAGATGGTCGACCAGCGGTCTCAGCTCGTCGCTCCCCCATGAGGCGTCCATGTCGGTCAGGAAGGCGATCTGCACATCCAGGTCCCTGGCCTCCCCCAAGGAGGCGGTCACCCTCTTGGCCTCCTCCCGCCAGCGCTTTCCCTCCTTCCCCTTGAAGCATTCCTTGAACAGACGGAGGGCCGAGCGCAGGCGACGTGATGCCACGCGCATGCGATGAAGGGGCTCGATGTCCCCTACTGCCCGAACCCCGTCCACCTCTGCCAGCAGTGCGGTCAGCCGTTCTTCGGTCACTGCGCGACCGAAACGGCAAATGTCCTTCTCCCCCAAGCTCAACCCTCCCCGTGCCATATGCCACGGTTGTCTATCATCCACTGTTGCGAGTCCAGACTGGCCTCGGGCTTCTTGGGCCTGCGCTTCACATAAGTGCCGTCGGCCTGCAGGTCCCGGGACTTGACATTGTCCTTGAGATGCACGGGAAGGATCTGGTCAATGAGCACCCGACGGTACACCTTGTCGAGCACCGGGACCAGCACCTCCACCCTCCGGTTGAGGTTGCGGGGCATGAGGTCCGAGCTGCCCAGATAGACCTCCTCCTTCCCCCCATTGCGGAAATAGTATATGCGGGCATGCTCCAGGAAGCGCCCCACGATGCTGTTCACCCGGATGTTCTCGCTCACCCCCTTGACCCCCGGTCTCAGGGCGCACAGCCCCCTCACGTTGAGGTCAATGCGCACCCCGGCCATGGAGGCCCGGTACAGGGCCTGGATGATGTCCTTGTCCAGGAGGCCGTTCAACTTGAAGCCGATGTACCCGTCCCCGTGCTCCCTGTGCCTCTGGGCCTCCCTCTCTATCTTGGATATCATCTCCCTCTTGAGTGTCACTGGCGACACCAGCAGCTTGCGGTACTCATCCTTGTGCGAGTATCCTGTCAGATAGTTGAACAGGTCGGCCACGTCGGCCCCCACGTCCGGATCGCTGGTGAGGTAACCGATGTCCCCATATATCCTAACGGTCTGGGCATTGTAATTGCCGGAGCTCAGATGACTGTAGCGCACGATGTCCTTGCCCTTCTTCCGTACCACCAGGAGCAGCTTGGCGTGAACCTTGAGGTCCAGTAGCCCATAGACGACATGAACCCCCGCACGTTCCAAGGCCTTGGCCCAAACGATGTTGTTCTCCTCGTCGAAACGGGCCTTGAGCTCCACCACCGCCGCCACGGCCTTGCCGTTCTCCCGCGCCTCCATCAGGGCGTCGATGACCGGGGAGCGCTTGTCGATGCGGTACAACGTGATCTTGATGGCCAGGACCTGAGGGTCCGTGGCCGCCTGCTTGAGGAAGTTGACCAAGGGCACGAAGCTGTCATAGGGGTGGTAGAACATGCGGTCCCTGTGCTCCGCCGCGGCCATCAGGTCCTTGTCAGCGGCCATCTCGGGATGTACGTAGGGCAGGAAGGGCACGTCCTTGAGATCGGGCCGGTCGATGCCCAGGAGGTCCCAGAAGGAGGTGAGGGCCAAGGGGGCATGGGAGCGGAACACGGCCAGGGGGTGCAGGCCCAGCTTGTTGGTGAACAGCTCCACCAGCTTCTCCGGCATGTCCTTGTCCACCTCCAGACGTATGGGCGATCCGATGCGGCGTGTCTCCACGCTCTCCTCGATGGCCGTGAGCAGGTCCTCCGCCTGGTCCATGATGATCTCGATGTCCGCGTCCCTGGTGATGCGAAAGGTGTGGGCGTCCTTGATCTTCATGCCTGGGAAGAGCAGGTCAAGGTTGTCTATCACCAGGTCCTCCAGCAGCACGAAGTCCCGGTTACGTCCCTGAGCGGTCCCGGGTAAGGGCACGAAGCGGGGGAAGAGGTCCAGGGGGACCTTGACCCTGGCATAGCGATCGCCCCGTTGGGGATGGCGTACGATCACCGCCAGATTGATGCTGAGGTTGGAGATGAACGGGAAAGGCTGGTTCAGATCGAGGGCCAGGGGTGTCATGGCCGGGAATATCATGCGCTCGAAGTACTCCCGCAGCCCCTTCCGACGTTTCGCGTCCAGGTCCTGGACCCTGTGCACGGCGATCCCCTGGGCCTTCAATTTTGGTAGCAGGTCGTCATACCAGCACTTCCCATGGGTCTCCAGGATGGACAGAAGCTCCTGGTTGATGTGCTCCATCTGCTCCAAGGGGGTGAGCCCGTCCGGCGGTACCTCCAGCGCCCCCTTCTTCATCTGCCTCCTCAATCCCGACACACGGACCATGAAGAACTCGTCCAGATTGCTGCCACATATGGCCAGGAACTTGACCCTCTCCAGCAGGGGATGGCCCTCGTCCAGGGCCTCCTCCAGTATCCGGCGATGGAACTTGATCCAGCTGATCTCGCGATTGATGAAGAGGGAGGGAGATTCCAGTCCCGAGCGGACCGCACCCTCGCCATCCCCCTTCTTCTTCCTGTCCTTCTTGTTCTTCTGTGGAGGCATGGGCTCAACATAGAATCTGACCTCAATCATATATGAGATTAGCCGTCCAGCAGCCCACTAATTATCAATAGAAGCACTGGTGCTGTGAGGTTCAAATACGCTGGGTCGGGATAGGGGGGCAATGGAAGGGACTATCCGTCCAGACCATCTGGACCTGGACCGACTGGACCGGACCCGCCGCATCGGCTGGGTCGACCTGGAGAGGATACAGAGGGCCCGTACGCTGGTAGTGGGGGCCGGGGCCCTGGGCAACGAAGCGGTCAAGGACCTAGTGCTGTTCGGGTTCCGCCAAGTGGATGTCATGGACATGGACCGGGTGGTCCGTTCCAACCTCAACCGTTGCGTGCTCTTCCGGGAGGGGGACCATGGCTCGAACCGAGGAAAGGCTGAGCTGGTGGCGGAAAGGGCCATGGAGCTCAACCCCGAAGCGAGGGTGATCCCCAGGCACGGCCGGGTGCAATCGTTGGGACCGGAGGAGATGAGCCCCTACGACCTCATACTGGGCTGTTTGGACAATGTCGCGGCCCGCCTGCATCTCAATGCCAACGCCTGTCACGTCGAGATCCCTTACATAGACGGGGGGACGGACGGGTTCCGGGGCAAGGTGCAGGTGGTCCGCCCTCCGGAGTCCCCCTGCCTGCAATGCGCCATGAACCGTAGCCATTTCAAGGTCATGGAACGCAGGTTCAGCTGCACTGGCCAGAGCACGGTTTTCTATCGACCCAGGATGGCCGCGGAGATCACCACCACCAGCGTCATCGCCGCCGTACAGGTCAGGGAGGCGGTCAAGCTCCTGTCCGGGAGACCGGTCATCGAGCACGTTCTCTATTACGACGGGCTCGCCGGGGGCATGGAGGTCTACGCCGTACCCAGGGACCCCCAGTGCCCCAACCATGCGGGACAACGGTCCTTATCAGAAATCTGATTCTAATGAAAAGGATTAAACATTCATCCCCTGGATTAGGCAGTCCGATATCATGGTGGTTAGGGCAAGGGTCAGGAACGCAGAGACAGGGGCCACGGTGGACATGGAGCTGGAGCAGGAGAACACGGTGGAGGAGATCATCGAAGGGGTGTCCGCCTATTGGGAGAAGGACCCCGGCGCCTATGTCCTCCGTAAGGGGCGACGGTTGCTTCGCGGGCAGCAGAGGGTACAGGAACTGGACCTACAGCACAATGAGGAACTGGAGCTCATCCCGGACCCCGAGGGCGGGAACAGATGACCCTGCCCCTGGAGATACTCTACATACGTCTGCACAATGAACTGGAGGCCTGTCGTTCCTATCTTCCTTCGGACTTCGACATGAGCGAAGGGCATCTGACCACCTTCCCCCTGAAGGTGGACATCGGTCTGGACCACACCCCCGGTCCGATGATGGAGAACGGAAAGCTGGTCTATCGCTACCATCATCGTCTGGAACTGATCATCGGACGTGAATATCCCTTCGAGAAGCCCCTCATCATCTGGAAGACCCCCATCTTCCATCCCAACATCATGATGCCGGAGGACGGCGGTCACGTCTGCATCAAACTGCTCTCGGAGTGGTCCTTCAACTCCACACTTTCCACCTTCATCAAGGGACTGGAGTCCCTGCTCATCTCCCCCAATGGCAGCAGCCCTTTCGGCACGGACACCTGCACCGCCGCCGCACAGTACTTCAACTCCTGCGAGAGGAGAACGCCGCCCATAGTGGTCGCCCCCGCCCCCAAGGTGGTGCGCCCCTGAACCGTGTCCCGCTCATCGTGGGAGGTCAGGACATGGAGGTGGAGGA
>JAFGPG010000095.1 GCA_016926075.1 Methanomassiliicoccales archaeon
GTGATGGCCGGCGTCTTCAGTGGGTGGATAGCTGCCATAATCGGATTCTACTTCATACAGCAGAACGCAGAGGACGCGATCGAACAAGCGACAAAGGCAACGAGCCTATCATCGGACATCAGGGCAGAAGCGGTAAGAAGGGTGTCTGAGGTCGAATCCGTATCGACCGCTATGTTCGATTCAATACAGGAGGCCGTGGAGAAGAAGACGAAGGAACTGCGAGAGACCGCTAAGAAGAAGGATGCGTTGATCGCTGAGATGATCGCTGAGTACGAGAAAGTCATCGGGCAAGCGTGATCATATGGAAGATTCTAGTAAGTCCGAAGAACAACAGAAGATCGAGGATTTCAAACGAAGATTTTCTGAGCTCAAGATGGAAGCCACCAAGAATATCTCATTGACGGAGAGCGAGGTCGGGGAGATCGCACAGACCGCCAAGAGAAAGGTCCAGATGAAGACCAGGTAATGATTGTGTCATGACCTCGCTATTACGCGCTCCTTTGGATCCTTCGCATCGAGCCTGATCTCCTTCTTCACGCCATTCGCGAGGTTTTAAACGCTCATTATGGACCCTTGTACAGGCCTCTGCGCCTCGATCGGTGGGTAGATATTCTGCTTTTTGTGTAATGCCTTGCACCTGTAAACGTATCTCATTACTTTTGGTACTCTGTGAGGATTTCTTACCGTGGAAGGCATTCACAAAGGGAGAACCCAAGCGCAAGTGATATTTGCTAGCAATAAATGAACGCCCCGAGGTGGAATCGTGGGGAAGTGGCAACAGATAGGGGTCGTCCTGATCATCTTCGGCGTGGTCACTCTGGGCGGCTCAGCGTTCATCTATAACCATCAGATGAGCCAGGACGGCGATCTCGTCTGGAGGGATGGCAACCTGTATGAGCTGCATGCCAATCCCAGCGTGTTGGCGCTGATGACCCTGGGCATGATCATCGGCGGGATCTGCACTTTGCTGGGGATACTGTCCTACTTCACCCCGGAGGAGAAGAGGGCGCAGAAGATAAGACCGGGCTCATATTACAATACGCTCCAGCAATCCATTCTGCAAATCGATCAGCGGTCTGAACAGTTGCCGGTCAACTTCTGCCCGGGGTGTGGACGAGCGGTGCAGCCTGGAGCTACTTTCTGTGAAGGATGCGGCAGGCGACTGACTTAATAGTCGGTCGATTCATTCTTACCAAAGAGGGAGAGGTCGGAATGGATTTTGAAATCAATGACATGTACGCCCGGATTATTGAGATCTGGACACACATGGATGAGACCCTTTGGTCATCCTTGAACATGTTCCTTTTAACTCAAGGTATATTGTTTGCCGGGCTAATGGTGATCTTCGATAGCGAGATGCGGACCTCCTCCATCCCCACCTTAATCTGTGTCGCAGGCATCATCATGACCATGATGTGGATTTTCGTATCCGGCCGAAGAAAACACTCATTATTCCTAATAGAACACCAGGCGAGGCATCTCGAAAAGGAAATCTTCGCTAATCGAATCGATAGAAATGATGTCAAGCAGTATTTTCCAATGGTCTTCACCGCATTCGGTGCAATCTATCACAATTATCAAAAAAATGAACAGGGGCCTGAACCATATGAGGAAGAAATAAAAAGGCATCATATGAAGGAATCGGTAGGAGGAAAAATCAGCGAGAAAGACGAGAGCTCGAAAATGCTCAGGTTGAATCTGGTGGCGCGCTTCAGTTCCATGAACATTATTACGTTCTATTTTCCAATCGCATTCCTATTCGTTTGGGTCGCCCTGTTCGTGTACTCCTTTTTATAACATACACGTGCCCCGAACAGCCTATGGTTATTTTTCATCTTATATGAAATTAAACCTATTGTGCGTCTAAAACCCTTATTAGCGAAGTCTCCCAACAGACGAGCAATCGGGTAGATAAATTCAATGATAGAGGGGTCTAAGGCTCAGGAATTATCCTCAATATTCCTGATCGGTCTGACGATGAGCATCAGTATAATCAGCGCTAAAACGAAGGTGTTGACGACGCTCAATCCAATGGGCCTCACTTACTACTGGAGTATGGTTCTTCCAGAGGATGGAGTCGTCTTCAAAGGACCTCTATTTTTCCTTCTTGGTAATGACCATCTCCTTCGTGAATGCTCTGGGAGCGCTGGAGAATGTTTTTTTCGGGCAGTGCGGTTTCCTGCATCCGACATATTTGGCCATATCGCCCAAGGGACAGAAGGCCCACGTCTCGCAACGGTTCATGTTCTTTCCAGAAGTAGATGTATGTCAGACCATACAATGATTTCTGCAACAGGGAATGATATTGGTCATCGAACGACCGACCTCATCCCATTGTTTATAGTCCCTTTGTCCCATTCGTTCCCGGTTACATATGGTCGAATGGGAGACGTTCTTGCCGAAGGAGGTGTGCGAGCGCCTGCAGCGGATGATGAAGGTGCCGTTGGCGGTCGAGCTGGGCATGAGGACCAAGTCCATCTCCGAGGATGGGGAGGTCCGGGTGACCATGGACGCCAGCGACAAGATCAACGCCGTGGGAGGGGCACACGGAGGGGCCATATTCTCCCTGGCGGACCAGGCCTTCGCGCTCGCCTCCAACATGGGAAAGGAGGTGCAGGTCGCCCTTCACGCCAGCATCTCCTACCTCAAACCGGGACAGGGAATGCTGGAAGCTGTGGCCAGACGAACTTCGGAGACCCGTAGGACCTCCCTGTATGAGGTGAAGGTCTTCGATGACGGTGATCTCATAGCGGTATTCCAGGGTACCGGTTACAAGTTGAGCGGGGAACGCGCTCCCAGTAAACAAGGCAAGCCTTAGAGTCATGGGGCGCCCTGGATACGTGGTCACCTAATGATGGATGCCGACCGCTCACCATGCCATTTTCGGTCGTATCATCATCGGGTTTGAACCTCTGCGCCTTAGGGTCCTAGTGCAAAGGAAGGTCGTCCTCTGATGTGATATCATGATTTAAATACATCTAAAATCAATAAATCTGGGGGACCGTCATGAAGGTCGAGATATTCCACGCATCGAAGTACGGGAACGGGGAGAAGGTGGTGGCCTACCTGCAGGGAGTGCTGTTGGCCAAAGGACATCAAGCAACTTTTGGTCACGTTAGGGACGCCGATCCAAAAGGGATGCCACCGGCGGACCTGTACGTCTTCTGCGCCCCTACGCGTATCGGGAAGCCCATAGGGAAGATGAGGAGATTCCTGAAAAAGGCCAAGCTACAGGAGGGGACGAAATACGCTCTGATCGCTACTCACGGTGAGCCCGTTCCGAACAAGAAGACCGGGAAGATGCCGTCGCAGGAGGAGATAGAGAAGTACCAGCAGAACATTCCGATGATGGAGGCGCTGCTGAACGAGAAGGGGGCGGTCAAGGTGGCCGATCTCAAGGTCTTTGTGAGCTCCGAGGGGATGAGGGGGCCGCTGGTGGAAGGATGGGAGAAGAAGGTGGAGGAGTTCGCCGCCAAGCTGGGGTGAGTCGGAAGGGCCCCTTCCCTACCTGAAAGGGCGGTCCGCTCTCACCATCGCATCGTACAGGTATTCGAAGTTCGCCCAGGATGATGGTGCCCTCTTCCTCACCTCGGGCACTATAGGCAGTATCTTCTCCCAGGTTGAGATTATCATGCCACCGTACAGATCGCGGATGAGCTCCTTGTCCACCAGTTTCCTCTTCATCAGGATGCCCAACCCCTCGTAATAGTTGCTCATGGTGGCCAGCGCGTTCTGCAGCGGATTGTCGATGTTCAGTTCACCATACTTCTTCACGAAATCGTCGTAGTCATCGCATTCGATCGCCAGGATGGCGTTGGACATGGATTGCAGGTCCTGGAAATCGATCCTGAACCAGGGGGAGAGACTGATGAGCATATCGGTCCTCCTCTGGGCGATCAGCTGCCTCAACTGGATCACCGTCAGGAAAAGGCCGATGATCGCTGCAGAACCCAGTACGATGGCCGAAGCGGTTGCGAGGTCCATTTCCGCACCATCCTAAGATATTGAAGTGGTGGGGGATAAAGATGCGGGGGCCGCATCCAATAGGCTAGTGATGAGATCGCGGGCAGCTTCGTTTCATTGCTGCCTTGGAAATGAGTAAGTGGGGGTTTTTCAGATGCCCTTCTCGCTGAGTAAAAAATTCGTCGGAGCCCGTCGGGATCAGTTACGCCCCCCGGTCATTGGGATAGACCCCCATTTAACAGATTTCCTAGTGAACCCGTCGGAACACCATCTTTCTGCTCGACCGAACCTTGACCTGTTAGATTTTATACCGTAGCAGCCTTAACCTGGAGGTTACGGAAGCGGATAAATGGAAGAGGTGCTCCCCCCGATAGACCCCGGAAACCTAAGGGATTATCATGATATCTACGGCGCGTTCAACTGGTCCATGTTGGAAAGGGAGTTCGATTGGTCCAAGGGTGGCATCTACAACGTCGCCGCGGAGGCCGTGGACCGTCACGGGCGGGACCGGTCGGACCGGGTGGCCATACATTCCGTGAGGGCGAACGGGGAGGTACGGTCCCTCACTTTCAGGGAGATGTCGCGGTTCTCCAGCCAGTTCGCCGATGGGTTGCTGAGGATGGGCATATCGCGCGGGGATCGTGTATTCGTTTATCTGGACCGGCGCTCGGAGCTCTTCGTCTCCATAATCGGCATCGTCAAGATGGGGGGTATAGCCTGCCCCTTTTTCTCGGCCTTGGGCCCGGAGGCGGTCAAGGACCGCCTCCAGGACGGTACGCCGGCCGCCGTCGTCACCTCCCCTTATCTCCAGGAAAGGATCTCTACTGTGCTGAAAGAGGTGACACCTTCCCCGAGGGTGATCTGCGTGGGGGAGGATGTCCCGCAAGGAGCGGTCCCCTACTCAAAGGTCCTGGCCTCTGGATCGCCGGAGATGAAGGCCGCGGACATGCGGCCGGATGACCCTTATATCATACATTACACTTCAGGCTCCACCGGAAAGCCCAAGGGCATCGTTCTCCCGCACCGGGCCATGCTCCAGCAGTTCTCCGGTGCCAAGTACGTGGCGGACCTTCGAGAGGATGATGTCTACTGGTGCACCGCCGATCCCGGTTGGGTCACCGGCACCTCCATGGGCATGTTCGGGCCCTGGTACCTGGGGAGCACGATCATCTCCTACGAGGGTCGCTTCGACGCTCGAGCCTGGTATTCCCTGATGGATAGGTTCAAGGTCAACGTATGGTTCACCGCCCCCACCGCCCTGCGCATGCTCATGAAGGCCGGGGACACTCTGGTCAAGGAGTTCGACCTCTCCGCCCTGCGTCAGGTGTGCTCAGCGGGAGAGCCCCTCAACCCTCACGTCGTACGGTGGGGGATGGACGTCCTGGGTAAGCGCATTCATGATAACTGGTGGCAGACGGAGACCGGCGCGCCATGCATCTCCAACTTCCGTTGCATGGACATCAGGCCGGGGTCCATGGGGAGACCGGTCCCCGGGGTGGTGGCCAAGGTGGTGGACGGGAACGGCACGGAATTGCCTTCGGGCAAAGAGGGTTTCCTAGCCCTGCGACCTGGATGGCCGTCCATGATGGTGGGCATCTGGGGGAGCGAGGATAGGTACCGGGAGTATTTCCGCATACCGGGATGGTACGTCTCCGGGGACCAGGCCTACATGGACAGCGATGGTTACATCTGGTTCCTGGGAAGGGCGGATGACGTGATCAAGACCTCCGGGGAGCGCCTGGGGCCCTTCGAGGTCGAGTCGGCCCTCATCGAGCATCCAGCGGTAGCCGAGTCGGCCGTGGTGGGCAAGCCGGACGAGCTGCGGGGGGAGATCGTCAAGGCCTTCATCGTCCTGCGCCCCGGGAACGAACCGTCGGAACGTCTCAGGGAGGACATCACCAACTTCGTACGGGTGAGGCTGGCCTATTACGCCTATCCCAGGGAGATCGAGTTCGTGGAAGCGCTCCCCAAGACCCGCTCCGGCAAGATCATGCGCCGGGTGCTGAAGGCCAAGGAGGGCGGA
The DNA here is from genome assembly GCA_016926075.1 of Methanomassiliicoccales archaeon. Lineage (GTDB taxonomy): Archaea > Thermoplasmatota > Thermoplasmata > Methanomassiliicoccales > UBA472 > UBA472. The sequence continues at coordinate 5,987 of JAFGPG010000095.1, forward strand.
CAGGAGCTGGGCGACCTGTCTATGCTCGAGGACTGAGCTCATAGTATGTGTTCGGCGATGGTTCGGGTGGTCATCCTACCCCATATTCTTGGGATAAGCTTTTCAAGCTCGTGAGCTCAGTTGGCCACGAACAGGTCCGACCTCTTTCCTTCCGGGATATATCAAAGGGCATTCGTGGCCCGAATAGAGGCGTTCCTTTCGAATCCATCGTAGGACCTCGGCCATTTTGACACCAGGGGATAGGCCGGCAATCGGCCCTATCACAGATGTGCCCGCCCTCGTTACCATTATTCTGGGAGCGGGGCCCTGCCCTTCTCCTCCAGCAATTTAATCGCAGGATCCGCGGGCGGCCAGAGAATTTAACAAGGTGCCACGGCACCAGGAGTTCATGCGCAATACGGACGCCCCTCCTTATTCGTCCCGGCCCCATCGTCCGCTGATGGTGATCGCATCCTCATCCAAGGAACGAAATCGTTGCGGGTCGTTTTGACCGTATCATGGGTGCGTGGTCGAGGATTGGCCAGGATTTCACACAACCGGAAAAGGATTTATCGACGCGACCGTTCCTGTTCTCATGGACCAACGGATCGAGGCCATGGCCCGCGTACTGGCGCGTTACAGCCTTAGAATTGAGGAAGGGGAGCTGGTCTTCCTGTCAGGGGAGGTGGACACCTTACCTCTCCTAAAGGCCCTGTTCAAGGAGGTGGTGGACCTGGGAGCGCATCCCCAGACCATGATCACCGACCAGACGTTGCGGGAGATCCTGCTTAGGCGCGGTTCCCAGGCCCAACTTCTTTATGAGCCGCCCATCATGCGCCTGGCGGCGGAGAGGGCGGACGTGTTCGTCAGCCTGTGGGGCAACAGTAACACCAGGATATACTCCAATGTGGAGGTGTCCAGGATCGGTGCACGGGTCAGGAGCAGTGCTGAGATACAGGAGATCTTCAGTCAGAGGGAGGGCAGGGGGGAGCTGCGCTGGTGCGGTGCTCAGTTCCCCACCGACGCCTCGGCCCAGGAGGCGTCCATGTCCCTGGCCGAGTATGAGGAGTTCGTCTACAAGGCATGCCTTCTGGACCAGCCGGATCCGGTGTCCGCCTGGCAACGGGTGGCCGAGGAGCAGGAGACCCTTTGCAGGATGTTGGAGGGGAAGAGGGAACTACGCGTGCTCTCCAAGGACACCGACCTGACCCTGGGCATCGAAGGCAGGAAGTGGATCAACTGCTGCGGCCTACAGAACTTTCCGGATGGGGAGGTGTTCACCAGCCCTCTCGAGGACAGCGCTCAGGGCAGGATACGCTTCTCCTTTCCGGGCATCAGCTTCGGCCGGGAGGTGGAGGACATCCGGTTGGTCTTCGAGAAGGGCGTGGTCGTGGAGTCCTCGGCGGCCAAGGGGGAGGACATCCTGAAGCAGCTGTTGACCGTGGACGAAGGGGCCTCCCGGGTGGGGGAGATCGGCATCGGGACCAACTACGGCATAACGAGGTTCACCCGTAACATGCTCTTCGACGAGAAGATCGGAGGCACCGTTCACCTGGCCATCGGCCGTTCGTTACCGGAGGCCCTGGGTGTGAACAGCTCATCCATTCACTGGGACATGCTGTGTGACATGAGGGACGGCGGGCGCATCTACGCCGATGACGAGCTTATCTATCAGAACGGTCGGTTCCTGGGTTGAGATGGATGGCCTGTCCGATCGTCCTGGAAAGTATTTTCGTCACGGGCGCCTAATGGGAGCTGTGCACGGTCCCATCCGAGGGGTAGGGTCAGATGGGAATGGGCGTGGCAGTGGTGGTCCGGTGTTGCCTTACTTAGCGAGCCGTAGGATGATCTCTCCGACCGTCCTGTTGTCCCTACTTCTCATCATCTCCTCCATAATCCCCATGGGCTTGGTGGGGGAGGGGTCATCCAGGGCGTTCGACGGGACCATAGCCAGCGGGGAGTACTCGTACCATGCCACCTTCTCCGACGGTCAGTTCGAGCTCCATTGGGAGGTGGAGGGCGAGGAGGTGCGCTTCGGCATGGTGGGGCGCACCACTGGCTATGTGGCCATCGGCTTCGAACCGGTCATGCTCATGGAAGGCGCGGACATGGTCATCGGTTGGGTGAACGGGTCCGGTGAGGCCATGGTCTACGACCTGTTCTGCACCGGCAGCTTCGGCCCCATACATCTGGACATCGACCTGGGGGGCACCGACGACCTGCTGGGGTTCGGAGCGAGCAGCGGGGATGGGCACGTGACCGTGGAGTTCGGCAGGGCCTTGGTGACCGGGGATGCTTACGATCATGACATCCCCTCGGTGGGCAGGCTGAAGGTCATTTGGGCCACCGGGTCGGTGTTCGACCCCGCGGTCATGCCTGACCAGGGGGGCATGGGGTCCGTAGAGATGGACAAAGGTGGTTCCTCGGAGGACCGCTGGTCCCTATATTTCTACACAGTGGCCATGGGCATCGGCTCGGGATCGCTGCTCATATCCATGGCGATCGTTCGAACGAAGAACAGGGACGGGGTTCGGGGATGGCACATCAAACTGGGTTGGACAGGGACCGCCTTCACGGCATTGGGAACGGCCTCGGTGACCGTGCCTTCGGTATATGGGGGCCATACCCCCCTGGTCCTGGGCATCGGCCTCATCTCGGTGTCCCTGTTGATGCTGGGGGCGTACATGGGACGGCGTTCCATACGGAAGGATGCGGCCCAGGGCATCAGGAGGGCACACACGATCGTCTCCATGTGCGCCTTGATGGCCACCGTGGTGGGGTTGGTCGTGGGCATCTTGTCATTGCTATGAGAGGGACCCTCCTCAGGATCCCCCTCACAATGATGCATCCTGTGATGCGCCTACCCGCAAATCTATGGGAGGGATATCGGTCAGGTATTGTTGGTCTCCGGGAGGGCGGCTCTCGCCTTCCGAAAAAAAACCGCGGTCCGCCAGGCAGGAATATCGATATTTTGATGATGGGGCACCGTCTAGTAATGCGATGAGGAGGTAGGAGATTGGACATAGACCGAGCGATAAAACTTTGTCGCGCCACCAGGAGGGACCTGCGCAAACTGCAGACCGCCCTTAAGCGCAAGGACTTCTACGATGTCGGGCATGACATAGGTGGATCGTCCATGGCCGGACTGGCCTACAAGGACATGGACAAGGAGCTTCTGTGGCTGGAGCAGTTGGTTACGGTGGAGAACTACCCGGTGATATGCAAGGAGACCTGGACCATCTTCGATCTGGTGAACTTCTACGATCGTCTCATCGATCAGATAAAGCTCAGGGACCTGCCGCCGGAGAGGACCCCCGCAATCGTCAATTCCCTTTACAAGTGGAGGGACTGCGCGGGGAAGCTGGCCCAGGTGGTATGCCAGATACAGGACGAAGAGAGCCTATGAGGGAGTTGCGGCTGCGACATCACCACCTGCTCTGCGTACAGACATTTACAGGCCTGGGCTATGATAGGCGTTTCGTGAGCAACATGGAGAGCGTGATCTCATTGATGAGTTCTGACGAGGGGGCCATTGTCCACCTCTCCCCCTTCTGCGATGACATTTGCTCCTCCTGCCCCAATCAGACGGAGGGGCGTTGCGTCGACGAGGGGTCGGTCGCGGCGAAGGACCGCTCCGTCGCCGATTTTCTGGGCCTGCCGGAGGAGCTGATGATGGAGGCCAGGCTGCTGTTGCCCATGGTAAGGGAGAGATTGCTGA
>JAFGPG010000096.1 GCA_016926075.1 Methanomassiliicoccales archaeon
AACGATTTCCTGCCCGAGGAGATGGACGTGGCCAAGGACATAAAGTTCCTTACCAACGAGTTCAACATCACCGGTGGCTCCTCGGCGAAAATATTGGTCAAGGGCAATCTCACCGATTCTGCCACGGTTGCATCCCTGGAATCGGCCATCATAGAAATGGCGGACATGAACGGTGTGCTAATGACGGGGGAGAACGCGGATGTGGACTCCTTCCTCTCCGTGATGTACGACTTCGCCACCAACTCCACCGGACTCGGTTACACCGACCCCAATTACAACGCCACGTTCGCCCTGATGTACGACGGGGTCTTCGAGCGTTCCAACGGCACGGCGCACATCCGTCCCACCGCGACCTACGCAGAGATGAACATGCTGATAGGATCGCTCTACAGCAATAGCGAGTCCGTTGCCAGCATGGTCCAGGTGATGGTCCCCGACCAGGACGGATATAGTGCCGTGCTCATCGTCAACATCGACCCCAACCTGGAGGGCGAGGCCATTCAGCAACTGACCGCGGACCTGCAGTCCGCGATGCGGCCGGTGCAGGAACTGGGATCCACCGCGGTGGTCACCGGGGACATCATCATGATGGAGATGATACTGGACGAGCTCAACACCAGCCAGAGCCAGTCCCTTATCACCACGTTGTTGGCCTCCCTGCTCATACTGACCGTGGTCATGTGGCTCCTGCGCCGCTCCTTCGTCCTTGGGGCCCTGGCCACGATCCCAGTGGTCCTCTGTGTGGTCTGGATGTGGGGTACCATGTACATCGCGGGCATACCTATGAACGTCATGACCCTCATGATCGCCTCCCTCACAGTGGGTATGGGCATCACCTATGGGATACACGTGGCCCACCGTTTCGTGGAGGAGATACACGAGCATGAGGACATAGAGACCGCGGTGGACAACGCCGTGGGCAGGACAGGGGTATCCCTACTTGGTGCGGCCATGACCACCATCGTCGGGTTCGGCATCATCGCATTCTCCCTTCTCCCCCCCATCCAGCAGTTCGGCCTGATCACCGCCATAGCCATCGCTTACAGCTTCATAGCCTCGGTGTTCGTACTACCGGCCTTCCTGGTCATCTGGGCCAGGGCCAGGGCCAAGCGCAGGACGAACGACGCCCCACCCGCCCCCTAAGGACCTTTGGGCCACTTCCGCACCCTTTCCCTGACCATCCAAGCCCCATCGGCGCGGATGACCTCCACAGGACCAGCAACGCTCAGGGCGATCGCATGTCCGATGCCCCCGGTCCGACCCTCCCCCTTCTTCAACGCATGGGCTTTAGAGCCGAAGACCCCCTTCCATCGATACGGGATCGGACCCGAACGGCTGTTTCGGCCCCCTCATCGATTACGGAAACGTTCACTGAACTTGTAATTCTTTTATAGTCCGAAGACGCTCGCTCGCCCGTTCCCATGAACGAGCCGGAGCATAGCAACCGTCATCCTTTCTTCCTCGACCTTCTACACACGCTGCAGAGGGCGGAGGACGAGGAGACCGCCCTGCGTGCGGTATTGGACACCGTAGCCGGAACGCTACGCTCTGAAAGGATAGGCTTCATACCGGAAGGGAGGACAAGATTACCGGCGATGGGGGACACAGGACCGTGGACGGCGGAGGCACGCCTGTTGACGGACCAGCTGATCAAGCTCCTCCCTTCCAAGAAGGGCTTCGCCCTGGCACTGAAGAGCCAGGGAAAACGTATCGGCCTGCTCCTGGTGGACGGGGTCAAGGAGACCAAGGACCTGGACGATGCCCTGCCCTTCCTGCTGACCATACCAGACGCCCTGGACATGGCCCTCTCCAACGTGCGCCACATGCGGGAGCTGAACCAATCCCGCAACAATCTCTCCCAGCTGTCCGAGTCCCTGGGGGTGGCCAACAAGATCCTGCGTCACGACATCGCCAACGAGCTGCTCATCATCAGCTCCTCCCTGGACCTGTTCAAGGCCCACGGACGGGAAAGGGACCTGGACCGGGCCGAGGCCTCCTTACAGCGCATGCAGAGCATCATATCCCAGATGAGGGACCTGGACTGCTTCCTGCTCTCCCGCAGCGACATGACCGCCACCAGTCTGGCCCAGGTCATTCGCACAGTGCTGCCCCCCCTGGAGATCGCCTTTTCCGTGGAGGGGGACGCCATAGTGCTGGCCGACCCAGGTCTCAACGCCATCATCGAGAACCTGGCACGCAACGCCAAGAGGCACGGCAAGGCGCAGAGGATGGACTTCACGATCCGGATGACGGAGGGAAAGGTACACCTCTCCGTCCACGACGACGGCAAGGGCATTTCCGAGGACCAACTGAGCCGCATCTTCCAAGAAGGGGTGGGTTTCGGGGAGACCAAGGGCACCGGTCTCGGGCTCTATCTGGTCAAACGCACCATGGAACGCTACGGGGGGGACATATCGGCCCGCAACGACCCCCGGGGAGGGGCGCGTTTCGAACTGACCTTCTGCCCGGCGGAGCCCAGCTGATCGACGGTCACGAAGAAATGGCCCTGATATTGGCCGGTGGACGGACAGCCCATGCACCTCTTCTCCTTGAACGATTTGCATTCTCGGCATCCGAACGGATTGCCGCACGGCGAACCCTCCCTCCTTTCCAACACCAGGGAGGTGGGGATAATGAAGGGCCGTTCCGAACCGATCATGATGTTGAAGTCCACCGCGGTCACCCATCTGTTGGGGCGAATATGACCGTTGACGATGGCCTCCAGGGTCGATATGTTCTCGCTGGCGAAGATCAGGCACAGGTTGCTGCGGCCGGATATGGTGAAGCCGTGGGCGAAGTAGGGGCATTCCCGGAACATGTCCATGATCTGCTGGGGGTTGTTGGAGGAGAACATACTGGCCGCATTGGGAGGCACTCTCACCTCCTTCTGGACGCCATCAAGGGCGGGGCGATCCGGGGGGTGGTCGGCCTCGTCTCCTGCACCACCCTGCGGGACCACGGGCAGGACGTGCACACCGTCAAGGTGGCCGAGGAGCTGATCAAGAGGGACATACTGGTGCTGTCCCTAGGCTGCGGGAACGCCGCCCTGCAGGTGGCCGGGCTCTGCTCTCCCGAGGCCGTGCACAAGGCCGGTCCTGGACTGCAGGAGGTCTGCAAGGCGTTGGGAACGCCCCCGGTGCTCAGCTTCGGCACCTGCACCGACACTGGGCGCCTGGCCGACCTCATATGCATGGTGAGCGAGGCTCTGGGCGGGGTGCCCGTCCCCGACCTGCCCATGGCCGCCTGCGCCCCGGAGTATATGGAGCAGAAGGCCACGATCGATGCCATCTTCGCCCTGGCCTTCGGCCTGTACACCTACGTGAACCCCGTGCCCCCGGTCACCGGCGCCCCCAACCTGGTGAAGCTCCTGACAGAGGACATAAGAGGGATCACCGGCGGCCTGCTGAACGTGGAGCGGGACGCGGTGAAGGCCGCGGAGGGCATACACCAGCACATCGAGGCCAAGCGCAAGGGGCTGGGGCTCTGAAAACCACTCACCCTCCCCCTTTATATTTTTTCAGGAATGGAAGACTATGTTACAGTGGTCCACGACCACGGAACCGTTGTGGACCTTGCCGTTACCCTTCCTCTTCTCCTTCTCGCACTCCTCCTTGAGATGCATGATCTCCCCGGAGGGGAAGTTGACCACGCCCTTGGCGAAGGTGCCTAGGCGTACCACGTCACCGACCTTGAAGCGGCCCTCCACGGCGGTGATGCCGCAGGGAAGGAGGCTGCCGCCCTCCCTCAGGGCCCTCTCCGCCCCCTCGTCCACCATGACCTTCCCCCTGGGGCTGGCGTACAATATCCAGCGCTCGCGGTTGGTGTAGAGGGACCTGGCCGAGAACAGCGTTCCGATGGGCTCCCCTTTCACGATGCGCATCACCACGTCCTCCTCCCGACCCCTGGCGATGACCGCGTTGCAACCGGAACCCATGACGATGCGGGCGGCATTGATCTTGCTCCTCATGCCCCCCTTGGACCGTCCGCTCTTCCCATCCCCGGCCATCATCTCGATGTCCTTGGTGATCTCGTCCACCGTCTCGATGAGGCGTGCGTCCCTGTCCGTATCCGGATTGCGATCGTACAGCCCGTCAACGTCCGTGAGCATTATCAGCAGGTCAGCGTCCACCTTGCTGGCCACGAGCGCCGATAGCTTGTCGTTGTCACCGAAGGTTTCGCCGATCTCGTCGGTGGAGATGACATCGTTCTCGTTGATGACCGGAATGACCCCCAGACCGAACAGGGTGTCCACGGTCTTCCGCAGGTTGAGGTACACCTTGCGGTCGGAGAAGGAATCGTAGGTGAGCAGAAGCTGGCCCACAGACCTTCCATAACGCGCGAAAACCTCCCGATAGGTCAGCATGAGGGCGGCCTGGCCCACGGCGGCGCAGGCCTGCTTCTGCGGGATGTCCTTCTGCACGCCGTCCAGACCGAGCTCCCCGCTGCCGGAGCCTATGGCGCCCGAGGTCACGATGATGGACTGCACGCCCATCCTCTCCAGCTCCACCACCTGGCGGGCGATGGCGTCCAGATACGCGGAGTCGACCTGTCCGTCCGGACCGCATATCGTGTTCGTGCCGATCTTGATGACTGCCCGGGTGACGCTGATGTCCCTCATAGGACCTTCCTGTGCGTGAAGGCCCTGGCGTTCTCCCCCGAGTAATCGGCCACGATGTGGCCGGAGCCGCTCAGGCGGTACTTGTATATGGTGAGGCCCTCGAGGCCCACCGGCCCCCGGGCGTGGGTCTTGTTGGTGCTGATGCCCACCTCCGCTCCCAACCCGTACCGATAGCCGTCAGAGAAACGCGTGGAGCAGTTCCACATGACCGAGGAGGAATCGACCTCCTCCAGGAAGCGCTGGGCGTTGCGCTCGTCGGAGGCGATGATGGCATCGGTATGATGGGACCCGTAGCGGTTGATGTGGGCGATGGCCTCGTCCAGGGAGGGGACGACCCTGATCGATAGCACAAGGTCGTTGTACTCCGTCCCCCAGTCCTCCTCCGTGGCCTCCTCCATCTCCACGATGCCCCGGGCGGACCCGTCCCCCCTCAGCTCCACGCCCGCCCTGCGATACGCCTCGGCCATGGGCGGCAGGAAGCTGAGGGCCACGTACTCGTGCACCAGCAGGGTCTCCATGGCGTTGCACACCGCCGGGTACTGCAACTTGGCGTCCATGCAGACCCGCAGGGCCATCTCCAGGTCCGCCGACTGGTCCACGTAGGTATGGCAGATGCCATCGGCATGCCCCAGCACCGGGATCTTGGTATGCTCCTTGATATACCTGACCAGCTGGTTGGAGCCGCGTGGGATGACCAGGTCCACGTAGCGGTCCTGGGAGAGCAGACGCTCGATCTCCTCCCGGGTGGACAGCAGCTGGACGGCACCCTCGAAACGCTGGTCCAGGTCGGTCACCGCCTTGACGATGACATCGGTCAGTATCCTATTGGTGCGGTGGGCCTCGGACCCCCCCTTGAGGATGACCGCGTTCCCCGATTTCAGGCAGAGCGAGGAGATCTGGACCAAGGCATCCGGCCGGGACTCGAAGATGACCCCGATGACCCCTATGGGGCAGGTGACCCTTTCCAGCACCAGCCCCTCGTCAAGCTCCATGCATGAGACGACCTTGCCGATGGGGTCCTCCTGCCTCTGCAATGAGCGAAGGGAGCGCACCGACTCCTCAATCCTCTCCCTGTCGTAACGAAGACGCTTGACCAGCACCTTGCTCAGTCCGGCCCCCTCCGCCTCCCGGAGGTCCGCCTGGTTGGCGTCGACGACCTCCCCGGCGCGTTCCTGAAGGGCGCAGGCTATCTCCTCCAAGGCCTCGTTCCTGACGGCCTGCATGAGGCTCTGCAACCGGTAGGAGGCCTCCTTGGCCTTCCTTGCGGCCATCTCTATCTCGTCCATCACAGCCATTGGCATGTCGGATGGAATGATAATCCTTTCGTTGAGAAACGTTTCCCGGCAGAGGTCGGTACCGGGAAGGAGATCGAGGGTGAAAGAACCTCGGTCCCTTTCCATCGATGGCAGCCCGAAGGATGCCGGGCATCCCCAGACACTGTCACAGTGCGGTCTTGACCAGATAGTAATCGACGGCCTTGTTCCTTCTTTTCTCCTTCAGGACGCCGACCTTCTTCAGTTCCTGTATGGCGTTCATGCACTGGGCCTTGGGCAGCTTGGACAGGGAGGTGGCCTTCTCGGCGCTGACGGCCTTGTCCTCGGAGGTCGCTCCGGCCCTCACCATGGCGGCGAACAGCTTCTCCACTTGAGGGGATACCATGGGATGCGGGAGATTTCTACCTCCATTTTAAAGGTTACGGTCCCTGGGCGATGACGTACCATCATTAGGTCCTCTCCTCGGAAGGTCCCCCCTACGACATGTCATCGAATGTCAGAGGCCGCTCGTCCCAGAAGCGCAAGCCCCCAGTACAACGTTCTCATCAATAACATGGAGGGTCAACATGACATAGCCGACGCTATCGAACCAGGAGATCGCGATGTCCCCTCAGACCTTCCCCGCTCCTGATACCACCCTCACCTTGTTCACGTCCAGCATCTCGTGCCTGGTGAGCAAGGAGAGGCCGGTCATGCCCCCCAATACCTCCACGGCCACGATCTTGTCCGGGTCCTCCAGGTCCACCCTGCCCAGGTTGATGGGGTCGGTGAGCTCGGTGATGAGGTCGTCGTGGTGCATTACCACGTGCCGCTTATGCAGATGCATCATCCAGCTCTCATCCGGACCGATGCCCCGGGCCAGCTCGATGACCGCGTCCTTCATCTCCCGGAGGTTCGATGGCACCCAACGCTCTATGGGCACCCAGTGATGGGTATAGAGGAACTGAGCGGGGTCCTCCTTGCACATGCGCTTGAGCTGGGATACCAGCACCTTGGCGTCACCCCCGGCCTGGACCAGGAATACGCCCTCCACATCGCAGAGACTAAGCTCCTCCAGGAAGACACCCAGGTCCTTCATGCGGTCCCGGACCTCCTGCTCGGCATGCCCTCTCTGATTCTGGTGAAAGGTCACCAACAGATTGTAAGTGTACATTCATCGCCTCCTTATGATTACTTGTCCCTACGATGAGAAAAAGCTTGTTGTCGACCTTGAACGTGAGGAACGGGAGACCGGCCTCCCCAGAGCAGGCATCTGACACAATGTCCACGGGGCCCGCCCTCAGATCTCATCATCCAGGGAGTCCTCCCCGGCCGAGCGGGCGGATGAGACATGGATCTTCCGATAGACCTTACGGGGGGGCAGTGCCCTTCCACCGACCCTTAACAGGCAGTCCTCCACGGAGATACCGAACAACCGTTCGTTCTCCCGCAGATACGGCAGTATGGTCTCCCAGTCGCTGTCGGTCATCCTCCCGAACCGACCGCCGTTGAGCTGGTCCTCGGTGAGCATGCGCTTGGGGTCCCGAATATAAATGGCCCCGCCGGAGGCCAGGGAGAACAGGTTCCCTCCCGGGTAGGGGATGGACAGGTCCACCACCCCGCCTTGGGCATCGAAGGTGATGCCATTGAGGATGACGAAGCCTCCACCGTTCAGGGGGTCCCCGGCCATGAAGGATTCCGCCAGGTAGTCCAGGCAGGTGCCGTTGATGACCACCCTCGGTGTGCCAACGGCGTTGATCAACGGCCTCCCGGCGGCGTTCCCAAGAACATAGGCCTCGCCACCCTTGGCCCCGTACATGAAGGTCTGACCGACATCCCCGTGGACGATCAACTTCCCGGCGGCCATGATCTGTCCCAGCTGGTCCTGGGCGTTGCCGTGCACCTCCACCTCCGCCCCTGATAGACCGGAGGCCAGGTAGTCCCCCGGTGTGCCAAAGACCTCTATCTTCATGCCCTGCGACCCCGGCCCCAGGCCACAGCCGAAGAAGCGCTGTCCATGCGCGTCCAAGAGCACCACGTGCCGCCATCCCTTCTCGTAGGCGTCGCAGATCGCGAAGGACGGCCCTTCCGGCCCCTCCATGGGGAAGCCGCGGCAGTCCACCACCAGCACCCCTCCCTCCCCGATACCGATGGGGATGGAGGAGCGATCGTCCCGGTCCACCAGACAGAATCTCATGCCGTTGCCCGGTGTCCGGGGTACGGAACGCAGTATCAGGTTCACCGCCTCCATCGCCTTGTCGTTGATGCGGCTGCGCCTAAGACCTCCGCTGGAGTAATGACGGTCCAGGATTTGGGTCAGGAACCTCAGCATCTCCCTCAGGTCCGCCTCGCTGCGTCTGGCACGGGCCACCGTCGCACACAACAGCCTCTGCAGGGCGGCGGCCTTCTGGAATGCGGTGGCATCGATCGTGGGCAGCGTGGACAGGAATCTCTGGAAGACCTCATCCGCCCTGCCTTCCACCGACCGGTCGCAACCGTTGGGGGCCAGGGGCTCGGCCAGGACCAGGTCCTCCGACCGGTCATACCCCAGCTCCAGGTGGATAGGTATTGAGAACTTGTTGGTGCACTCCAGTTCCATCCCGCCCCCCTTCTTGCTCAGGGAGAAGATGAAGGCCCCCCCGTCGGTATGGCTACCACCGCGGGCGTTCCAATAGGCGTCCGCCTGCCGAGGTACGGAGGGATGGTCGTGGGAGATGGAGCGGAGCGCGGCATCGATGGCCTGCTTCTCCGATGCGATGAGCCCGATCTGCACCTCCCCCTCCACCAGGGCGAAGACCTGGGGTCGAAGCATGGAGGTATCGGTGATCCCGATGAGCTGATATCGGTCCTCGTAGAAGCAGTTGCGGGCGATGATGAAGAACCAGGGGCCGTCCGGGGAGGCGTGGACATGGGTGCGCTGAATGGCCTGGTACACCGGCTTCTTCTCCTCCGGAAGGTTGTAGAAGTCCCGTTCCGTGGTCGGGGCCAGGGCCTCGATGATGTACTCCAGCGGGTAACCGTAGGTCCGATTGAGCAGGTCGAAGAGCAGAACGGAGACCTCGGTGTCCGTGAGGAACAGGGGCACCACGTTCTTCTGCATGAGGTACTCGTTCACGGAATGATAGTTGGCGAAGTCCCCGTTATGCACCAGTCCCTCGTCCAGGCCCATGAAGGGATGGGCCCCTCCCGGATGCCAGACCTTTCCCTTGGTGGGATAGCGCTGATGGCCGATCCACACGTGGGCGGTGACCTCCTCCAGGCGATAGAAGTGGATGACGTCCTCCGCGTACCCCACCACCTTCATGATGATCATGTTCCGGCCATGGGACATAACGAAGGCCCTCATGTCCTTCCGTACATAGTACTGGTGATTGATGGCGAAGCTGGTCTGGTACACGAACTCGTCCTCCGCCCTGCGGCGGTCCAGGCCCTGCAGCCCCCTCTCCACGATAAAGGCGTCCAGCCGTTCCGGGCGGGCCCGGCAGAAATAGCGCCACACCTGCGGCGGACGCACCGGAAGGGCGGCCAGGACCAGAGGGTCCTCGCTCTCCTCCACCTGGTAGCGAGTATGCACCTCGTAACGGTCGTCGATGAACTCCGCTTCCAGCTCCCGACGGAAGGAGGGGTCCAGGTAGGCCACCTGCACCAGGTAATGGTCCTCCAGCACCTCCCTGGGAACGCGCATCTGCACGGGTTCCAGTCCCACCGCGGCGATGCCGCCCCCCTTGCCGTTCCCGCGGTTGTGCATCTGCATCAGGGGCTCCAGGATGTGGCGGCCCGGGAGAGCTACGGAGGCGGCCAGGCCGACCACGCCGCACCCCCCCTCCGCCTCCATCTGTGAACGGGAGAGCCGGGGGCGGCATTCCCGCATCCAGCTCCTCCCCTCCAGTATCCTCAGGGCATCGAAGGTCACGAGAACACCTCCTTCCCCCCCACGTAACGGAGCAGGTCCGTACGCCCCCTCAGCTCGGAGATGCCGCTCATGCCTAAGGAGGCCAGCAGATGGCACCACTGCTTGCGCCAGGCCGATAGAAGGTTGATGATGCGCTGCGCCCCCCAATCGGTGTCCAACTGCAGATAGAGTACCGGATCGGTGGAGGCGATGCCTCTGGGGCAGCCCCTTCCGGACTCGCAGTTACCGCAGCGCACGCAACCCAAGGCCACCAGCTCAGCGGTACCGATGACCACCCCGTCCGCCCCCAGGGCGATGGCCTTGGCCACGTCCAAGGCCGTGCGGATGCCGCCACTGGCTATCAGTGTCACATTTTCCCGCACCCCCTCGTCGCTCAGGAACCTGTGCACCTTGGGTATGGCGTACTCGATGGGCATGGCGATGTTCTTCTTGGCGATCTCCGGTGCCGCGCCTGTCCCTCCGTACCCCCCGTCCAGATGCACGATGTGCGCGCCGGCGTAGTAGGAGCCGATGGCCACCATCTCCACGTCATTGGGTGTGGAGACCTTGACCGAGAGCAAGGCCTTGGGATTGATGGAGGCGATCCAGTCCAGATGCTTCTTGTGGTCCTCGACGGAGTACACGCTATGGAACGGGAAGGGAGAGAAGAGGGAGGTGTTGGGCACCGCCTCCCTCATCTTGGCCACCAGCGGGGTGTTCTTGTCCCCCAGGAGATGACCTCCCAACCCGGGTTTGGCACCCTGCGCGTACTTGAACTCCACCATCGGCGCCCGTTTGATGGTCTCCTCCCTCACCCCGAAGAGGCCGGTGGCGATCTGGGTCACCACGTTCTCCCTATAGGGGATAAGCTCCTTGGGATAGCCACCCTCCCCGGTGCAGGTATAGGTCCCCCAGGCCCGGCAGGCCTTGGCCCTGGCCACCATGGTGTGCAGGGAGACCGAGCCATAGGACATCCCACCACCGTACACCGGTATGGAGATGCGCCTTCGTTCACCGCCCCTCCGATCGAGATCGATGACCATGTCGAACTCCGAGTAGTCGATGGTATCGGGAACCGGACCCCGCTTGAAGTTGAGACGATCGAAACCCCCTCCCGAGCTCCCGACGTTCCCGGGATGGTCCAATGGTAGAGATTCTCCGGTCTCCGCCATCTGCCATGTGGCCAGGATCATGTCCGTGGTCCAACGCACGTCGCCCAGGGCGCTGAAGGTCTCGCTGTTCCTCACGCTCAAGGAGGATGTTGGGCAGTGCGAGACGCAATAGAAGTCGTTGCTGGCACAGGACGGCCCTATGCACAACCGGTGGTAGGGGGGAAGGATCTTGACATGACCTTCCATCCTCCGATGCACCCCGTAGGGGCACAGGGTCTCGCACAGCCCGCAGGAGATGCATGTGTCCTTACGCTCCACCACATAACGGTTGATGAACTTCAGTTTCTCCGAGGGCACCCAGGTGGTCTCCGGCACACAGACCAGATGATCGTCACTCAATTCTCTCGCCCCCTTCTATCCCCTGGAAGGCATCCCGATGGGCGTCCTCCTGGAAGATGGCCCGCCCGGTCTCCCCGCGCAGGCGTCTGACATCCCTTATGCCCATGGCCCCGAGCATCTCCAGAATCTGATCGCGCCAGGAGCTGCACAGGTTGGTCACCCGGTGCTGGACATAGTCCCCGGGCGATCCTTCGAGGTCCGATGGGCAGTCCTCGTTGCAGGTGGAACAGGCCCGGCAGCCAAGGGCCACCAGCAACGCGGTCTCCAAGGTCACCGCGTCCGCCCCGCATATGATGCTCTTGGGCACCATCTCCGCTGCGGCCAGCCCTCCGGAGGAAAGAATGGTGATCTGGTCCCTCAGCCCAGAGGAGACCAGGTGACGGTGCGCTGCGCGCAGCGAGTCCCTGACATAGGTACCGTCCCCGTCCCTTCCGTTCTCGTCGAACAGCACATGCAATACGTCGACCTCCCTCGCCAGATCGTCCAGTTCGAACTCCAGCTCGGTAGAGGACCGCACCCGGACGCCGACCAGCGACCCGGGCCTCCGGTCCCTCAGCCCCTGGACATCGGCGCGCCAGGCCGAGGAATGCTCCACCTCCACCAGACGCACCTCGCCCGATATTCGGTCCATGTCCCGGACGTTGGTGATGACCGGTACCATCATCCCCGCCGGTATCGTCCCATCCAGATAGTTGATGGAATCCGCCCTCAGGACGAGCAGGGTTCCCAGGTCCCTCACCGCCGCGGCCATCCCTCTCAGGATGTTGCTCGTCACATTCAAACGGGAGACATCCAGCAGGAAGGGCACCGGCAGGTCGATCATGACCCCCATGGTCGTGAGCAGCTTCCCCTTCCCGTCAAAGCTCAGCAATGGCGGCTTGCGTCCGATGTCCACGTTGGTGGATATGGACTCCCGGCCGTGTATGCCGTCCCGGGTGGGCCGCACGATCTCGGACATGTCCGTCCACATGGCATCGAAGCCCGGCCCGGCGAAATCGCCGCGATAGCCGGCTCCCAGCACGGGGATGGCACCGCTCTCCGCCTCGTTCCATATGGTGGTGATCCTTTGAGGGGTCCACAGGTCCTTTCCCAACGCTCTGTACTCCTCGTTGACCTTGATGCTGAGCGCCCTTTGGGGACAGTCCACCACGCATCGGAAGCAGTTCTTGCACAGGTTGCTGTTCGGCTCGGCCATCTCCCTGGGGTCCGTCGGTTCCCGCTTGTGCGCCCCGTACACGCAGGCCCGCTCGCACTTCCCGCAGTTGATGCAGTTGGCCGCCCGCTGGACCACGAACCTGGGCACCGGCCTGTGACGCCCCGGTGTAGGGGCGACCTTGATATGATACCGCTCATACACGGCGTTCACCCCCCATGCTGTTCTTCGGCGCTCCCAGCACCAGCCCGCGGGAGACCATCTCCTCGTAGTGAGCACTGGCCTCCGCCATCCGCACGAAACGTTCGATCTCCACGTGGTCCTTCCCGTGCACCTTCTCCAACCTGTCCTCGAGGACCTCATAGGCAGGGATGAGCTCCAGCCGGGACTGGCAGACCTGCTCGCAGGCCTTGCATCTCATGCATAGGAAGGTGCGATGGGCATGCTCCCTGCCCACTTCTCCACCCTCGGCCATGGCCTTGGCCGTGAGCAGCTTGCCGCGAGCGGTGACCCTCTCGTCCTTGGTCAGGGCGTAAGCGGGGCACACGCTGATGCACGCCCCGCACATGGAACATTGGTTGGCGACACGCACCAGGGGGTCCACGGCCTTGGGGGCCATCACACGACGGGAGAACGCGGAGAGGGAACGCAGGAAGGGCGCGATCGGGGCATGCATCCTGGCCATGACATCGAAGCCCAGACCAGAGCCCTTCGGGGAGAAGATCACGCCGGCACCGCCGAACATTCGGCCTTTCAGGGCAAGGTACTTGCCCCGGTTCATGATGCCAGAGGGGTCCAGCTCCTCCTTGGCCTTCCTCAACCGTTCCATCTCCTCCCGAGGCCATCGGTCGGAGAATGAGTTGTTCCATACCCCAAGGGAATATGGTCTCGCACCAAGCTCCATGAGCGAGGAGGTGACGATCATGGACTTGGCCGCGTCCAGGGTGTACAGGGACTGATTGGTCTGGTCGGTGAGATAGTAACACAGCAGCAGCGATTCCGGTCCCTGCAGGAAATGGACCTCCAGCAAGGGGTCCAGGGCGAACTCCTGGCAGAGGTCCTCGGCCCGCTGCAATATCCGCCCGAGGTGGGCCGTCGGGGCGAGCACCTCCGACCCCAGCATCCCGGGGCCCAGACGGCGTAGCTTCATGGGGAAGTAGCGCTCGTGCCACAGCAAACGGGCCTGGTACCCCTCCCCCTCCTGAACCCCCGAGGAGGAAAAAAGCTTGCACAGTCCCTTTTCCGAACGCTCGTCGCTTGATGTGACCAACAAAGCATGCCCGGTGCGGAAATGCTCACTGCCCAGGAGCTCATTGGCATGTCGCAACTTGCCGGGGGAGAAGTATATGAGGTCCTCGGGAAGGGGGTCCAGGGAGCGTATCGACGCTGCCAGGTCCATCGCCCTCTCCAAATCCTTGAGGATCACGAGATGCGGTCGGGAAGAACGGTCCTTCCCCTTGACACGCAATGTGGCCTCTAGCACCACTCCCAGCTGTCCTTCGCTGCCGAACACGGCTCGGAACTCCTCCTGCGAAGGCTGAAGGGTGACGATGCCCTTGGTGGTGGCCAGCTTGAGCGAGGTCGTGATGTCCCTGAGATGCCCACCGCCCAGGGACCCCACCCCGTAACCGCCCCCGCATATCCACCCGGCCACGGTGGAGAAGCGGCTCGAGGGGCAGGTGATCAGGCGCAAGGAATGCTGGGAGAGGGCATGGTCCACATCCGCCCAGCGGCAGCCACCTTGCACCCTCACCAATTTACGCTGGGCGTCCACCTCTAGCACTCTGTCCAAGGTGCTGACGTCCATCACTAACCCCCCATTCACCGGGATCGAACCGCCGAAGGGAGAGGAACCCGAGCCTCGTGGGATGACCGGAATGTTATGGGCACGGGCGAACTCAAGTATGGACGCAACAGCCTGATAGGTGAACGGCTGTACCACGACCTCCGGATGATAATCGATCAAAGCGTCCTTGAGCAGCTGGGGGACGTCGGCCTGGTCCCTGGTGTACAGCTCCCGCTCACCAGCCCCGGCGATCACGCGCAGGTCAGGTATGTGCTGCTCGTCCAGCTTCCTCGACAATCCTGATGGTCTCTCCAGCTTGGCTTTGAACAGGTCAGGCCGGGAAGCCTGACCGTTGGCACTACATTCCATTCCGATATCTCCGATCAAGAGCAGGTCCTCCGCACGGCATCGTTCTGGATGGACCGCACTCATACCCACAAGATGGAGCATATAGATGTTTGTTGTTTTTAAATTAATTTATTAGACATATCAACAGTAATAAATTTAATGAATATATATACGTCTAAAAAATACATATTTAATAAGGATATATGCTATAAATCTAAGCTTCTCCGATCGTGTTCTGGGACGATGGCCAGCCATTAAAATCATCGGTCGGGATATATTCCTGTCCAATGGACCGTCCTCCACTATGAAAACGGATCATCCCTGTCCGGAGGCACCATCGTTATGACCATTCATACGAATTCAGGTACATGGATTGGGCCGGCCTACTTGAACGCGATCCCACTAGACGACTCTTGTCCTCCCAGGACGCAGTGGTCAAGGCCTTCGTCCAAAGGCATCTATTGGACCGTAAACTGGACCTGAGAGAGGCTGCGCTGAACTGCGCTGATGTCAGAAGGATA
The DNA here is from genome assembly GCA_016926075.1 of Methanomassiliicoccales archaeon. Taxonomy (GTDB): domain Archaea; phylum Thermoplasmatota; class Thermoplasmata; order Methanomassiliicoccales; family UBA472; genus UBA472. The sequence goes on from JAFGPG010000096.1 coordinate 15,083, forward strand.
CTCGCTGCCCAGAAGGAGGACGGGTCATGGCATGCACCTGTAAGCAAAGACCCGGCTGACCATGCTACCTTGGTGACCACATTCAAGCAGTTCCGAAGGCTGGTCCATCGGTACGAAATCGACAATTCCAACGAGGCAGTGGGAAGGGCGGCCGAACACCTCCTCTCATACCAGACCACGGAAGGAGACATCCGCGGGATGATCGGGGGGCAGTACGCCACCTATTATACGGGCGAGATGATCGCCCTGTTCTTGAGAGCCGGTCTCGAGGACGATCGCAGGATCGAGAAGGGGATGTCATGGCTCCTGAGCATGAGGCAGGATGACGGTGGCTGGACCATCCCCCTCCTCACCCACCACCTACCATGGA
>JAFGPG010000097.1 GCA_016926075.1 Methanomassiliicoccales archaeon
GAACGAGGAGCTGGCCCTGTCCAAGGGGGAAATGGACCGGGACAGCGTGGTCGATTTCGTCAGCTGGTGCACGGATGGTGAGTACGTCCCCGGGAGCGCTCATGATGTGGCCGTTGAAGCCGGGATATGGTCCGTGGGGGACCATTATGACGGCAGCTTCCCTTCCGGCCTGCCTCTGGTAGGCGGATTCTCCATCGGTCGGGATGCTGGGTCCAATGACACGCAGGGTTCGGAGGATTGGTGCCGGAACGGAGGTCAGGACGCCTACTTCGCCACCCCGGGCACCGTGAACAGCGGTCCTTACTTCGACGTGCACGAGGGCATCAAGATGGTGCAGACCAAGGTCAACGTGCTATTCCTGGAATGGGGCTATGACGTTCTGGACGCCGATCATACCCTTCAGTCCTCGGAGGGCGATCCCAATGCTACCGAGGTCAGCGCGGTGCACAGGTTCGCAGTGGACATCGGTGGTCTGACCTTCCATTACGAGGGGCTGGGAACGTATGTGTGGGAGCGGTTGAACGGTTCGACATGGTCGGACTCCATACACATCAACCTGTCCTCCCCGGACGGGGCGTCCGACATGCTCCTGGACTATGAGCGGACCTATCACAACCATGGGCTGTCAATAACGGTCGAGGAAGAGACCCTGGGCAGCGAGAGCTTCGAGGTCATCGAGGGAGAGTACGAGGAGGACCCCCCGGAAGTGGAATTGGGATCCCATATTGAGTACTATAATTTCACCTCCTCCACCGTCACGAATATCGAACAGGTCGGGCCCTACAGCTATACTGTCATCACCGAGGACCAAAAGTACCTCGGTCACAGGAACGAGACCCAGGAACTATGCTTCGTGAAGAACTACACATTGATCAAGGACACTGAGGTGGAGGCTTGGACCGACCTCACGGTCAGCTCCGACGTTCGTGAGAGCATGAGCGTATCAACCCATTACACCCAGGTGACGGATATCGGCTGGCACAGGGCGTGCGACGTTGGAGAGATGAACGTCACCTATCATCGATACAATATCAGCTATGGGGACAACGAATGGACCATGGACGGGGAGGGACACTATACCATCTCCGTTTCCTCAGAGGACGTCTATGAGATCGATTGGAGCGTCCCCGTAAAGAACAATGCTTCCCAGGAGAGCATGACGGTGGGGGGCAACGGGACCTTGGAGGTCGTGGACAGGGAGGGGGAGACCGTCTACGTTGGTGAGTTCCGTTCCCATGATGGCAACTTCACCTCCCGATATTGCATCGACGGCTACGAGGCCGCCATAGGTGGGGGCGTCTGCGCCATCGCCGGGGGATTGATCGGCAGTATCTGGATCGGCATCGGGGCGGTCATAGGCGGGGGGATCGGTGCCATCGCTTGCGGGTGCGGGGGAGCGGCCATCGAGGAGGCCAACGAGCCGGACAAGATCCCTCCGACCATCAGCATCGAGCTGGGAGAGTCCGGGAGCAACAAGGACAATGGCTGGATCAAGGTCACCGTCACGGTCCACGACGATGTGGGACTGGACAAGGTGAAGACCAAGCGCTATTCGGCCCTGACCAAAAAGACCTGGTCGTCCACTACGAACGAGGACGGGGACCAGGACCACACCTGGACCAAGACCTTCCATAACAAGGAATGCAAGGAGGAGTGGAGGACGGTCACGGTGACGGCCACCGATACCAGTGGCAACTCGAAGACCGAAAGCCAGCTGGTCCGTGTTCCGCCCAGGGACTGCACTCCCAACGTTCAGAACACCACCCCTCAGAACAAGGAGTGCTGCGTGCCCGTGGACAGCGAGGTGGTGATCGAGTTCTGCAAGCCCATGAACACCACATCGGCGGAGATGGCCATCTCCATCAGCCCCTTCGCCTTCTACACTAAATCTTGGAGCTCGGACGACACCACCATCACCCTGACCTTCGTCTCGGGTCTGGAGCCCTATACCAATTATACGGTCACCATCAACACCATGGCCAGGAGTTTCGCGGAGCGGCCTCTTCTGGAGAACTACACCTTCTGGTTCATCACCGAGGACCCTTTCGGACCGGAACTGATGGCCTATCATCTTCCACCTGAGGACCTTGTACATGAGCCCTGGCTGATGGTGGACGGCATCATCGCGGATAACATAGGTGTGACGCAGTTCGGCTATTCCATAGACAACGGTTACGGTTTCACGAACCACACCAACGTCACGGGGGCACCGCAGCTGAGCCTGGACCTCCATATGGAGATCGCCTTGGAACCGGGAGTGAACACGATCATCATATGGGCCATGGACGAATATGGAAACTACGTGGAGGTGCGGTGGGAGATCACCTACGAGCCGTTGCCGCCGTGAAGGGACGGGACATACGCACCAAGGAGGACTGGAAAACCCTGACGGATGTAAACATTAGATAATAAAAAGACCGTTAGGGCTGACGATGTGATGGTGACAAGCGTTAGCTTTCGCCATGGAGGGAACGACCTTGAGGGTCAATGCTGACATTCGTTTGAAGGACGTCCCGGGGCAGCTGATCAAGGCCCTGGAGCCGATATCGCTCAACGAAGGGAACATCGTGGGGGTCATCCACGACCACGAGCAGGTGACCGGTGGCAGGATATCGGTCAACGTGACCTTCGAGGCCCGGGACCAGCACACCCTGGACGCCATCTTCTCCATGTGGAAGGAGCGGGGGGTGGAGGTGGCCAAGATGGGACAGATATTCCGCACCTACGGGACGGAGTACCTTTTAGTGGGGAACCTCACCCAGGCCACCCTGCGCTCCATCACCGAGGGCATAAACAGGCTGGGCGGGGTGGACTCCATCGACCTTCAGTACTCCCTGTCCACCAGCACCGAAAGCAAGTCGGTCCTGCTCCTGGTGAACGTCAGGGAGAGGCAGAAGGTGGAGGAGATCGACCAATACCTGAAGAGGAAGAGCAAGCGCGGGAACTTCCTGCTCATTCGCGGGATGGGGGTGTGAGATGAGGCTGGCGCTCGTAGGCTTCGGTACCGTGGGCCAGGGAGTGGCCGAGGCGGTGGCGCTGAAGAGGGAGCTCCTCAAAGAGCACTTCGGGAGCGATCTGCGCATCGTGGCCGCCTTTGACTCCAGGTCCTATGTTTATGACCATGACGGGCTCGACCCCCTGGCCCTGGTGGAGAGGAAGAAGGCCGGGAAGGGGCTGGGCAAGGTCCGGCGGAAGGAGGTTTCCGAGATGCTCAGCGAACTGGACTATGACGTGCTGGTGGAGATGACCCCCACCAACATACTGGACGCCGAGCCGGGGTATACCAACATACGCACCGCCCTGCGTTGCGGCCGGGACGTGGTCACCTCCAACAAGGGGCCTTTGGCCCTCAAGTACCGTTCCTTGGACCAGCTGGCCAAGAGGAACGGCGTGGAGCTGCGCTTCGAGGCCACCGTAGGCGGGGCCACGCCCATCATCAACCTGTCCCGGGAGCTGCTGCTGGCGGAGAAGGTGGATTCCATGAAGGGCATTTTGAACGGCACGTGCAACTTCATACTCAGCCGCATGGGGGAGGAGGGGCTTCCCTTCGAGTACGTGCTCAAGGAGGCGCAGGAGATGGGGATCGCGGAGACGGACCCCAGCTACGATATCGACGGTATAGACAGCGCCAGCAAGTTGGCGATCCTGACCAATGCTATAATGGGTCAGAACGTCACCTATCATGACGTCAGGCGCACCGGCATACGCATGATCACTCAGGAGGCGGTGGCCTTGGCGGCCAAGGAGAAAAAGGTCATCAGGCTCATCGGCGAGGTCAACGAGGGCGGGGTGGAGGTCTCGCCGCGCATGGTGCCCATCGGGCATCCCCTGGCCATCTCAGGCACGCTCAACGTGCTTCACATGCACACCGACCTGGCGGGGGCCATCACCGTGGTCGGTAGAGGGGCGGGGCGAAAGGAGACGGCCAGCGCGATCATGAGTGACCTGGTGGGACTGCTGAAGCGCAACGCCTGCCTGGTCAACGGCAGGGTTAAATAGGTCAAGCCATGTTAAGACAACCCTTACCGGAGGAGCCACGATGGTCAAGCAATCAAA
>JAFGPG010000025.1 GCA_016926075.1 Methanomassiliicoccales archaeon
AAGCATAAACCTAATTTGGGAGTAGGGAATACCCTTAGCCCTTATGAGATAACCATCCGTTATCACCCATAGGACCACGGAGTGATGGTTTTGCCTGTTGATTACGCCGACGAGGACCTGGTCGCACGATGGGAGGAGTTCCTGGAGGGAGAGGACAACCGCCTCCGGCTGCTGGAGCTCACCGACAGGTACCCCAAACTGAGGAGCCTGACGGTCACCTATTCCGACCTGGACCGGTTCGACCCCGACTTCGCCTCCTTCCTTCTCAACCACCCGGACCGGGCATTGCGCCTGGGGGAGGGCGTGGTGAAACGCATGGTGAGCCCCGACCAGGCCAACATGGACGTGCATCTGAGGATCAAGGAGCTGCCGCGCGACAGCCGCATCGACATCCGCCTGCTGAGGAGCGAGCATCTCGGGAAGCTGGTCTCCGTGGAGGGGCTGGTGCGCAAGGCCACCGAGGTGCGTCCGCGCCTGGTGCTCGGCGTCTTCAAGTGCATGCGCTGCCCGGCGCGCATCGTCGAACCGCAGGAAGGGCTGTACTTCCGCGAGCCCATGGAATGCTACAAGGAGCAGGAGGGCTGCGGTCGCACCACGGGGAGCACCAAGTTCCAGCTGCTGACCGAGGAATCCCTCTACGTCGACACCCAGAAGGTGGAGATGCAGGAGTCGCCGGAGGGACTGAGGGGAGGGGCGCAGCCCGAACGCCTCACCGCCTATCTGGAGGACGACCTGGCCGGGATCATTTCCCCGGGCGATCGCGTGGTGCTCAACGGCGTCCTACGCAGCCAGCAGAAGGGGCAGCAGATCAAGTCCACCCTCTTCGACATCGACCTGGCGGTCCTCTCCATGGAGTTCGAGCAGCACGAGTACGAGGAGGTGGTCATCTCGGACGAGGACGAGGCGGCCATCAAGCGCGAGTCACAGGACCCGGAGGTCTTCAACAAGATCGTCGGCTCCATCGCCCCGGCCATCCACGGTTACGACGAGGTTAAGGAGAGCATCGCCCTGCAGCTCTTCGGGGGCACGCCCAAGCTGCTGGAGGACGGTACCAAGATCAGGGGGGACATACACATACTGCTGGTCGGCGACCCCGGCGTCGCCAAGTGCGTCACCGGGGAGACCATGGTGCGCATGGGCGACTGCTCGGAGCGCAACATCAAGGAGCTGGTGGAGCATTGGTTAGCGAAAGGAGAGATCACGGAGGTCGAGGACGGGGAGTACGCCGAGGCGGACTTCGAGGTCATGACCTTCACCTCCCGCGGTCGGTTGGAGAGGGGAAAGGCGGTACGGGTCTGGAGGAGGGATTCCCCCCGTCGCCTCATCCGGTTCACCACGGAGAGCGGGAGAACGCTCACCGTCACCTCCACCCACCCCCTCTTCGTACAGAACGCCTGGTTCCTGGGGCAGCGCGCGGCCAGCATGATCGCGGAGGGCAACTGCCTGGCGGTGAACGTGGAGGAGGCGCCAGACGATCACAGCTGCGGCTTCGACCGCGGGGTAGGCTGGGACCTGGTGGTCAAGAAGGAGGAGGTCAAGGCCGAGGACCGCTTCGTCTACGACATCGAGGTGGAGGACAGCCACATCTTCGTGGCCAATGGCATACTCTCCCACAACAGCCAGATACTCCGTTACATGTCGGAGATGGCCCCCCGGGGCATATACGCCTCCGGAAAGAGCTCCTCCGCCGCCGGCCTCTGCGTGTCCCCCAACACCATTATCGAGGTAGATGGCAAGGAGCAGAGCATCGGAGACTTCGTAGAATCACGCATGAAGGATCCAAGGGAGATCGAGCCCGGGGTTTGGAAACAGGAGAGCCGCATCAACGGAATCCGATCGATGAGGGACGACCGTCATACGGACGTCAGACCAATCCTAGCGATGTTCCGTCTACGAACCCCTTCATTTCTTGTGGAACTCATTTCCAATACTGGTAAGCATATACGAATCACCCCGGAAACAATGGTAAGGACATGTAAGGAGGGTCATTACCAATGGGTCGTAGCGTCTGACATAAGGGCTGACGACATGGTCCCCACGATCACATCTGGCAATGGGGAGGAGAACGTATCCCTGGAGCGCATCTCAGTGGTCCGGGAGGTGAGGGAAGGCCTCCCTCCTTACGTCTACGATCTGACCGTGGATGAAGCGCACAGCTTCATCGCCAACGGATTTCTGGTGCACAACACCGCCGCCGCCGTGAAGGACGAGTTCGGGGACGGGCGGTGGACATTGGAGGCCGGGGCGCTGGTGCTGGCGGACAAGGGTCTGGCGGCCATCGACGAGCTGGACAAGATGACCGAGCAGGACCGCTCCGCCATGCACGAGGCCATGGAGTCCCAGCGGGTGAGCGTGGCCAAGGCGGGGATCACAGCATCTTTGCAGTGCCGCTGCTCCATGCTCGGGGCGGCCAACCCCAAGTTCGGGCGCTTCGACGACACGGAGGCCCTGGCCTCACAGATCAACATGCCACCCGCGCTGCTCTCCCGCTTCGACCTCATCTTCGCGTTGACGGACAAGCCCAACGCCAGCAGGGACCAGCGCATCGCCGAGCACATCCTCAAGGGGCATGTGCGCGGGGAGCTGAGGAACGTGCCGAACCCGGAGGATATCCGGGGGGTCGACTACCAGCGCATCATGGAGGAGACGGACTCCCTGCGCCCCATCTTCGACCGGGAGTTCATGCGCAAGTACGTGGCCTTCGCCAAGCGCTACACGCCGGTGCTTAACGACGAGGCGCGGGGGCTCATCATCGACAAGTACCTCTCCATAAGGAAGATGGGGGAGAAGGCCGGTTCGTCCGTCCCCATCACCGCCCGGCAGCTGGAGGCGTTCATACGTCTGTCGGAGGCCTCGGCGCGCATCCGCCTCTCCCAGGTGGTGGAGAGGGAGGACGTGGAACGGGCCATCAGGATCGTGGAGCACTACCTGAAGAAGATGGCCTCCGACGAGGGCACCATCGACGTGGACAAGCTGATGACCGGGACGACCAGGAACGAGCGCAACCGCATCGCCCTGGTGCGGCAGCTCATACACGAGCACTCCGACCCCCGCTCCGGGGTGTCCGAGGTGACGCTCATCCAGAGGGCCGCCGACCGCAACCTCTCCGAGCCGGAGCTGAGGGAGGTGCTCAAGAAGCTGAAGCAGGCCGGGGACATCTTCGAGGTGCAGGCCGGGCACTACAAGCTCATCACCAGCGACTGAGCAAAGGTTTATGAGGCAGGCCCAGGTCTCTGTTCCGAGAAAGATGATAAGGGTGAAGGTGCACCGGCACGGCGGCGACATCCTGATCGCTGCCTGCGACGACGAGCTGCTGGGCAGGAAGCTGCGGGACGGCGAGCTGCGCCTGGACGTCAACGAGGAGTTCTACGGCGGGGACCAGGGCGGGGAGGAGATGCTGCTGAGCAGGCTGGAGGCGGCCACCGTGGCCAATCTTGTGGGGGAGGAGGTCTGCCGCATCGCCGCGGAGCATGAATATATCGACCCGGAATGTATGATGACCATCGACGGCGTGCCCCACGCCCAGATGGTAAGGTACTGAGATGCCCTTCTGCGTCAAGTGCGGGGCGGAGGGACCGACCTATCGCTCCCTCTGCGCCAGATGCTTCCTGGAAGGGAAGAGCTTCACCTCCCTCCCGGACCACGTGGACCTCTTCCAGTGCGCGCACTGTAAGGACTACCTGCTGGACGGGAAATGGGTAGGGGAGGAGAGCAGGGAGCGGGCGGCGGAAAGGGCGGTGCGCTCGGCCGCCATCATCAGCAGGGACGCCGAGGTCAGGAGGATGGATCTGCGGGCCGAGATGATCGACGAGGCCAATTGCCAGGTTAAGATGGCCGTCGAGCTGGACGTGGAAGGTCTCCCCGTCCATGAATACCGGAGCACCATCGTGCGCTTCAAGAGCAGCTCCTGCCCGCGATGCAACCGGCTCATGGGCAGCTATTACGAAGGGACGCTGCAGGTCCGCACCCGCGACCGCCGGATGCCCGAGGGGCTCAGGGAGGAGATCGTCGACCGCATATGCCAGCTTGTGGAGGAACACCGGAAGGGCGACCGCGAGCTCTTCATCTCCAAGATCGACCGCCTCACCTCCACCCATGGAGGGGTGGACGTACTGCTCTCCTCCTCCACGTTGGGCCGGGCCATATCCCGGAACCTGGCCGACCAGTACGCCGCGGAGGTCAAGGAGAGCGCCACCCTGGTCACCCAGAAGCAGGGCCAGGACCTCTACCGGGTCACCTTCCTGGTGCGCCTTCCGGCCTACCGCTTCGGGGACATCGTGAGGTATGAGAGAAGGCTCTTCCTGGTGGGCGCCCTGAGGGCCAACAGCACCAAGCTGACCGATCTGAGGACCTCGCAGGCCGCCATGGTCAGCAACAGCGACATGACCGCGGCCAAGGTGGTCGGGAGGCGGGAGGACCTCTTGGAGGCGGTGGTGGTGAGCGAGACGGAGAGGGAGGTGCAGGTCATGCACCCGGTCACCTTCAAGGTCTTCGAGCTCCGGAAGCCGCCCAGGTTCGAGAGGAAGGGGGACACGGTCAAGGTCTTCCAGGGGGACGAGGAGTTCTACCTGCTGCCCCTGCAGGGCTAATGACCTTGGAACGGGACCGCCCTCTTCTCAGGACAGCATCTCCCGGCGCTTGAAGAGGACCACGCCCAACAGGAGGCAGACAACCATGTAGGCGGCCAGCACCGCCAGGGAGACGCCCACATCCGGATAGTAGTTCCAGACGGTCATGGTGTCCCCTCCCGGCAGGTCGTAGACCACCGAGTAGTCCGTGGGATAGGTCTCCCGCATCAGATAGACGATGGGGCCGGAGGCGAAGGTCAGCAGGAAGAACGGTTTGATGGCCCCCAGGGAGAGCAGCCCCTCCATCATGGGCAGGATGAGCAGCAGGGCGAAGAAGGTGAGGACCAAGGAGCCGGTGGCCCCCTTCAGCACCGAGGAGATGAGGAAGCCGAAGGCCGCGGCCGCCGCCCCGTAGCACATGGCGAAGAGCATGGATTGGACCCACAGCACGGTGCTCCCCCCGGTCATGACCAGGGTCAGGACGGCCGC
>JAFGPG010000098.1 GCA_016926075.1 Methanomassiliicoccales archaeon
CGCTGTCCGGAGGACGTCATCGATGCCCGCAACTCGGGGACCACCATCCGGCTGATGACCGGGGTGGCGTCCCTGCTGCCCTGTCTGACCGTGCTCACCGGGGACGATAGCGTGCGCCGCCGGCCCATGCAGCCCCTCATCGACGCCCTTGGCGGTCTGGGCGTGCGCTGCGAGAGCACCCGAGGCAATGGCCTCGCCCCCTTGGTGGTCAAGGGTCCCAATCTGGGACGGAGCACGGAGATGCGCGGCGACGTCAGCTCCCAGTTCCTCTCCTCCCTGCTGCTCTCCTCGCCCCTCAAGGAGGTGGACACGGACATTCGGCTCACCACCCCCCTGAGGTCCCGCCCCTACGTGGACATCACCATGGACATGATGTCCCTGTTCGGTGCGAGATGTCAGGAGGTGCAGGGCGGCTTCCTGGTGCCTGGGGGTCAGAGCTACCGGCCCCAGCGCTATACCGTCCCTGGGGACTACTCCTCGGCCGCATTCGTCCTGGCCGCCGGCGCTTTGGCCGGGGAGACCCTGCTGAGCGGCCTGGACCCCCGGGACAGGCAGGGGGACCGACGCCTGCTGGACATCATGCGGGAGCTGGGCGCAGAGCTGGGATGGAAGGGGGGTGAGCTGCGCTGCGCCCGGGGCCGGATGGAGGGGGCGGTCATCGACCTGGGGGATGCCCCGGACCTCTTCCCGGTGGTGGCGGTGCTGTGCACCCAGGCCCGGGGGGAGAGCCGCATATGCAACGCCGCGCACGTGCGCCTGAAGGAGAGCGACCGCATCTCGGCCACCACCGCCTTCCTGAGGGCCATGGGGGCGGAGGTGGAGGAGAGGGAGGATGGTTGCGTCATACAAGGCCCTAGCACACTGCGCGGTGCGCCGGTCGACGCCCACAACGACCACCGCATACTGATGGCCGCGGCGGTGGCCGCCCTGGTGGCGGAGGGGGAGACCATCATCAGCGATGGGGATTGCCATCGCATCTCTTACCCCGACTTCGTGCAGGACATGAGGTCGCTGGGGGCCAGAATGGAGTTGATACCTTGAACACGATCGGAACCGAGCTGCGCCTGACCCTGTTCGGCACCAGCCACGGCCCCTGCGTCGGGGCGGTGCTGGATGGGATACCTCCGGGCATGGCCATCGACCTGGAGCGCATACAGAACGAGGTGGACCTGCGGAAACCGGCGGCGGGCATAGGCACGCCGCGCCAGGAGGAGGACCGGGTGGAGGTGCTCTCCGGCATACTTGAGGGGAGGAGCACCGGAAGCCCCATCACCCTGATGGTGGTGAACCGCAACGTGGACTCCAGCAAGTACGAGCAGTTCAAGAGGGTCCCCCGGCCGGGGCACGCGGACCTGGTGGCCCGCAGCAAGTACGCAGAGTGCACGGACCTGCGGGGGGGAGGGCAGTTCTCCGGGCGCATGACCGTGGCCCTGGTGGCCGCGGGCACCCTGGCCAAGATGCTGCTGGAGGAGAGGGACATCAGGGTGGCCGCCTTCGTCCGCCAGATCGGCTCGGTCCGGGACACGGGGGAGAGGGGTCTCGCCGAAGCCCTGTTCTCCCGCTCCAACCCGGTGCGGGCCGCCTCGCCGGAGCTGGTGGAGAGGATGATGGAGGAGGTGCTCAAGGCCGGGAAGGAGGGCGACAGCGTGGGCGGGGTGGTGGAGTGCATCGCCGACGGGCTGCCCATGGGCCTGGGCGAGCCGTTCTTCGATACCGTGGAGGGCGAGATGGCCAAGATGATGTTCGCCGTGCCCGGGGTCAAGGGCATCGAGTTCGGGGCGGGCTTCGCCGCGGCATCCATGCGCGGCTCCCAGCACAACGACCCCTTCGTGCTGGTGGACGGCAAGGTGCGCACGGCCAAGAACGATGCGGGGGGGATATTGGGAGGGATCACCAACGGCATGCCGGTGGTGTTCCGGGTGGCCATCAAGCCCACCGCCTCCATCGCCCGGGGGCAGCGTTCCCTCGACCTGCAGAGCGGTAGGGAGACCGAACTTAAGATAGAGGGGAGGCATGACCCCTGCATAGCCCCGCGGGCGGTGCCCGTGGTGGAGGCGGCGGCGGCGCTGGTGCTGGCCGACCTGGGAATGAGAGGTGGTTCCATTGACTGATAGCGTGGAGGGCATCCGTTGGAAGATCGAGGAGATCGACAACGAGATACTGGACCTGGTCAAGAAGCGTATGAGCATCGCCCTGGACATGGGGCACAACAAGGTGGAGAAGGCCATGCCCGTGCGCGACCTGCGGGTGGAGGAGCAGGTGCGGGACCGCTACCTGGCACGTGCCAAGGAGGTGGGCATCAGCGAGGCCGCGGCCGTGGAGCTCTCCTCATTGCTGGTCCGGGAGTCGGTGGAGGCCCAGGCCCGCCTGCCCCGTCCCATGAGGCCGCGCAAGGTGCTGGTGGTGGGCGGGGGAGGCCGCATGGGGCAGTGGTTCTGCCGCTTCTTCGCCTCGCGCGGTCACCAGGTCAAGGTGTTCGACTCCCTCCCGGGCAAGGCCTACCCCAATGTGGGCTCGCTCGAGGAAGGGGTCAAGGAGGCGGAGGTGATAGCGGTCTCCTCGCACATATCCGCCACGGCGGACATGCTGCGACGCATTTTCGCGCTGAGGCCCAAGGGTCTGGTGTTCGACATCGCCTCGGTGAAGTCGCCACTGATCGAGGTGCTCAAGGAGGGCGCCGACCAGGGGCTGCTGGTGTGCAGCGTGCATCCCATGTTCGGTCCGGACGCCTCCTTCATCTTCGCCCGCAACATCATCATCTGCGACTGCGGCAGCGAGGCGGCGGTCAACAAGTTCATGCCTCTTCTGAACGGCACCGGGGCCAACGTACTGGAGATGCCGGTGGAGGAGCATGACAGGGTCATCGCCGTGGTCCTGGGAATGAGCCACGCTTTGAACCTGGCCTTCTTCGGGGCGCTGCGGCGCAGCGGTTTCTCCTACGAGGAGCTGAGCCGGGCCTCCTCCACCACCTTCCAGAAGCAGATGGGCACCAGCTGCGGCGTGGCCCAGGAGAGCCCAAACCTTTACTACGAGATCCAGCATCTCAATCCCTACAACCGGGAGATGCTGGAGATCCTCATCTCCTCCCTGAGGGAGGTGCAGGAGGCCGGTTCGGACGAGGACCGCTCCCATATGATCAGGATCATGCATGAGGGAAGGAGATACTTCGAGGTGAAGGAATGAGCAGGACCAAGGTGGCCGTGCTGGGGGCCACAGGCATGATCGGGCAGCGCTTCGTGCAGCTGCTGGAGGACCATCCTTATTTCGAGATAGGGGGGTTGTACGCCTCGGAGCGCTCGGAGGGGAAGAGCCTGGCCGAGGTGCTCAAGGTCAAGGACTTTCCCTTCCGGCGATCGACACTGGAGATGAGGATCGAGCAGCTGGAGCCCAGGTCGGTGGCCGGACGCTGCCGGGCGGCCTTCTCCGGCCTCCCCGCGGATGTGGCGAGGGACGTCGAGTCCTCCCTGGCCGAGGAGGGGGTGGCCGTCTTCTCCAACGC
>JAFGPG010000001.1 GCA_016926075.1 Methanomassiliicoccales archaeon
GCGGTGCACTCCTCCTCCTTCGACGACGTGCACAACGTGGGGGTGCCCTGCTCCTTCCTGATACATATGGACGGGAAGGTCGTCTATCACGCCGGCGACACCGCGCTCTTCGGGGACATGCGGTTGGTCGGAGAGGAGGCGCCGATCGACCTGGCCATGTTGCCGGTGGGAGGTACGTTCACCATGGGACTGAAGGACGCGGTCAAGGCCATGGGGTTCCTGGGCGCCAAGAGGATGGTCCCCATGCACTACGGTACCTTCGAGGCCATCGCTCTGGCGGTCTCGGAGATAAGGGAGGCCTGTTCTTGCGCCCCCTTCCAACTGATCGTGATGGAACCGGGGGGGCGCTTGGGGCTCGATTGAAGCAAACGTTTTATGTTCCGGGGGCATGGAGGAGGTTGCCATGTTGCACGGCGGAAAAGCGGCCCTGGCCCTGATGGCGCTCATGTTCCTGTTGGTCAGCCTCAGCCCCCTATCGCAGGCCGCCCCCCAGGACGTCTCGGTCTGTCCGGTGGAGGACCAGCATCGCCTGGAGGCGGGGGACACGGCCTCCTTCCAGTGGGTCGTCTACAATAACGGGAGCAGTCCTCTTCTGCTGACCTTGGAGCTGGAGACCACCCTCCCTTCCAGGATGTCCTACCAGCTGGACCCTTACTACATCGTGCTGGGGCCGGGGGAGGGACGGGACGTCTATCTGAACGTCACCGCCGACCGGGACATGTACAACCTTATCCTCCAACTGGAGCTAGGGTTCATCATCGTGGACATGGTGGACGGAGGCAGCGCGCAGGAGACGTACTGGGTGACGTTGGACGTCCGCGCCTTCTACGGTGAGCTGGACCGGGAGAACAAGGTCCTCGGCATCTGGGACAACTTCCTGCCCGCCCCCCTGGACGGGGTTTGGGGGGCCTTCGGGGTCAGCGTGCTCCTGTGGTTGCTCATCGCCTACCTGGTCCTAGTGGTTCTGGGGCCCAGGGTCCGGCGTATGGCCGAGAGGACAGCCACGCGTTGGGACGATGTCCTGGTCGGGGTGCTCAGACAGCCGCTGTTCCTTTTCATATTGCTCTACGGCGCGATATCCTCCCTTCAGATACTGGGGCTCGACCCGGGGACGGTGTCGGACCTCGAACTCCTGTACCTGGTGGGGCTGGTGATCATCGGCGCCCTACTGGCCTATCGTTTGTTGGTCAGGATGGTGGTATGTTTCGGAAGGGAGCGCTACCAGCGTAACGGCAAAGAAGGGACCTACAGCCTGGTCAGCGCGGTGGAGATGCTGGGGAAGGTGGTGATACCCGTGGCGGCCATATTCGTCCTCGCCGCCATGTTCGGACTGGACCTGACGGGGGCCGTACTGGGCCTGGGGTTCCTGGGGCTGGTCATCGGCTATGCCACGCAGTCCACCCTCAGCAACTTCTTCGCCGGCCTGCAGCTGATGGTGGACCGGCCCTTCCGGGCCGGCGACCGCGTGCCCTTGGAGGACGGGCATGTCGCGGAGGTGCGCAAGGTCGGGCTGCGCATGACCACCTTATACGATCTGGACACCAACGAGCTGGTCATGGTGCCCAACAACCTGATCGAGAACCAGGTCATAGTGAACATGTCCGCCCCGGACATCCGCTTCAAGGTCAACGTCAAGGTGAGGGTGCCCCTGAACGAGGACCCGAAGAAGGTGGAGGAGCTGATGATGGAGGCCTCCCGGCTCACCCCCCAGATATTGCAGGGAGCGAACGCCCCTGTGGTTAGGGTGTCCGAGGTCAAGGATGGCAGGATGCTCCTGACCATCTTCATCTGGGTGGACAGTGTGTACGATCGACATATCGCCCGCACCGAGTATCGCGCCAACCTCTACCGCCTGTTCCGGGAGAACGGTGTGGAGTTCGCCTACCCACGCATGATGGTCTGGTTACACAGGGAAGGAGGGGAGGGCCCGCAAGAGGGGGCCTGAGGACGGTGAAGCGAGCGGGGAGGGATTCGAACCCCCGACCTGCAGCTTAGGAGGCTGCTGCCATATCCAGACTAGGCCACCCGCCCGTGCGATGCGTTGATTGGGAATGGATTATTTAAATTGTTTTGGAAAGAGGGCTCACAGCTCCTCGGGGGCCTTCTCTTCCTGGGCCTCTTCAGCGGGTGTGACCGGTGCCTCCTCAGGGCTCTCCTTCTCCTCGGAGGGTGTGGCCGGTGCCTCCTCAGGGCTCTCCTCCTTCCTGAGGTACTCCTCGACCAGTTCCACGGTCACCTGACCGAAGACCTCGCGCAGGTCGGCCACCACCTTGTACTTGGAAAGCAGCCATCTCTGGTCGTACTTGCATACGTCTGGGAGGTAAAGCACTATCTTGCCCTCCTCCACCACCGCCCGGAAGCCCTCGCTGGTGTTGTAGTCCATCTCGCAGATGGCCAGGACCTTGTCCGCGTCGTCATCGATCCTGTCCAGGACCGTGTAGTCGTACCTTAGGCTGTCGCCGGCGAAACGCCGGTTGAAGTCCACTCGGACCATACGATTGGTCACCGTGATAACGGTGCCCATGCGGTTCTTGATATTGACCTCCATCCCCGGTTCGGGGCGGATATCCTGCCTGAGGAACTCGCGCAGGGCGATGTTCTCCACGAGCTTGGGATCGCGGGCCCCGGCGGCCTTCTCCGGGGGGATCTCCGCGCTTCCCTGAACGCCCACCTCGGCGCCATCCAAGGCCTCGTCGAATCCGGCGAAGACCCTGCCGCCGCCTATCAGTATGGGCATGGGATGGTAGGTCAGTTCCTCGCTGAAGATGCCGGCCTCCTTGGCCTTCTCCTCGTTGGTGGTATCGAAGAGCATGCCCCCTTCCACGAGGTATGCGTCGTAATCAACGTGTACGATGTCCCCTTTGGAGACCTTGATGGTCGCAGTTTCATCGGTCATGAGCTTCACCAGTAATCCTGATTAAGGCGGATTGGTTGAATGGTTCCCCATAATTATACCTTTTGGTAATTCCAGTCTCGCCTGCAGGCCGGAGCCTCGACTTCCTTGGGCCGTGAATGCTTGGGAACAGGCCTAGGACGTGTCGCCCAAGGGCAATACGTCCCTCTGATAAACGCCGTTCAACACCATGGCCAATGCGGTATAGATGGCCGATGCACCGCAGACGATCCCTATGAGACCGGCGATGGTGGTGATGTCCGATATTCCCGTGAAATCGCCCAAGGCCAGGACGAAGAAGAGCAGGGCCAGTGAGCCGAACACGAACTGGGTGGCCCGGTTGATCCTCAGGCTCCCGAAGAACATGAAGAAGGTGAACAGCCCCCACATGAGGAGATAGTAGCCCATGGCCGTTCCATCGGCGGCCTCGGCCAGACCCAGCTCAGGCAGTATCAACAGTCCGACCAGGGAGAGCCAGAACAGACCATAGGACACGAACGCGGTGGTCCCGAAGGTGTTGCCCTTCTTCCATTCCATGACTCCGGCCAGGATCTGGGCCAGGCCTCCGTAGAAAATACCCATGGCCAGGATCATGCTGCCAAGCGCTATGAACCCTGCATTGTGCAGGTTAAGCAGCACGGTGGTCATTCCGAATCCCATCAGCCCAAGCGGAGCCGGGTTGGCGGTGCAATCGACCAGAACCCTGTTCTCCGAACCCTCGCCCCTCATGCCCTCCAATGACTCACCTGCTACGCGTAAAAATTTGTGCTTTATTAAATCATTGTCGGCATTCACTACGTTAATTGTCTACAATTTCCGACAAAGTGACGGAAAATTACGAATTTCGTTGACGGGGACCGTGGTCCATCGACACCTTACGCCCTCACCGGGGACGTGAAAACGGTTAAATCCTGTACACCGTTCCAGAGGTGAGGCCACCATAGCTCAGCTGGTGGAGCGGCTGACTTGTAATCAGCAGGTCGGGAGTTCGAATCTCCCTGGTGGCTTCCCTTTTCCTGAGGGGACGTTCGCCTACTGCCGGTCCAACCATACGGTGTCATGGTCCTTGAGGTCCACCTTCAACACCAATATGCGGAAGTCGTTCTCGATGACCGGGTTGCCGTGAACGTCCCCCGGCTCGCAGACCAGACAGTCGCCCTCTCTCATGACCGTTGGCTTTCCGTTGATGACGAAGGGGGCCGGACCCCTCAGGCAATAGAAGATCTCCCGGGTGACCTGGTGGAAGTGGAAGGCCACCCTGTCCCCGGCCTTGAACTCTACCTCCTGCATCATGACCCCATCCACCCCGATGTCCGCCGCCTCCAGCATTATGCGCTTGAGATAACCGTCCCCCCTGACCTCCCTGAAATCCTCGTGCGGTATGAGTCTCATGCCCTGTCCCTGACCGCATCGGAGATGCTCTCCTCCAGTATGTCCATCCCCCGCTCCAGGTTCCTCTCCTCGATGGTCAACGGAGGTATGAGCCGTATGCCGGAGCGACCGCAGCCCAGCAGCACCAGGCCTTTGTGGAAGGCCCTGGAGACGATGTCGTTGCGCAGCTTGACCGCCGGCTCCTTGCTCCTGCGGTCCTCCACGAACTCCAGGGCCCGCATCATGCCTAGTCCCCTCACGTCGCCCACGTTCTCGAAGCGCGCCTTGATCTCCTCGGACCGCTCGCGCATGACCTCCCCCTTTTTGGCCGCCTGTTGCACGACCCCTTCCTCCTCGATCACGTCCAGCGTGGCTAGTGCCCCCGAGCAGGCCAGACAGTTGCCGCCATAGGTGCTGGAGTGGGCTCCGGACTGTTTCCAATCCAGCTCCTTGCGGAACACCGTGGCGGCGATGGGCATGCCTGAGCCCAGGGACTTGGCCATGCAGACGATGTCCGGGTCCACCCCGAAGTGCTCCACCGCCCACATCCTGCCTGTCCTCCCCATCCCGGCCTGCACCTCGTCGTCGACGGTCAGGATGCCATGCGCCCGGCATATCTTGGCCAGCTCGGGAATGAACTCCCGGGGTGGAACGATGTACCCGCCCTCGCCCTGGACCGGCTCGAAGAACATAGCGGCCACCTCTTCCGGGGGCAGCAGGGCGTCCAGGTAGACCTCCTCCAGTATCTTGGCGCACCATATGCCGCAGGAGGGATATTCCAGATGGTATGGGCAGCGATAGCAGTAGGCATAGGGGATATGGGTCACCCCGGGCACCAGCGGGAAGTAGCGGGCCCTCTGTACCCTCTTGCTGCAGGTCAACGACAGCGCTCCCTGTGTGCGGCCATGGAAGGCGCCGATGAAGGCGATGAACTGCTTCCGTCCAGAGGACCAGCGGGAGACCTTTATGGCCGCCTCGACGCTCTCCGTCCCGCTGTTGCTCAGGAAGACCTTCCTCTCCCCCCTACCGGGAGCCACCCGGGCCAGTCGTTCCACCAGGCGCGACTGCACATCGTAGTAGAAATCGGTCCCCGCGAAATGTATCACCTTGGCCGCCTGGTCCTGAACGGCCCTGACCACCTTGGGATGACAGTGCCCGATGTTGATGACGGAGACCCCGCTGGCGAAGTCCAGGAACAGGTTGCCGTCCACGTCCCAGACCAGTTCTCCTTGGGCCCTTTCCACGGCCAGGGGCGATGCCTTGGTCACCGTGGCCAGAAATCGTTCGTCCTTGTCTATGATCTCTCGGGCCTTAGGGCCGGGCAGGTCCGTGACCACCTTCGGTACCTCATGTTCTCCTCTTTCGCTCATCGCTTATAATAGCGCATGACCGAATAAATGGCTTTGGAGTTCTCAGCCGCGGTTCTCGGTGGCCCTCTCCGCGCCCTCCAGTAGGCCGGAGAGGATGGAATAGGCCCTTATCATGTCCCTCTCGTGCACGATGAAGATGGTGTCCGTGTAGCAGGAGACGGTCTCCACCATGTTCACGCCCTGCTCGGAGAGGTTGGATGCCAGATAGGAGAACACGCCGCTGGTCTCCCCTATCTTCTGCGGGCTTTTGACCGTTATCTCCACCAGGTCCTCCCGCACCTTGAGGACGTTGGTCTCCCCCACCTCGTTCACCACCTCGTGGCGCAACTTCTCGTCGGCGATGATGGTGATGGCCTGTGCCCCCTGTATGACCTGCATGAGGGCCTTCTGGTTGATGAGCTTGGCGAAGATGCGTTCCAGGCGCTGCAGCACCGTCCAGTCGTTGCTGGCGGTGACGATACTGATCTTGGTCTTGACCTCCAGCCGGCTGTCGGCAAGTATGGCCAGGATGTCCCTCTCGTGGTCCCTCTGGGAGAGCTTCTGGGCGTAGCGGCGGCAGGCGATCATGACCGCTTCCTCGTTCTTGATGCCCAGGTCCTTCATGATCAGTCGTGCCAATGAGGAATAGTTGATGAGGTCCTTGGCCATGCAGTCCTTGACCGAAGGGTGGGCATCGATATAGGCGCGGGTCCTTTCCGCCACGCTCTCCTTGTGGGGGGATTCCTTCATCGCTTGCCCATAATCCGCGGCGATATATATTGTTTTATTTCAGACATCCTTCAGCCGAGGAAATCGCGCATGGCCTGGTCCAAGGCATCGATGGACCCCTGGGAGACGATGAGCGGGGGCACCATCCGGACCACCTTGCCCGCGCTCACGTTGACCAGCAGTCCCTTGCCCAGCGCGTACCTCTGGAACTCGCGGGCCAGGTCGCCCATCTCCACCCCCACCATGAGTCCCTTCCCGCGCACATCGATGACCTCCTCATGCCCCGAGGCGATGGAGCGCAGCTCGTCCATCCATTTCTCCCCCATCTCCGCGGCCCGCTCCACCAGGGCGTCCCTCTTGAGCACATGGATGACCGCGTTGGCCGCCGCGCAGACCAGGGGGTTGCCTCCGAAGGTGGTGCCGTGCGTCCCCGGTGTGAATGTCCTGGCGATCTCGGGGGTGGAAACGATGGCCCCGATGGGGACCCCTCCCCCCAGCGCCTTGGCCAGGGAGATGACGTCCGGGACCACACCGAAATGCTGGAAGCCGAACCACCTGCCGGTGCGTCCCATTCCGGTCTGCACCTCGTCCACGATCATGAGCGCCCCCCGCTCAGTGCACAGGTCGCGTGCGGTGCGGAAGTACTCGGAGGAGGCCGGTATGACCCCTCCCTCCCCCTGCAC
Source organism: Methanomassiliicoccales archaeon (assembly GCA_016926075.1). GTDB lineage: Archaea > Thermoplasmatota > Thermoplasmata > Methanomassiliicoccales > UBA472 > UBA472. The sequence continues at coordinate 7,026 of JAFGPG010000001.1, forward strand.
GGATTCCAGGATGACCGCCGCGGTGTCCCCGTCCACCGCCCCCTTGATCGCCTCCAGGTCGTTGAAGTCGATGAACTCCACGTTCTTGGAGAGCAGGGGCTCGAAGCCCTTCCGATGTTTGTCCTGGCCGGTGACGGACAGGGTGGCCGAGGTGCGCCCATGGAAGGAATTGCGACAGGCGATGACCCGCCTACGCCCGGTGTGCTTGATGGCCAGCTTGAGGGCGGCCTCGTTGGCCTCGGCCCCGCTGTTGCAGAACATGGACCGGCCCAGAGGTGCGGGCACCACCGAGGCCAGGGCCTCCGCCAGATCGACCTGTTCCTTGATCTGATAGAGATTGGAGACGTGGATGAGGCGGGAGGCCTGCTCCGCAACAGCCCTCACCAGATCGGGATGGGCATGGCCGAGGCAGTTCACGGCTATCCCGGCCACGAAGTCCACATAGCGATTACCTTCCAGGTCCCACAGGTGCTCGCCCTTCCCATGGGAGAAGCATATGGTCTCTCGTCCGTAGTTCTGGAACAGATAATATGAGCTCAGTTCCGCAACTTGTTTGCTATCCATTTCGTTCGCCTCATAAGGTCAATTTGGTGCCTAGGTTCCTGCCGCTGAGCAGCTGGTCCACTATGGCGTTGGGGGTCGTCCCTTCGATGATGTGCGCCGCCCTCACCCCACCATGCAAGGCCAGGAAGCAGGCCTCCACCTTGGGGATCATACCGTCCTTCAGAAGCCCTGACGCCATCATGGTCGGCAGGTCCGCCTCCCGTATCTCGGGTATGGTCGAGGTGGGGTCCTGGAGGTCCCGAAGCACGCCGGGCACCTCGGTCACCAGCACCAGGTCCCGGGCCCCTATCCCTGCGGCCAAGGCCGCCGCGGCGGTGTCCGCGTTCACGTTCATCAATCGCCCCTCTTCGTCCGCGCAGATGGCGTACACCACCGGTACGCAGCCCTGTTGGCACAGCAGCTCCACGGCCTTGGGCTCAACCTTGACCACCTGGCCCACGAGACCCAGGTCCACCGTCTCCGCACCGTTGGGGCCCTCGACGCGCAACGGTCCCATCCTGTGGGCCACCAGGGTGTTGAACTCGCTTCCGGCCAGGCCGATGCTGCTCAGTCCGGCCTTGCGCAGGGACATCACCACCCGGTCGTTGATGCGGGACAGAACGGACTTGGCTATCTGCAGGGTGGTATCATCGGTGACCCGCAGGCCGGCCACCTTCCTGACCGGCAGGCCGCAGCGCCTCATCTCCTCGGAGATCTCGGGCCCCCCGCCGTGAAGGATGATCGGGGCCAGGCCTCGGTCCTTCAGCTCGGATATCTGTTCGGCGAAGAGATCGATGCGCTCCATCCCCCCGATGGACGAGCCTCCGAACTTCACCACAACCTTGTTCCCGACCGGACCGATACTGGACGCTGAGCTCATTCCATCACGTGGTGTACATGGCGTTTATCTTCACATAGTCATAGCTTAGGTCGCAGCCCCAGGCCTCACCGGAGGCGTTGCCGGTCCTCAGGTCCAGGTCCACGATCACCTTCCTGTGGGACAGGACCTTGCGTGCGGCCGCCTCGATATCGTTCCCGGGTAGGAGGGTGGGGGACCCGTTCTCGAAGAGGGTGACGGAATCGCCATTGTTGCTGAGCACCAACTTCACCTTGTCCAGGTCGAAATCGGCCTCGGAGTTGCCCAGCGCCGATAGGATACGGCCGAAGTTGGGGTCGCCCCCGAATATGGCGGTCTTGACCAGGGACGAGGTGATGATCGCCCGCGCTGCAGAGCGGGCCTGCCTGGGGTCCTTGGCCCCGTGTACCAGGACCTCGATGAGCTTGGTGGCCCCCTCCCCGTCGATGACGATCTTCTTGGCCAGCTGCTGCGCCACGTACCTCACGCCTTCCCAGAAGGCGGGATCATCGTCCGCCGGCACGCCTCCGGCCATGCCATTGGCCATGAGCACAGATATATCGTTGGTGCTCTGGTCCCCGTCCACGCTGATGACGTTGAAGCTCTCGTCCATGATCTCCTGCCAGTAGCGGTTGAGGTCCTCGTTCAGGTGGGCATCGGTCACCATGAAGGTGAGGGTGGTGGCGTGCATGACCTTCAGGGCCGGGGAGATCATTCCACTGCCCTTGGTGATCCCGGCGATGGTCACCATGGTCCCGTCCCCCAGGGTGACCCGGCAGGCCGCTTGTTTCTTCACCGTGTCCGTGGTGAGGATGGCCCGGGCCGCCATGTCGTCGGCCTCCTCACCACTTCCCAAAATGTGCACCGCCTTGCCGATCCCCGCGGATATCTTGTCCATGGGCAGGTAGCGGGAGATGACCCCTGTGGACGCCACCCCCACCAGGCGGTCCTTGATGCCCAAGGCCTCCGCCGTCAGGGACACCATGCTCTGGGCGTCATGGATGCCCTGGGCACCGGTGATGGCGTTGGCGTTGCCGCTGTTGATGATGAGCGCCTGCAAAGACCGGGGGTTCTTCTGCATCATTATCTGTATGGGCGCCGCGCGCACCTTGTTCTGGGTGTAGGCGATGGCGCAGTTCGCGGGGACCTCGGAGAAGATGAGCGCCAGGTCGGGCCTCTCCTTCTTGATGCCACAATGAAGTCCGGTGGCCTTGAAACCCTTCGGCGAGGTGATTCCGCCCTCTATGACCTCCATTCTCAGACCCCCAGCCCCGGGAAGTCCAATCCCGTCTCTTCGGGCCATCCGAACATGGCGTTGCAGTTCTGAATGGCCTGCCCGGCACCGCCCTTCACCAGATTGTCGATCGCGCTCATTATCACCACATTCCTGTTCCCCAGGACCTCCAAGCCCACCTCGCAGTGGTTGGAGCCGACCACGGCCTGCATGGAGGGAACGTCCGTCAGACGCACGAAGCGCTTCCCACGGAAGAACTCCGCATATATTCCCATGAGCCTCTTCTTATCGATGTCCTCGTTGAGCTTGAGGTACATTGTGCACAGCATGCCGCGCACCACCGGTATGAGATGGGGGACGAACACCACATCGGCCGGACGTCCCTGTAGATGGCCCAAGGTCTGGGCGATCTCCGGGGCATGACGGTGCCTGCCCACCTTGTAGGGGTTCACGCTCGCCCCGCAGTTGGGATGGTGGGTGGCCCTGGTGAGCTCCATGCCCGCCCCGGAGGTGCCGCTCTTGGCGTCTACGGCCACGCCCTCCTTCACCAACCCCTCGACGAAGAGGGGAGCCAGTCCCAGTATGGCGCAGGTGGGATAGCAGCCGGGGTTGGATACGAAGTCCGAATCGGAGACCTGCTGCCAATACAGTTCGCTGAGCCCGTACACCGCCCTCTTGAGGTTGTGGGGGTCGGTATGCTCGTGTCCGTACCATTCCTGGTACACCTTGGGGTCCTTCAGACGGTAATCCCCGCTGAGGTCGATGACCTTGGCCCCGCTACGTACCAGGTCGGGCACCAGTTGCATGGAGGCCCCGTGAGGGGTGGCCAGGAATATGACGTCCATTCCCTCACCGGTGATGGACCCGCTGAACTCCAGGTCGACATATTCCCGGAGGTAGGGATGTGTGTCCGACACCATCTTCCCGGCCAGCTGCCGGGAGGTTATGGCCTCCAAGGATATCATAGGATGACGGCTCAACAAACGAGCTAGCTCTCCGCCTATATAACCGGAACCTCCGACCACTGCTGCCTTGATCATGCCTGCCTCTTTGCTATGGGAGTGTGCCGAATTAAGAATTCGTTTATTAAGCATTATGACCCAAACGAGACATTTGTCCCATGATCGGCGTCCGTGAGCTCTTTCAAGGTTCCAGGCGGGCCTGAGTAACACCTTTACATAAGGTAAAGTAATAATACCCTGCGCCGCTCAATCCTCGGGCATTGTTTTTTCCTTTCCAGCCCGGCCAACCAGGAAAGGTTGAGGTACGAGCATGATTGGCCGAAGGCTCAGGGAGTTCAGATGGAAACCCTATCACACAGTATGGTTGCTGCTGTTCACCGCCTGGGCCATGTGCTATCTGGACCGGGCCATCACCGGGCCGGTGGTGTCCTGGATGATCGCCAATGGCTCCCCCCTGCTGGCCGGTTTGGAGCAGCCGCATGCGGTGGGAGGTCTCATCGGTTCCATGTTCTTCGCCGGGTACATGCTCACCCAGTTCCCGGCAGGATACCTGGGGGATCACTTTGGCAGGCGGACCATGGTGGTCATAAGCACCGTATGGGCTGGGGTGACCACCACCGTAAGCGGGCTGTCGCGCTCCCTCACGGTGTTCGCGGGAACCAGGGTGATGACCGGTCTGGGGGAGGGCGCCTACTATTCCAATGACCGGGGCCTTGTGGTCAGGAACACACCCCCGGAGAAGGTCGGGACGGGGATGGGGGTGGTGTTCGTGGGACTGGCCATAGGGATGACCGTGGCCACCGTGTCAGCTCCCTGGTTGATTGACCAGGTTGGCGGGATGCTGGGTGAGGACGCCTGGGCCTTCCCCTTCCTGCTCTTCGGTCCCCCCACTGTCTTGGTAGGATATGTCCTGCACCGGTACCTTCCCAAAGGGGAGACGGAATCGTATCGGGGCGCCTTTCCCCGCCTGCTACTGTACTCGCTCCTGTTCCTGACCGTGATCATGGGATTCTATCAATTGTCCTTGGTGCTCCACCTGGACATTCTTTGGCAGACGCTCTTCACCCTGATGGCATCCTTCTTGCTGATAGTGGTCATCTATGCCCGACTGGGTACCATAAGCGCCCTGGTGCTCAGGGACCGTTCGCTGCAGCTGATGTACCTTTCGGCCATTCCGATCCTCTTCACCTTGTGGTTCTTCGGTTTCTGGGCCCTGCTGGTAGTGGCCGAATCGGCCGAGCTGGGATTGAGCGGGGCGGCCGTTTATGCCGGTCTTTTCGGGGCGGCCAATGCCATAGGTTACCCTCTGGGGGGAGTGATGTGCGATCGTTTTCCGGGCATCAGGCATCGGAGTGGATTGTACGCCGGTCTTTGCATGGCGGTGTGCGGCACGGTGCTGCTGCTGGTCCCGGCAATACTGAGCACCGACCTGATTGTTCTGGGCCTCCTGCTGTTCCTCATAGGAGCGCTCTTCTCGGCCATGCAGACCGTGCACATGACCCTGACCGCCGACCTGGCCCCTACCGAGGCGCTGGGACAGGCCTTCGGCATGTGGAACCTGGTCGCGGAGGTGGGAGCACTGCTCTCCCCTGTGGTGTGTGGTTGGCTGAGGGATGCCTTCGGCGGTTGGGAGCCGGCCATACTGCTGACCGCTCTGCTGCTCGCCATAAGCGCCGGACTGGTGTCCGTCATCCCTCGCACTGTCCGATAATGAACTCTTATCAGGAACAATGTCCGCGGTTCGGCGTTTCAGATTAATATGCTCGCACTCTACCACGCCGCGGATTCACATGGTAGCGAGCGGAGAAAAGGTTCGTGACAAGGTCGTCCTGGCGTACTCCGGAGGTCTGGACACCTCGATTGCCATTCGTTGGTTGCAACAGAAGTACGACCTGGACGTCATCGCGGTGGGGGTCAATGTTGGCCAGCCTGGTGACCTGCAGGAGGCGGTGGACAGGGCGCTGAGGATAGGGGCGGTGCAGGCCTATGCCTTCGACGCCACGGAACGGTTCGTGGAGGAGTACGTGGGACCGTCGCTCAAGGCCAACGCATTGTACATGGGCACCTACCCCCTGGCCACGGCCATCGCCAGGCCTTTGATAGCCAAGATCATGGTGGACATCGCACGGAAGGAGAAGGCCAAGTACATCGCCCACGGCTGCACGGCCAAGGGCAACGACCAGGTGCGTTTCGACGTGAGCATCGCCGCCCTGGCCCCTGAGATCGGGATCATCGCCCCCATGAGGGAATGGGTCATGACCAGGGAGGACGAGATCGAGTATGCCAAACAGAACGATGTGCCTATCACGGTCAAGAAGGAATGCCCCTACAGCACTGATGAGAACATCTGGGGACGCAGTTGCGAGTGCGGTGTCCTGGAGGACGCCATGGTGGAGCCGCCCCGGGACTCCTTCGAGTGGACGGTGGACCCTTTGGAGGCCCCGGAGGAGCCCTCGTACGTTGACATCCACTTCCAAAAAGGCCTCCCGGTGGGACTGGACGGCTCCAAGGGGATGTCCCTCACGGAGATCGTGAGGAAGCTCAACGACCTGGGAGGGAGCCATGGGTACGGGCGAATAGACCATATCGAGGACCGCCTGGTGGGCATCAAGTCCCGCGAGACCTACGAGGCCCCGGCCGCGCTCTTGTTGATCGCCGCCCATAAGGACCTGGAGAAGATGGTCCTGACCAAGGACGTGCTGGCCTTCAAGCGTTCGGTGGAGCAACGGTACTCCGAGCTGTGCTATGACGGGCTATGGTTCTCCCCGCTGAGGGAGGCCCTTGACGCCTTCATCGATCAGACCCAGGAGCGCGTCGAGGGAACGGTCAGGGTCAAGCTGTACAAGGGGAGCGCCACCATCGTGGGCCGCGCCTCATCCCGCTCGCTGTACGATACAGGACTGGCCACCTATGCGGAGGGTGACCTCTTCGACCATCGCAGCGCGGAGGGCTTCATCTATGTGTGGGGACTGCCCTTGCGTACCGTGGCCAAGGCCCAGAAGAAGCAGTGATCCGCATGGCCGAGAAGCAGCTATGGTCAGGTCGTTTCTCCGAAGGCCCCAGTGAGTTGACCCTTTCCTTCACCTCCTCCCTGTCCGTGGACGCCAAGCTGGCCTGGTACGACATCGCCGGCTCATTGGCCCACGCGCGCATGTTGGGGTCGACGGGGATCGTGCCGAGGGAGGAGTCGGAGAGCATGGTGCAGGGGCTCCTGCAGCTGCTGGAGCGATTGGAGGCGGGCCAGCTGGACCTCTCTGAGGAACTGGAGGACGTGCATACCAACGTGGAGGATATGCTCACCAAGGCCGTCGGGGACGCGGGAAGGCGCTTGCACACCGCCCGCAGCCGGAACGACCAGGTGTCGACAGACCTGCGCATGTTCGTGCGGGACGCCATACTGGAGATCGTCGCCCTTCTCATCGATGTGCAGGAGATACTCACGGACCGGGCGGAGGAGGAGAGGGCTACCATGATGCCCGGGTTCACCCATCTGCAGCACGCTCAACCGGTGAGCGTGGGATTCCATCTCATGGCCCATGTGTTCCGCCTTCAGCGGGACGCCGAGCGTTTCCTGGACGCCTACAAGCGAGTGAACCAATCACCCCTGGGTGCCGGTGCGCTGGCCGGTACCGGTCATCCCATCGACCGGGAGATGACCGCTCAGGCCCTGGGCTTCGATCGCCCCACGGACAACGCCATGGACTCGGTCAGCGACCGCGACTTCGTCCTGGAGTTCGCCTTCGCCTGCGCCCAGACCATGGTGCACCTCAGCAGCATGGGAGAGGAGCTGGTCATCTGGACCTCACCGGAGTTCGGTTTCGCGGAGATGTCCGACGCCTTCGCCACCGGCAGTTCCATCATGCCGCAGAAGAAGAACCCGGACGTCGCCGAGCTGGTGAGGGGCAGGAGCTCGCTGACCATCGGCAACCTGATGCAGCTGCTAGTCCTGATGAAGGGACTGCCCCTGAGCTACAACCGCGACCTACAGGAGGACAAGGGGGCTGTGTTCAGCTGCTATGAGACCCTGAGCGCCTGCCTCTTCGTCCTTGGCCCCATGTACCACTCCCTGACCCTCTGCCGGGAGAGGATGGCCGTGGCCTGCGCCCAGGGGTTCCTCAACGCCACCGATCTGGCCGATCATCTCGTTCAGAGGGGGATGCCGTTCCGCCAGGCCCACGAGGTGGTGGGGGCGGTGGTGCGGCACTGCATCGAGCGGGGCAGGACCTTGGAGGAGCTGAGCGTGGAGGAGCTACGGGGGTTCTCCCCCCTTTTCGACCCCTCCTCCTTAGAGCACATACGGCTGGAGGCCTGCCTTGATCGGCGTGGTTCGTTGGGTGGTACCTCACCCGTTCAGGTCCAGGAGCAGATATCCGCCGCCCGTGCGCGGGCGGAGGGGCAGCGGGCTCTATGCTACGGGGAGATCGAGCGCCTGGAGAAGGTCTGGTCCAAGCTTCGTGCCGAGCGGTAGCTGTGTTTATGGTGCGAGAGCGCGCCGGTCCGTTCAGCCATCCATGCAGGAAAGGGCGTTCCATTCCAGCTCGTGGTCCACCCCGCTGCGGGTGAGAAGCTTGCTCAGCTTCTCCGTCACCCGTACCACCTCCCCGCTCTTGGAGGACCCTTTGACATAGAACTCCATGCGCTTGTTGGTGATAGGGAATATCAGGCGCATCCTGCCCTTGCGGTTGTAACCCTCTGGTTTGCGGTTGTTCTTCAGCTCGACCATGTTGAGGTGGACGAACATCTGAAGTATCTCGGGGTCCTCGGGCATCTGGTCGGTCTCCTCCAGAAAGAGCTTGAGGAGATTGGGAAAGATCTCTGCCATGTCCCGGTACTCGAAACGGTCGTTCAGAACGAAATGGCCACTGTTAGCCTTCATCCCCTTTTCGATGAGGAGTTCATTATATATACTTTACCAGTTTCCTCCACAGGCGGCCCATCCCTGCCTATCAGTCCTGATATTTATTAGGGAGCACTCGCCTTTCCCCATCATGGTCCTCGTACTGACCGTGGCCGGCTCAGATTCCGTGGGCGGGGCAGGTGTGGAGGCCGACCTCAAGGCCGTCGCCTCCATGGGCGGGCATGGGGCGGTGGCGTTGACCGCGATCACCGCACAGAACACAGTCCAGGTGCGCAAGGTCTTCCCTCTTCCCCCCGAACAGGTCACCGCACAGATCATGGCGGTGATGGAGGACACCTCACCCGGGGCGGTGAAGACCGGCATGCTGTACTCCCCGTCTATAGTGTTGGCCGTGGCCCCCCTGTTGGAGGAGCTGGGAGCGCCCCTGGTGGTCGATCCGGTCCTCTTCGCGGGAGCGGGCAGCCCCTTGCATCGGGAGGGTCTGGCTGAGTCCCTGGTCCAGGACCTCTTCCCATTGGCCACCATAATAACCCCCAACCGGGAGGAGGCCGAGGCCCTTTCCGGATTGGACATCTCCGGACCGGAGTCCCTGGACCAGGTGGGGGCCCGGCTTCTGGAGAGCGGGACCCAGGGAGTTCTTTTGAAAGGTGGGCATATGGGAGGGGCAATGGCGGTGGACATCCTGTACACGGCCGATGGTACCTATGAGTTCGCATCGCCCCGGCTGGACCGCAAGGTGCACGGTGCGGGATGCACCCTGGCCTCCTTCATCGCCTGCGGTCTGGCATTGGGAATGTCCCTGCGTGACGCGGTGCGGGAGGCCAAACGGCGCATCTACGACTCCATAGCTATGTCCCTGCCCGTGGGTCAGGGCATGGACTGCATCAATCCATTGGCCACGCTGTACAAGGAGGCCATGAGGTCCCGGGTCCTGGATGCGGTTAGGGCCGGGGTGAGGGAGCTCGAGGAGCGCCTCCCTCCGGAACTGGTCCCGGAGGTGGGCATGAACCTGGCCTACGCCCTTCCCTATCCCCAGGGGTATGACGAGGTGTGCGGGGTGCAGGGCAGGCTGGTGCGGGCCGGGGAGCGGGTGAGGATGGCCGGGGAGGTGTGCTTCGGGGGGAGCAGGCATATCGCCAGGGTGGTCATGGCCGCCTCGGCCGCGGAGCCTAGAATGCGCTGCGCCCTGAACCTGCGGTTCAGCGAGGAAAGGATCGAGATGATCAGGTCCTTCGGGCTACAGGTGGGGCACTTCGATAGGCTGGGGGAACCGGAGGCGGTGTCCTCCATGGAATGGGGCACCGCAGAGGCCATAAGGGAGATGGGACATGTCCCGGACGTGATCTTCGATCGCGGTGGGCCGGGGAAGGAGCCGATGATCAGGGTGCTGGGGGAGGACCCTGGGCATGTGCTCTCGAAGGTCCGCCCTCTACTGAAGTGAGGTTGATAGACTGAAGATAGCCATGTTCACCGATTCCTACCTTCCCACCCGGGACGGTGTGGTCACCTCACTGCTCCTGACCAAGAGGGAGCTGGAGAGGATGGGGCATCAGGTGTACATCTTCGCTCCCTGTCCGGCCAAGGGCGGTGAGCGCGAGGAAGGTGTCCATTACTTCAGGTCCATCGGGTTCAACAGGTACTCCGGATACCGCATACCTCTCTTCCCCACCAACAAGTGCGAGATACTGACCCATCTGGATGTGGACGTCATACACGTGCATGGGCTCATGTTCCAGGCTGTGAGGAGCCTGTTGGCCGGCCGGGCCTTGGGCAAGCCGGTGGTGCTGACCTTCCATACCATGGTGACGGATGCGGCCAGGTTCTACAACTTCACTCCCTTCCCGGAATGGGTGGTCCAGCTGGGCCTGTGGAGCTATTTGCGCATCATATTGAGCCGCCCGGAAGTGGTCATCGCTCCCACCCACACCATCAAGATGGAGATTAAGCGCTACGCCCCGCACATCCGACGCTTCGAGGTCATCCCCACCGGGGTGGACCTGGACCGCTTCCATCCGGACATCGACGGGGGCGCCGTTCGGGAGAGGTACGGACTGCAGGGAAAGAAGGTCATACTGCATCTGGGCCGCATCGCCTGGGAGAAGAACATCGACCTGGTGCTGAGGGGCTTCACCAGATTGCTGCGCCGGGAGCCGGAGGCCGTATTGGTGATGGTGGGGGAGGGGCCGGCCAAGGAGCACCTGCAGGAGCTGGCCCGCGAGCTGAACGTTGAGGACAAGGTCCTGTTCACCGGCTTCGTCCCGGATGACGAGCTGCCACAGTTCTACGCCGCCTGCGACGTCCTGACCCTGGCCAGCAAGTTCGAGACCCAGGGCCTGGTCATCCTGGAGGCCATGGCCTTGGGGAAACCGGTGTCCGGTATCCGCTATCGGGCGGTGGAGGAGCTGATCAGGGAGGGCGAGAACGGTGAGCTGTTCAACGAGACCCCTCAGAGCTGGGCCTCGGCCACCTTGCGTTTATTGAGGGACCCGGAAAGATATCGGGAGGGGGCCTTGGCCAGGGCCAACGAGTTCTCTGCTGGTCAGTGGACCACCAGGCTCGTGGACATATACAGGTACGCCGTGCAGAGCAAGGCGGCCAGGGTGGGCAGAAAGGTTTTATAAACATCTGGGCGTACCAGATGGGATGTTATCCCTCGGCGAGGCCTTCTATGGGTTCTTCTCGCCCCTGGGCCTGCTGGGTTGGCTGATGTGCACCTTCCTGCTCTTCTACATCGACGCCATCGTCTTTCCCACCCTTCCCGAGCTCTTCGTGGTCCTCTTCTACATGGCCGGCCATGGGACCTTGCCCGATTGGGAGCTATGGGCCCTTTTCGTGGCCGTCATAGCCCTGGCGGAAATCGGGGGGTTGACCACCCTGTACCTGGTGGTGAGCAGGGTGCGCGTCCCGCCCCGGGTGGCCTCCGTGGCGGACAGGTACCGGCGTTTCCTGCTGTGCACCGACGAGCGGATGATATTGCTCAATCGCGTGGCCCCCTTCCTTCCTTTCACGGGGGCCTTCGTGGCCATATTCGGATGGTCCTACAGAAGGTCGCTGTTCTATCTGGTGCTGGGTGGGACCCTCAAGTACGGGCTCATCCTGGCCGCCAGTAGCTATTTCCTCAACTATCTGGAGAAGGGGGTGGCGGCCGATATCACCCTCATCATGGTGGCCATCATACTGGTCCTCAGCTTCATCGCCTCCGTCTACCGCAAGCGCAGGGCGGACAGGGAGGGGTGCGAAGGGCAACCGTCCTCGCCGCTGTGAGGACCAGGGGGGCATCTCCCTTTGTCCACGATCGACCGGGGGCCCTCCCCTTCGATGGTGCGATGAAGAATGGCGGAGGATAGGAGCGCGTATAATGACCGAGCGAGGTACGCCCTCGGAAAGGGGACCGGTACCTCAATCGACGATGGAGACCACGGAGATGATGAACACCAGGGTCTTGCCCTGAAGTTCGCTGTTGTAGTTCCTTACCGCCGTTCCGCCGGCGGTGTCCACCTGGATGACAAAGAAGGTGCTGGAGCCGTCCACGCCCTTGACCATGTCGCTGTCCGCATCGTCCAGCTGATGCTCGATGGTGATCCGGTCGCTGCCGCTATCGATGTCGGTGACCTGGACGTCCCATCCGGAGTCGCCATCCCCGTAGATGCGGTACTTCTCGTTGAGTGTTGGCACGTTCTTGACCGTGACCTGATCGGCCTGCACATCCCACTCCAAAACGGTCACCGGCCAACCGTAGAAGGGGTCGGTGACTGTCAGGCCGTTCACGGGGCCCACCCCATATTCGCTCTGGAAGGAGGAATAGGTATGGGTCTCCAGGAGGGGGACCGTCTCCACGAGATCGAACGAGATAAGCTTGGACTGGTCCATGGCGCCGTACGCCTCTTCCGGAGGGATCGTCACCGTCTTGGTCTCCCCCACCCTCATGCCCACCACCCCATTCTCGAACCCGCTGATCATCTCACCCTCGCCCACGGTGAAGGACAGTGGGGTATAGGAGCTCTCGCTGCGCAGGTTGAAGGACAGGGTCTTGGGGTAATTGGCATCGTCGATGGCTATGGAGTAGTTGGAGGTGTCGAAGACCCGGCCGTCCGTCAGCTTGCCGATGTAATCCACCGTGATGGTGTGCCCCATGGCCACCACATCACTGGTGGACTCCTCGGACTGGCCACCCTGATAGAGCATGATGACCACGGTGCTGGCGCTGACCATCAGCAGGGCGATGAGAACGATGAGCAGGACGTTCACTGCGCCCGTGACGTCCCTTGCCAGCTTCGAGGACCTTGGGACCATGCGTCCCGGCAAAATGATTACTTGAATTTAAACCTTGCTTACACCCCACCACAGGTCCAGATATCCAGGGGCTTTATCGGAATCGCTTATTTATACACGTTGGCCATTACACATCAACCCACCAGGCGATAAGATGCGGACCCTCTACATTCACGCGGACTTCATGGAGTTCGAGGTCAAGAAGCCCACCCCCCTGGCCGAACCGATCACCGATGAGGAGAGAACGGGGAGGATGGAGGAGGTGCTAGTGGCCTTCCTGACCGTGGAAAGACAGGACCAGGACAGGGCGGTGCAGGTGGCATCCCAGGCCTCTCAGGACATCATGGAGACCGCCCGAAGGGTGGGGGCGGAACGCATCATGCTCTATCCCTACGCCCATCTGAGCCCGGACCTTTCCGACGCTGAGACCGGCAAGCGGGTCCTGAGGGAGATGGAAGGTATCGTTTCCGATTCCGGTTGGCAGGTACATCGCGCCCCCTTTGGCTGGTACAAGGCCTTCAAGATCAGCTGCAAGGGGCACCCCCTCTCCGAGCTTTCCCGGGAGATAGTGGGGGAGGAGACCGAGGAGGCCCCCAAGGGCGAGGAGCGCTTCATCGTGCTGCTCCCGGACGGAACGGAGATGGCCCCCGAGGACTTCCAAGGGGGCACCGAATGCTTCCAGATCATGATGGCCAAGGAGGCGCTCAAGAAGGATTGGCCAGGTGTGGGAGAGGTCAAGTACACCCGCCTCTGCAGGAAGTTCGGTATCAACTGGGAGAGCATGAGCGATTCCGGTCACATGTGCTTCTCGCCCAAGGGAGCCCTGATGTTCGATCTGGTGGCCGACCATTCCTGGAACGTGGTGAACTCCCTGGACCTGCCGGTGTACACCGTCCGAGGCACCAACATGTTCAGCCTGGACGAGGGACCGGTGGCCGAGCACGCCAAGCTCTTCGGGGACCGGCTGTACGTCATCAAGGGTGAGAAGCGGGACTTCGTCATGAGGTACGCCGCCTGCCATCAGCAGTTCGCCATGATGCGCCTGTGGAACATCAGCTACAAGACGTTGCCCTTCGGGGCCTTCGAGGTGGCCGACTCGTACCGTCTGGAGCAGTCCGGGGAGACCATGCTCTGCTTCCGCACCCGGCGCATGAACATGCCCGACCTGCACGTTGTGTGCGCGGACATACGGGAATCGGAGGAATGGTTCAGGCGTCTGGACCAGCGCATATACCAGGAGGCCGCATACCTGGGGCGGGACTACGAGATGCTGGTCAACTTCTCTTCGTGGGACGCCTACCGGCAGCACAAGGACATGCTCCTGAGCATCGTGCGTCAGCATGACCGGCCGGCCTTGCTCCACTTCTACCCCGAGGGGATCAACTACTACTGGACGGTCAACATCGAATACCATATTCTGGACGATATGAGGCGGGCTCGGGAGATCGGGACGGTCCAGATCGACGTGGGCAACGCCGAGCGCTTCGGCATCACCTTCACCGATGAGACTGGCAGGAAGGTGTTCCCGGTCATCCTGCACTCCGCGGTCATCGGCACCATCGAGCGTTACCTGTACATGCTCTTCGATACCGCGGTGCGGGAGGAACGTCAGGGTAAGGTGGGCACCCTGCCCACCTGGGTCCTGCCGGAGCAGGTGCGTTTCATGAGCGTCTCCGAGAACCACCTGCATAGGGCCAACCAGCTGGCGGACCGGGTGCAGCAGGCCCAGGTACGGGTGGGGGTGGACGATCGCTCGGAGACGGTGGGGAAGAAGGTGCGCGAGGCCAAGCAGGACTGGGTGGCCTACGCCATCGTGGTGGGGGACAGGGAGCTCGATTCGGAGCTTCTGACCGTCTATGACAGGGCACAGAACAAGAACGTGGAGATGAGCGTGGACCAGCTCGTGGAAAAGGTGAGGTCGGAGATCGAGGGAATGCCCTTCCGGCCCATGTACATGCCCCGCGAGCTGAGCCGGCGGGTGGACTTCTAGAGGTGTTCCCTTGAGGGTCGTGCAGGTCAGTGCGTTCCACTATCCTTTCATGGGGGGGATAGAGCATCGCATGCACCATGTCTGCAGCCGTCTCGGAAGGGACCACGAGGTCTTCGTTATCACCAGCCGTCTTCCGGGGACGGCGGAGCGGGAGAGCATGGACGGGTACACGGTCATCCGGCTGCCTTCCACCTTCATCGGCCTGTACAATCCCCCGTACGTGCGCATATCAGGGGTGAGGAAGGCACTGTGCGACCTGGAACCGGACCTGGTGGACCTGCACTATCGCTGGGCGGGTACGCTGACCAAGGCCGTCCTGGACTGCCCCACCCCCCGGGTCTACACCTGTCATAACACCATCGGCGAGGGCATGGGCCTGGTCCATTACCTCAGCGAGCTGAACGACCGCCTTTTCCTGAGGCATCTGGGTCAGTTCGACAAGGTCATCTGCGTCTCCGACTACATGAAGGCCGATGTGGCCGCGCGCGGCATCCCGGAGGACCGGTTGGTCACCATCTACAACGGCGTGGACCTGCCCAAGGTGAACGGCGAGGAGGGGGACTACGTGCTGTCCCTGGGAAGGCTGGTCCGCCTCAAGGGACTGGACCACCTGATAAGGGCCATGGCCCGTACCGACGCCCAGCTGAAGATCTGCGGGGAGGGGCCGGAGAGGAAGAGCCTGGAGCGGCTGTCATATCGCCTGGGGCTCACCGATCGCATCGACTTCATGGGGTGGGTGAGCGAGGAGGAGAAGCGCGCCATGCTTTCCCAATGCCGTATTTTCGTTATACCCTCGGTGCACGAGGCCTATGGCATGGTGGCGGCGGAGGCCATGTCCTATGGGAAACCGGTCATCGCCTCCTCCACCGGCGGATTGCCGGAGGTGGTGGGGGACGCGGGGATCCTGGTGCCGCCGCAGGACGAGGACAGATTGGCCGGTGCCATCAACGAGCTGAACGGGGACCCGGAGCGCAGGAGGGCCCTGGGCAGGGCCGCCCGGGAGAGGATGGGAGCCTTCACCTGGGAGGAGATCGCCAAACGAACCGCTGAGACCTACGCGGAGGTCGTCAACGATAGGCGTCGATGACCTGGACCTCGCTCAGTCCCACGCTCCACACCTGGCCCATCTCGAAGCTCACGTCCAGGACATGTCCCCCATAGGACAGGTCATCGCTCAGGAAGTGCAAATGGAACCCGGCGACGTTGACCTCCCCCAGCCCCTCATGGATCACGAACCCTATGAGCGATCCGCTGATATCGTGCAGGACCGTGGTCGATTGTGCGGCTATCACCTCGGCCAGAGGGGGATATGGCTCCTGCTGGCCCGGGACGCTACGTATGGTCAGCGATCCGAACTCCGTCTGGACGAGTACGGCGGACACGATGTGATCGCCCGCCTGCTCGTAGAACCGCTCCTGGAGCACCGTGTAGTTGCCGACATCGTAGGCCCAGAAGGCGTCGCCGGCATCCTCATCGAAATCGGCCACCATGGCGAAGGGTATACCGGTCCCCCGGGGTACCTCATGGGGCACCATGTCCGTACCGGCCCGGTAGGCGACCCCGTCCAGAATCATCATCTCCCCATCGATGCCCTCCACGGTGCCGATGCCGAGGCCCCCCTTCTCCAGCAGCTCCTCGATGGTGATCAGCCCGCGGTACCCCCCGGCACTGAGACTCGCGTATGTCGAGACCTGGAAATATCGAGCGTCACCGCTGAGGTCGTTGCCCTCCCCGGGCGCCATCCAGTAACCCAACAGGCCGCTGCTCGTCATCAACAGCGCCACCACAAGGACCAGCCCTATCCTCTTCCTCTCCATGTGCGACAAATAATCTTGTCAGGTATATAGAAGTGAACAGGGTAGAAGGATGGGAGGAAAAGGTTTGAGGTCCGTGTGGGTACGCGCCCTCACTTCATCCTGTGTATGGCGTCGACCACCGCGTCCCCCATCTGCCTGGTGGTGGCATTGCCGCCCAGGTCCTTGGTGTAGACGCCCTGGTCGAAGGCCCCGCGCACCCCGTCGAAGATGACCTGCCCCAGGTCCCGGCGGCCCAGGTTGTCCATCATCATCTTGGCCGCTAGTATGGTGGCCACGGGGTTGATGCGGTTCATGCCCTTGTACTTGGGGGCCGAGCCGTGCACCGGTTCGAACATGGATATGCCCTGGGGGTTGATGTTCCCGCCCGGGGCCAGACCGAGGCCGCCGGTCACCTCGGCCAGCAGGTCGGTGATGATGTCCCCGAACATGTTCGGCGTTGCCACGACCCGGAACCTGTCCGGGTTCTTGACCAGGGCCATGGTCATGGCGTCGACGAACATGAAGCCCAGCTGCTTCCCGGCGCGCCGGCACTTATCGGCCCATACCTCCCGCCATAGGGAGTAGATGTTACTGCAAACGTTGGCCTTGTCCACCACGGTGATGTAGTTCTCGTTGATTAGATCGCAGTATTCGATGACGTGGTCGGCGAAGCGCTCGATGTTCCTGCGGGACATCATGCCTATCTCGAAGGCGTAGTCGTCCGGCGCATCAGCGTCAACGTCCAGGCGCACCTTCATATCGTAGAGATGTCGCTTCACCCGAAGGTCCAAGGTGCCCTTGCCCTGGGAGATCCTTCCCCCGACCGCCACGTAATAGTCCTCGGTGTTCTCCCGGAAGACGTCTATGTTGAAGTCCACCTCCCTCTTGAGACGACCGAAGGGCTTCCACAGCGGCGCCGGGCGGTGGTTGACGTACTGGTCAAAGGTGAAGCGCAGTGCCAGCAGGATGCCCTTCTCCAGGATGCCGGGTTTCACGCGGTCGTCCCCGATGGCCCCCAGGAAGATGGTGTCGAACCTCTTCAACTGGCCGATGTCCTCGTCGGTCAGCAGTTCCCCGGTGCGCAGATAGCGCTCGGAATTGATCTCGAACTCCTGGAAGTCGAACTTGACCGAGTAGTTCTCGGACAGTACGTCCAACACCTTCATCGCCTCGGCCACCACCTCCGGGCCTATGCCATCGCCCGGCAGCACCGCTATCTTGTACATCTCTTATCCTCCCTGATCTTGGCCATGAGGCCCCCTTTGTCTATCAGTTCCTGGACGAAGGCCGGGAAGGGTGCGAAGCTCCACTCCCTCCCCTTGGTCTCGTTGATTATCGTCCCCGTGCCGAAGTCCACGGCGAGGACGTCGCCGTCCTCCGCCTCTATCTGACACTCCACAGGTAACAGGCCGGTGTTAATGCAGTTCCTATAGAATATCCTTGCGTAGCTCTGGGCGACGACGCACGATATGCCCATCTGAAGGAGCGCCCGCGGAGCGTGCTCCCGGCTGGAGCCGCAGCCGAAGTTCCTGCCGGCCACTATGATGTCCCCCTTGCTCACCCTGGCTGCCATGCCCGGCCTCACCTTCTCGAAGGCGAAGGTCCCCAGACGGTCGTTGTTGTCGCTGGTCAGGCGCTCCGCCGGAATGATCTGATCGGTGTCCACATGGTCCCCGAAGGCCCATACCCTTCCCCGTACGTTCCTCATCCCCTCACCTCCAGGTCACGGGGGTCGGTGATCCTGCCGGTGACCGCCGAGGCGGCCACCACCGCCGGTCCGGCCAGGTACACCTCGGAGTCCCGGTGCCCCATGCGCCCGATGAAGTTGCGGTTGGTGCTGCTGACGCACCTCTCACCGGCGGCCAGTATGCCCATGTGTCCTCCCAGGCAGGCCCCGCAGGTTGGTCCGGAGATGAACGCTCCGGCGCGGGAGAGCTCGGCCAGCAGCCCTTCTGACAGGGCTTGCTCGAAGACCTTGGTGGAGGCAGGAACGACGATCATGCGCACCTCCGGGTGTACCTTCCTTCCCCGCAGCACCTCCGTCGCCAGGCGCAGGTCCTCGATCCTGCCGTTGGTGCAGGAGCCCAGGTAGGCCTGGTCGATGCTCACGTCCACATCCCTGGCCTTCCTCCCGTTGGATGGCAGATGGGGCAGGGCGACCATGCTCTCCAGCTGGGAGAGGTCGTACTCCAGGACACGTTCGTAGCTGGCACCCTCGTCGGCATGTACGGGGGTGATGTCGTTCTTGCCCACGGATCTCATGAAGTCCGCCGTGGCCCCATCGCAGGGGAATATGCCTGCCTTCCCGCCAGCCTCGATGGCCATATTGGAAACGGTCAAGCGGTCAGAGACGGTGAGCTCGGCCACCCCGCTGCCCGCGAACTCCAGGGCCCTGTAGTTGGCCCCGTCCACACCGATGTCGCTGATGAGCTTGAGCACCAGGTCCTTGCCCCCCACGTACCTCGAGAGGCGACCCTTGAGCATCACGCGTATGGAGGCTGGCACTTTGAACCATAGGCGGCCGGTGGCGAACACCGCCGCCGCCTCGGAGCTGCCTACCCCGGTGGAGAAGGCGTTGATCCCGCCGTAGGTGCAGGTGTGGGAATCGGCGCCCACCACCAGGGCACCGGGGTAGGCGAAGCCCTCCTCCAGCATGACCTGGTGGCATACGCCTCCCCTGCCCACCTCGAAGTAGTTGACTATGCCCCAGCGTTTGGCGAACTCCCTCATCTCCTTGGCCTGCTGGGCGGAGGCCACGTCCTTGTTAGGGACGAAATGGTCGGGGATGAGCACGATGCGCTCCCGTACCGGCTCGCATCCCAGTGCCTCGAACTCCTGGAAGGCCAGAGGGCCGGTCACGTCGTTGACCATGACATGGTCCACCTCCGCCTCCACGATGTCCCCGGCCCTGGCGTCCTGTCCGGATTTCAGCGATAGAATCTTCTCCGATATGGTCTTGGGATGGTCTGGCGTCATGTACTACCTTCCTAGATCTTGTGTTTGGACAGCAGGCGGTCGATGGCCTCCATGGCCGCGTCCACGCTGGTGAGCACGATGTCCGTGCCGATGCCTTTGCCCACCGACATGACCTTCTGGTCACCGTTCATCCTCAGCTTGACGGTCACCTCGCACAGGGCATCGCTCCCCCCGGTGATGGCGTTGAGACGGTATTCCACCAGGGTGATGTTCTCGCTGACCGCGGAGCGTATGGCGTTGAGGGCGGCGTCCACCGGCCCTATTCCCACGTTCGAGGAGCGGGCCAGCTTCCCGTCCACGTCCACCACCACCGTGGAGGTGGGGGTGATGTTCATGCCGGTGAAGACGGTGAACTCCTTCAGCTCCACGTGGCGCCTCCGTTTCTCCACCTGTCCGGCGATGTGCGAGGCCAGGGCCACCAGCTCGGCGTCGTCCACCTCCTTCCCGCTCTCCGCCAGCCGTTTCACCTTCTCTACCACGTCCTCAAGCTGATGCTCCGGTAGGGTGATGTCATACTCACTCAGCTTCTCCTTGACCGAGTGAGCCCCGGTGTGCTTTCCCATGACGATGTTGCGCTGCATGCCCACCAGCTCGGGGCTGAAGGCCTCGTAGGTCGAGGGGTCCCTCAGTACCCCGTGCACGTGTATGCCGGACTCGTGGGCGAAGGCGTTGTTGCCCACGATGGCCTTGTTCTCGGGCACCGGGATGCTTGTCAGACGGGCCACGGTCTTGGAGGTCGTTCCCAGCTTGCGGGTGTCCACGTTCGTGCGCACGTCCAGGAAGGCCAGTAGCCCCATGACCACCTCCTCAAGGGCGGCATTCCCTGCCCTTTCGCCCAGACCGTTCATGCACACGTGCACCTGTCGCGCCCCCTTGCGAACCGCGGAGAGGGAGTTGGCGGTGGCCATCCCGAAATCGTCATGGCAATGTATGGACAGAGGGACCTTGGTGACCTGCATGACCTCGGAGACCAGATACTCCATGGCCGCCGGGGACATGGTGCCCACCGTGTCAGGGAGGTTGATCTTGTGCGCTCCGGCCTCCTGCACAGCCATGTGCATCTCCTTGAGGAAGTCCAGTTCGGTGCGGGTGCCGTCCTCGCAGGAGAACTCCACGGTGACACCGCGGGAACGGGCGTACTCCACGGCATCCACCGCCTTGGCCTTGACCTCCTCCCTGGTCATCTTGAGCTTGTGCCTCATGTGCCCCTCGGAGGTGGCGATGAAGGTGTGCACATAGTCCACGCCGTTGTCCACCGCGGAGTCGATGTCCTGCCTCGAGCAGCGGGCCAGTCCGCACACCTTGGCCTTCAGCCCCAGGGAGCTGATCTTGCGTATGGCCTCCTGCTCGCCTTGTGAGGTGCGGGGGAACCCCGCCTCTATGATGTCGACCCCCAGCTCGTCCAGCAGCTGGGCTATGCGGACCTTGTCGTCCATGGACAGGGCCACACCAGGGGTCTGCTCGCCGTCCCTCAGCGTCGTGTCGAAGATCTCCACCGAGGAGGGGGTGGACAAGTCCCGGGCACAGCTATTGAAATGACTGGTGAATATGCTGTTTCCCTGTTGCCCGCCACGGGCTCTATAGTCCTGACTGCTCGACGATCGAAGTTCGGTCACGATAACCACCTCTCACATCCAAGGTCGCGGCGATGAGCTGGTTCAAGCTCGCAAAAGACCGTGTCCAACCACGATATCTGTGCTCATCGTCATACCTCGTATGTACGGCTGATGAACAGGAAACGGGGTATATAAAATCATTGCTAGGGCCTGACCGACCTCAGACCCCCTGACGGTCCCCCCATATGAGCTTGTGCAGTTGAGGGAGCACCCTTACCTCCAGCTTCCTGGAGAGGACGAAGGAGACCGCGGGCTCAAGGGAGAGCCCGCCCAAGGGCGTGAAGATGACCGGGCAGCGGGGGGGATGTGCCCTCAGGACCTGCTCGGCCCTCTCCAAATCCTCCATGTCGGCGACCACGAACTTGAGCTGGTCCTTCGGTCCGAGCAGTTCCAGGTTCCTGAGCAGCATGCGACCCTCCTCCCCGGAGGAAGGGCACTTGTAATCCATGCTGATCAGGAGCTCGGGATGATCGGGCAAAACGTCCAGGGGCAGGGAGCCGTTGGTCTCCAGCGTCACGTGGCGTCCATCCTCCAGCAGTGCGGACAGGAGGTGGACCGAATCGGGCTGGCACAGAGGCTCGCCTCCCGTGAGGCAGACATGCCGCACCGCCATGGAGCGTACCAGGTCCAGCACCTTGGCCACCGACATCTCCTCGCCTCCCTCCCGGGCCTGTCTGGTGTCGCACCAGCGACAGTCCAGGTTGCATCCGGACAGACGCACGAACGCCGTGGGCAGCCCCATGGTCCGACCCTCTCCTTGGATGGAGAGGAAGGCCTCGTGCACGAGCATCTCATTCCTCGTAGGGCACAGGGTCTATCAATCCCGCTTCCTTGAACCCTTTCAAGCGAAGCAAGCAGGAGTCGCAGTGCCCGCAGGCCCTCTCCCCTCCCCGGTAGCAGCTCCAGGTGAGCTCGAACGGAACGTCCATTATCTTGCCCATCTTCACTATGTCCCCCTTGGTCTTGCGCAGGAGAGGATGTTCCACCCGTATGGGATGCCCCAGGGTGCCCATCTTGGTCCCCACCCTCAGCATCTCCTCGAAGGCCTGGAAGAACTCGGGGCGGCAGTCCGGGTACCCGCTGTAATCGATGGAGTTGGCACCGATGAACACATTGCTGGCCCCCAGGCTCTCGGCCAATCCGGTCGCTACGCTCAGGAAGATGATGTTGCGCGCCGGGACATAGGTGTCCGGGATGTCGTACCCGATGTCCTCGACCTTGCGGTCCGGGAGGGGAATGGAAGGGTCGATCAGAGAACTACGGAACTCGGTCAGGGGCAGCTTCATGACCACGTGCCGGACCCGGTAATGACTGGTCACCGCCTTGGCCGCTTCCAGTTCCCGCTGGTGCCTTTGCCCGTAATCGATGGTCAGGGCGGTCACCTCATGCCCCTTGCACAGGGCATAGGCCAGGGTCACGGTGGAGTCCAGTCCGCCGGAGAGCAGGCAAATGGCCTTCATCTCTTCCCTCCCAATTTCTTGCTGGCCCAGGCGCTCTGGCCCAGTTCCTCGTGCACCCCCACCTCCACCTCCTTGACGTTGGGAGGGAACTCCATGACGTCAAGTAGCTTGTCGAGTATGACCTTGCACAGCTCCTCCGCGCTGCTCTCCTCGGTGGGCAGCAGCACCACGTCCTCCTTGGGCAATGCGTATTTCTTGCCGTCGGACTTGATGAAGACCTCATCCCCCATGGCCACGATGATCTTCTTGGAGTTGGCGGGGACCAACACCCGATGGTCGAGCCCATCGGCGATGGCCCTCAGCTCCTTTTTCAGGGGGACGAAGTCCATGACCATACCGTCCTTGCCCACCTCGCCCTGCAGCCTGAGACTGACCACATAGGTATGTCCGTGCAGCCTTCCGCACTTATGGTGCCCAGCTATGAAGTGGCAGGCGGAAAATCTGATATCGGTGTATTTGCCATCAATCTCCAGTCTCATCTCAATGCCCCTCCCCATATTGTACGTGATACTCGATAATCGTTTTCCTAGCCCGAGAGTGCGGAGGCCAGGGCTATGGAGTCCACATAGCACTTCTTGGCCCGGGAGGTGTCCACGAAGACCCGTTCCAGGTTCAGTATGGGAGCGCCCATGGACACGCATCCGTCCACGAGGTGCATGGTGCGGAATATGAGGTTGCCAGTGATGCCATCGGGGGCCAGGATGAGGTTCTTCCTGCGCACTGCCTCCTCTATGAGTATCTGGCAATGTTGGACGGAATATCCCTCCCTCCTACCTCGTTCCTCCAGCTCCATGGCGTCCCTGATGGTGCGGTCCACTATCGCGTTCCTTCCCATATCCCCCAGGCGGCCTCCGGAAAGCACTCCTACCTCCATCCTCAGGTCTAAGGAGGAGAACAACCGGGAAGAGAGCCGTATGAACTCCATCTTGTCCTCGACCTCCCACCCCTCGTCCACGCCCACGGGGGCCAGGAAGAACATGCGGCCCCCCTTGGGCTGCATGAGGGCCGCCCGTAGCAGATGGTCCAGGGAGAACTGCCCTTTGATAGCGGCCATGGTGCTGTTGGCGCTCAGGTCGCCCCTTACCGCAGCGTCTATGCTTCCCGAGGCCAGAGCGGAGACCATCTCCTCCGGGGACCTGAAGGTGGACACCTTCGCGTAACCTCTGCCCTCAGCGGAACGGG
Organism: Methanomassiliicoccales archaeon; assembly: GCA_016926075.1. Classification (GTDB taxonomy): domain Archaea; phylum Thermoplasmatota; class Thermoplasmata; order Methanomassiliicoccales; family UBA472; genus UBA472. The sequence goes on from JAFGPG010000001.1 coordinate 30,771, forward strand.
CGTTGCTCCTGACCTTGCCAGTATTCTCCCCCAGTCCTATGCCCACCCGGGCCTGGTTCTCCCTTGCTCTCTTGAATATCTGCTCGGGGGTAAGCATGGAAGGATGATTCCCTCTTGCGCCTATAATAACTTCATCGCCACCCCTGGTCACGTGGGCGCCCTTGCCCATCGTGTCGGTGCGTGGTCCATTATTCGCTACGACGCCCTGCGCCCTCATGTTTATCCCGTCCCAGGGATCGGGATGTTGAGCACGGTGGAGCGAGGGTCCGATCGCGAAGATGATGGCCCAACGGTAGCACGGGCCCCGGTCGAGGGAGTGCGATAGAGAAGGGATAGCGCATCATAGAGGGGTATCCCCGGCCAGTATCTGGTCCAGCCGGTAATCCTCCATATCCCTTAGTCCCAGCACCATCTCCATCTCCTGGGGCGTCAGCAGGGGCATGGTAAAATGTGGGCCATCATCAATGGCCAGACGAGGACATGCGGTGCTCACCGCGGCCTGCGCCCTGAAAGGCAGCAAGGAACCTGCCCCGATCTCGCTGAGCAGCAGCAGATCGGCCTTCCTTCCGGCGGCACGCAACCGCTCCACGCATGCACGTGCCAGTGGCAGGCGTCGCTGTCCTGGCTTGTCGCACACGATCACCAACCAATCCAAGGCATCCCTGGCCTTGGAAATGGCCGCATAACGCTGTCTGAGCACCTTATCCCGACATTCCTGCACATCGTCGACCACCCCCCGATAAGGGTCCAGGGAGAGCACCGGAAGCCCGGTGGCCAGGGATAATGCCAGGGGATGGAAATAACCGCTTCCTAGGAAGATGATCTGGTCGACCTTACCTTCCAGCATCTGGGCGGATGTCACGTTACAGCCCAGAACCTGTCCCGCCGCAGCGGTGCGGGCGTCCCCGCGACCGATATGCACCTCCCTCCCCATCCCCTTCAGCAGGTCCTCCGCCACAGAGAGGAGATGTAGATGCTGGGCGGTGGTCACCAGACCGACGCTGGGGGCCACCCGTTCCATGTTATTCGACAGGAGGCCGGCCACATCGAGGTCCATGCGCACCTCCAGGAAGACCGTTGGCAGACCGGTTCTCAGATCCGGGATGGGGGTGTGACCGGCGTGTACCAGCAGGTCGATCCCTTCGGGGTAATGGAGGTCGCAGGCCCCGTAGCATGGGTCCCCTAGAATGATCACCTCACATCCAGTATCCTTTTCCAGCTTCCGGGCCATCTCAATGGCCCTGGTCTTCAAGCCCTCCGGCATCTGAAGTCCGATCACCGAAGCCCCTCGCTTGACGATCTCCTTGATCACCTCTTCGGTCCTGAGCTCCATCACCACCCCTTGCCTTTCTTAACGAGATCGATCATTCTGCATACCTTCTTGTCATTACGCTTCTCCTGCAGCTCCATGTAGAAGGCGCCCAGGGACGCCATCACCGTGGAGAGCAGGACTATCATCACGGTCACGCCCAGTATGGCCGCCGCCGTCCGTTCGCTGAAGACGGTCGGATAGGAGAAGGGCACCGAGGCCATGACCGCCGCTGCCAGCCCGCGAGGCATCATGTAGAACAGCCCCATCTGGTCCCGGTCGTCCAGTCCGATGTACCTGTCGGCGAGCACCAAGGAAGCGAAACGTGCCAACAGAAGTCCGAAGAAGACTATCAGCCCCAGCAATATGTACCAGGGGGTGAAATGGATGGTGGTGATCACCAGTCCAAGATAGACGAAGAAGAACGTTCGGATCATGAACGATATCTCGTCATGGAAGCGCTTGACCCTCTCCTCAAGGGCATAGTGGTCCTCCCGCCTTCTCAGTATGCGGACGAACTCCCCCCTGTTGCCCAGGGTCAGTCCGAACACCAGAACTGCTATCGCTCCCCCTCCTGCCCTGTCCACCAGAAGGTTGGTGATGGAGAAAACGATGAGCATGGCCGCGATGGTGATCATGTAGGAGAAGGGTTGGGCACTGAGCCGCTGCAGCACTCTGGTCCACAGTAACCCGGCGACCACGCCTACCATGGTCGAGACCATGAAGGAGACGACCAGCAGGCTCGCTCCCGAGGAAAGGTGCGCCCCTTCCTGGCTCATGAACACGATGAGCGAGGTGGACACCACTATGACCAGCACGTCGGTGATCGCCGATTCCAGGGTCAGTATCATCTTTATGGTGTTCGAGCAGCGCAGACCGGTAAGGATGGGGATGACTATCGCCCCGCTTGTGCCCCCGACGATGGCTCCCAGAAGAAGGCAGACGGATATGTCCCAGTCGGTGAGGAGGGAGCAGATTATCGTGGTGACCAGCATGGATGTCACGAAGGCCATGACCGTTTGGATGATCGATTTCTTGAAGGAACGCACCACCTCATCGATGTGCAGGTCCAGACCGGCCTGGAACATGATCACCGCCAAGGCGGCGGAGGCCACATAGGGGGTGACCAGCTCGATGTCATAGGCGATGCTATCGGAGATGAGGCCCAGGGCGCTAGGGCCCAGCACGATGCCCAGGAACATGAGCATCAGGACGTCTGGGGCCTTGAACCGCCGGAACAGATAGTTCGAGATGAACCCCATGAATATGATGGCGCCGGCGGCCAAGAACAACGTGTCAGCGTCCAAATTCGTTCCTTTGGTGGATAACCGTTCTGGTAATATAATGCTCGCAAAGAAGGTCGGGAGGAATGAAAGGGATGATTTGGGGTTTCTACTTGATCAGCTCGGCGCCCTTCTCCACCTCGATGAAGCAGGGAGTGGGCAGTTTGAGCGATGCCTTCCACAGGGCCGTCTTGGCGCTGTTGAAGTTGGAAACGGGTATCCTGATGGTGAGTATGGTCTGACCGGCATGTACCCGTGCCGCGGTTCCCACGTTCTTGCCGAAGGAATGCCTCATACCGCTGGAGACACGGTCGGCACCTGCCCCGGTGGCCAACTTGTTCTCTCTCAGCACGTGGTGCGGGTACGTCCTGAATTTGATATGGTAGTTGTTCCCCGGGGTCTTGGACATGACCCTGTTGCAGGCGATACGGGCAGCCTCCATGGCGGTGTGCCTGATCTGGCAGGTCTCCTTGACCTTGAGGTTGATGGTGATGGGGAAATCGGCATTGGTCATCCCCATATTGAAAGTGTTGATCCTGAGGGCGGGAACTCCTCCCATGTACTCCCTTCTGGTGAAGGCCTGTCCCGTGACCCTCCTGTACATCCTTGCTGGCTTTCTGGCCATATCATTTCACCTTGTGCATCGTCGTAACGGCGGGATGGCTACATTCATATTTTCGTATATAAGCCTGATGCATGTCCGATGTTACCGACCACCGTTCACCAGAAGAAAAAAGATACGTGTTGGGACCCTTTGCGGGACGGTGATCTTATGGGGGTGTGGTATGAGGTCATGGCGGAGGATGGGCTCGACCTTATTGAACCCTTGTGGTCGCAGCTAAGGCAGATGTACCGGGCCAGATCGACGTATTTCAAGGGATCGCTGGGATCGCTCTCATTCCAGGATTACCGGGAGGGGATGCTGGAGAGGGCGGCCGGAGGGTTGCTCAGGGTCGAGCTGGCCAGGGACGGGGAGGGACGTCCGGTGGCCTATTGCGTGTCCGTCATCGATCCTAACATGACAGGGGAGGTGGACTCCGTCTTCGTGGCCGTGGGATATCGGGGCCTCGGCATAGGGACCCGTCTCCTGGAGGGTTCCATGAAATGGATGGACGGATTGGGGGTTCACGTTAGGGTAATAAGCGTCATCGTGGGTAACGAAGGCCTGCACGACTACCTCGCTCGCTTCGGTTTCAGGCCCAGGAGCGTGATCCTTGAGCGCCTCCAATGAGCCTGGTGTGGAACAGGGAAGTGGAGCAACATATTAAATGAGTCAGTGTTCATGGCACGCCTCAAGGAGAATCCCATTGAGTAGGAAGAAGGTATCCAACAGCCAGGTGCGGGGCATCGCCCGTAAGAGGATGGAGGTCCTGGTCCGTATGTCCGAACGAGAGGCGCTGGCCGGAAACATGGACAGGGCTAAGCGGTACATGACATTGGCCAGGCGTATCTCGATCCGTAACAAGACCCCCATGCCGGACCGGGCCTTGTATTGTCGTAGCTGCTCGGTCCCCCTGATACCAGGCCTGAACTGCCGGGTACGTCTCAGGGACCGGAGGATAAGTGTGCATTGCCTGGAATGTGATACTATCAAGAGAAGGCCCTATCTTCGGGAGATCAAGGAGAGGAGAGCGTGCCACCGAGGACAATGAAGGAGATCAAACGGGTAGGCCATGGGATCAAGGCCAGCGTGCATGTGGGAAAGGAGGGGGTCACCGACACCCTTATCGAGGAGATAGCCAGGCAGGTCAAGGGACGCAAGGTGGTAAAGATAAGGATATTGCCCAGCGTGGACCAGGAGCGCAGGTTGTTGGCCGAGGAGCTGGCCTCACGTTCCCGCTCGGTGCTGGTGGAGGTCGTTGGTCATATTGTCCTGCTGTGCGATAGAAGGTACATGGAGGGAAGGGAGGACATCGATCAAAAGGGGTGATGGACTTGTTGGACGTGAACGTGATCAGGAACGACCCGGAGGCCATACGTGCCATGCTCAGGAACCGTACCTACAGCGAGGACCTGCTGGACCGGTTCCTGGAGATCGATGGGGAATGGAGGACTAGCGTCGAGGAGGGCAATCGTCTGCGCAGGTTGAGGAACGAGGCCTCCCTGCGCATCTCGAAGGTGAGCGGGAAGGAGAAGGCCGAGGCGATCAAAGAGATGAAGGAGGTGGCCTCCCGAATAGGTGAGCTGGACGCCGCCATCGCCGATCTCGAGGCCCAGAGGAACGAGGCGATACTGCTTTTCCCCAACATACCGCACCGATCGGTCCCGGTGGGGGATTGTTACGAGAGGAACGTCCTGATCTCCACGTTCGGTCAGGAGAGGAGGTTCGATTTCCAGCCTAAGGACCACATCGCTCTCGGGGAGGACCTGGACATCATAGACTTCCAGAGAGGTGTCAAGGTGGCGGGGAGCGGCTTCTTTGTGCTGAAGGGGGACGGGGCTCGATTGGAGAGGGCGCTCATCAATTATATGCTGGACCTGCATCATGAACAGGGATACATGGAGGTCTTCCCTCCGGTGGTGATCAACCGGGCGGCGGTCGTGGGCACCGGACAGTATCCCAAGCTCAAGGAGGACATGTACTGGTGCGAGCGGGACGATCTGTGGCTGAACCCTACGGCGGAGGTTCCGGTGACCAACCTGCTGCAGGACGATATCCTGGCCAAGGAGGACCTGCCCATCTACTACACCGCTTACCTGCCCTCCTTCCGGCGAGAGGCTGGGCGCCATGCGGAGATGAAGGGGATGATCCGTGTGCATCAGTTCAACAAGGTCGAGCTGGTCAAGTTCGTACTGCCGGATAGCTCCTTCGAGGAGCTGGAGTTGTTGGTGCGGGACGCTCAGGAGGTGCTGATGGGGCTGGGATTGCCCTTCCGGACCATGCTGTTGTGTACCGGGGACATGGGGTTCGCCTCCTCCAAGACCTATGATCTGGAGGCGCATGCTCCAGGCACCAATGGCTGGCTGGAGGTCTCCTCGTGCAGTTGTTTCACCGATTTCCAGGCCCGCCGGGCCAGGGTGAAGTACAGGCCCGAACCGCACCTCAAGAGCGAGTTCGTGCATACCCTGAACGGTTCTGGGCTGGCCCTGCCACGTACCATGGTCTCGATCATGGAGAACTATCAGGACAGCGGGGGCCGTATCGAAATTCCCAAGGTCCTACGTCCTTACATGCAAGGGCAGGAGCTCATAGAATAGGGGGATGGATCTCTTAGACCGCGGGAGGACCTTATTGTTCTGGTCCCGCTCGGTGGAGGTCGTATTCGGCCTCTACTCTTTTTCCTCTTCCTCCCCCTCTTCTTTTTCCTCGGACCCCTCTTCCTCTTCAATATCCTCATATCCCATGAAGTCGAAGAGGTCCTCCTCGAGGCCCTTCAATACCTCTATGGCCTCTTCCTGTTCGCCTTCCTCAAGAAGGTCGATGGCCAGGGTGACCTGGTCTAAAAAGTCTTCTAGGGTGCAGTCGAGCTCCTCGATCAGATCGTTCAGGCTAACCATGCGTCTTACCTCGTTCTCTGATATCTATTGCCAATAGATAAGATATAGGGTATATCGACCGTCTCCGGGAGCAGCGCGGCCCCATCACCATCCAACCGCCTCATGCACGGAGGCCTTGCATAGCCATATGTCCACCAGGTCCCCCGCCGGCACATGGGGCAGCGAAAGGACCTGGGAAGGCACCCCGCAGATGCCTGCCCCGGCCCTCAACCCCCACCCCGCCCCCTTCTCTCCGAAGAGGGCGGAGAGCAGGGCCAGGTTGGCCTCCATGGAACTGACGTATTGCACCTCCAGGTCCGTCCCGGGCATCGAGACCATGCTTGGCAGACCGATCCCCCCGAAGGCGGACGCCCCGAACCAAAGATCATCTTTGGACAAAGGGGCGGAATTGGCCACCTGGAACGGGTTGATGAACCCCTGGAGCAGGGAACCGGATGATCCGGCCAGTGTGTCTAGCATCTCGCCCAACGTACCACATTGCAGACAAAGCTCCACGCGCAGTCCCGCCCTGATGGCCGATGTGTAGTCATTGGCCGCCACTTCCAAGAACATGCCCACCTCCACCTCTCTTCCCAATACCTCGTTCGCCAGCCTCAGTATGAGGTGCAGGATGGTGGAGCTTAGGGTATCGGACAGGGTCTGTAAAGTGGGCGGGCCGGAGCTCAGTTGATAGAGGGATTCGGTGACCGCGGCAACGAAGGCCTCCTGGAACGGAGGGATGTCGATGAGGGTGAAGGGGTCGATCCCGTTGCCGTACCCCTTGGTCCCGCTCCTGAACTCCCAGCGGTCCGCTCCGTCCTGCGCCCTCTGCCATGTCCGTCCGTCGTTCCAATGGTCGGTGCTGAAAGGGGTGTTGTCCACTCTGCGGCCATCGCTGTCGCACAGCAAGATGCTCTCCTGTTCCGGGAACTCATTCCCTTGATTGTCCAGGGCTTGATGGGGGAAGTGGTACACTAGCCGTTCCTTGGGCATGAGCATCGCGGAACCGATGGGGACCAGGGCTTCCGTGCCATGCGTGGTCCGCACCGTCCATCCGACCAGGTTCACCGCCTCGGAGGTCGGGTTGTACAGCTCTATCCATTCGTTCCCCGCATCCTCCCCGACGGGGTTCAGTTCGTACTCGTTGATGACCACGTTGTCCGTCCGGGCCCTCAACAACCTCACGTAGATCCCTGTGTCGAGACTGCCCTTGACCCCGGGCAGGGGGATGGGGATGCTGGACAGAAGCTTTCCCACCCCCGGTATGTCGGAAAGGGAAAGGGAGATCTTCTGATAGCAGACCAGCTCAGGCATGACGAGTTCGATGCAGGCACCGTCGACAATGCCACGAAGTTCGACCATGTGCTGGAAGGTGTCCATGAAGGGATCGAGCACCAGATACACCGACCAGTCGTCACCGCACAGTGTAGCGTTGGTCAATAGCCCATGACCGTCATGCACCTTGGTGAGGCGGGTGGTGATCGAGATATGGCAGCCATTGGCCATGAGGTCCATGGCAAGGGCGGCGGGCACGCCCACTCCCGGCAACACCAGTTCCTTGGGATGGACCATGAGGGTAACGGTCAACCCGAAGAGGCTGAACCTATAGTACCTGGGGCCTATGACGTCGGCCA
>JAFGPG010000099.1 GCA_016926075.1 Methanomassiliicoccales archaeon
CATGGCGTACTCCGGGGGCACGATGGGGTTGATGACCTTGGGCTCCGCGGGGTCCAACATGTTCAAGGGTTCGTATCGGGGGAGGAAGCGGTCCACCTCCTCCTGTTCCGGCAGTTCCACCCTCTCCACTGTGTGCGAGAGAAGGAAGGCGTCCAGGCAGACCATGACCGGCAGCAGGATCCGTCGGTCCTCGGCCAGCCGGAAGGCCATCAGAGTGGCGTCCAGAGCCTCCTGGTTGTCCTCCACGTACACCTGAAGCCATCCCGAGTCCCGTTCGGCCATGGAATCGTTGTACTCCACCCAGATGCCCGAAGCGGCGCCCAGGGAGCGGTTCACGTTGGCCATGACAATGGGCAACCTGTTCTGCGGGACCGCATATAGCATCTCGTGCATGAGCGCCAGCCCCTGCGAGGCGGTGGCGGTGAAGGTCCTCACGCCCCCGGCGCTCGCCCCTATGGCCATGCTCATGGCGGAGTGCTCGCTGTCCGCGGGGATGAACTCCGCGTCCAACTCGCCGTCGTTGATGAACTCGGCCAGCTGCTCCACGATGAGCGTCTGCGGAGTGATGGGGAAGGCCGGCACCACCTCCACCCGGGCCAGCCTCGCGGCGTGAGCCACCGCGTGGTCAGCGCTGATCATCTTGACCCTCATCTCGTCGCCCCCTTCACCATGTCGATGGCCTTGGCCGGACAGACCTGGGCGCAGATGCCGCAGCCCTTGCAGTAATCGAGCTCCCAGCTCACGTGGTCGTCCTCCTCCCGCTTGATGCATGCATCCGGGCAGGAGAACCAGCAGCGCAGGCAGCGCACGCATTTGTCCCGGTCATAGTGCGGGGTCCTCGTCCTCCAACTACCGGTGAGGTTCTGGATGGCGCCCCCCGGTCCTATGGCGACCCCCTTCTCGCTCCCCGCCGCCAGGGTGGTGCCCAGGGGGATGTCCCTCCATTCCGGTAACCATTCGCTCCTGGCCACCAATGGCCTCAGACCCTGGCAGCGGCCCACGATGGCCTGTTCGTAGGCGTTGACCGCGGCCCCCACATTGGCCCGGGCCGCCGTTTCCCCGAACTTGTCCCCGAAGCGGTTGCCTATGGCCTCCCTCATGGAGTCGATCGAAACGAGATCGCAGACCTTGGCCACCCCGCCCAGGATGGCTGTGTTGACGATGGGGGCTTTCAGGAACTCCATGGCGATGTTGGTGGCGTCCACCGTCACGCAGTCCACCTCCAAGCCCAGATCGATCTCCTGTGGCGCCTTCCCGGTGTTCACCACCGCCTTGCCATCCGCCTTGAGCCCTCGGGCCACCGGCTCGATGTCCAGGAGCGTCTCGTCCAATATGACCAGCAGGTCCGGTTCGTACACCTGGGACTTGATGCTGATCTTCCGGTCATCGATGCGGGCGAAGGCCATGACCGGCGCCCCTCGCCGCTCGGCCCCGAAGTAGGGGAAGGCGTTGGCGTGCCATCCCTCGATCACTGCGGCCTCAGCAAGGGTCTGGGCGGCCATGACCGCCCCCTGTCCCCCTCGCCCGTGGAACCTGATCTCGAACATCTTGCACCAACGTATGATTCGAGCTGAGAATATATAACGCCCGTCCCTGAAGGACGGGCATCAAGGATGTTGCGTTCCGGGCAGTTGGGATGTCTCCCTTCGGACTATACGACCATGTCCAGCCATTTTTCGTAGAGGGGGTCCTCGCCCATGGCAGCGCTGTGATAGGCCTGGCCGATGCGCTTGGTGAGCGGACCGATCGTGCCGTCACCGATCGACCGGCCGTCGATGCTGCGGACGGGGGATATCTCCGCCGCCGTGCCGGTCATGAAGACCTCGTCGGCCATATACATCTCGGAACGGGTGATGTCCCTCTCCAGCACCTGGTACCCCAGGTCCCTACCTATGACCATCACGCAGTCCCGGGTGATCCCCTCAAGTATCCCCGCGGAGATGGGAGGGGTGACGAGCGTTCCCTTGCTGACCATGAACACGTTCTCCCCGGTCCCCTCGGCCACCGTGCCGTTGGAGTTGAGCATGAGGGCCTCGTCCGCCCCGCGCTGGATGGCCTCCAGTTTGGCGATGACCGAGTTCGCGTAGTGCCCGCACACCTTGGCGTTGAGGGCGGCGGCCCGGTTGGAGTACTTCTCCCAGGAGGAGGTGACGATGTTGGCCCCTCGCTCCACCTGGTCCTTGCCCATGTACACGCCCATGTGGGTGCAAGCCACGGCAACGTTGATGCCCAGCTGACTGGGGTTGAGCCCGATCTTGAACTCGGGGTGCACCCCGTAGAAGGCTATAGGTCGCAGGTAGTCTCCCTCCGGCGGAGCGGTGCGCACCACCTGCCGGCAGGCCTCGCACAGCTCGTCCAGGGTATAGGGTATCCTCATCTGCAGGACCTTGGCCGAGTTGAGGAACCTCACCATGTGCTCCCGCAGACGGAGTATGTTCCTTCCGCGCGGCGTATGGTACACTCGAATGCCCTCGAACACCCCCGTGCCGTAGTGGAAACCGTGGGCCAGGATATGCACGTGGGCCTGGTCCCATTCCACCATACGCCCGTCCATCCACACCTTGGCCTTCATGAGGGCACCTCAGATGGCGTTGACGGCGCGGATATACTTGTCGGCATTGGTGGCCTGCACCAACCTCTCCACCTCCTCGATGGAGCCGATGAGCCTGGCCTTGCCGAAGGAATTGGACACCAACGCGTACGCCTCATGGCGTGTCTCGTCAACAAGCTCGGCCTGGACCACGTCATGCAGCCGCTGCAGGCTGTCCACCGCCCATTCAGCCCCCTTGCGATCGGAGACGCTGAGCACCACCCGGGACTTGCCGGTTATCTCGCACTTCCCGACGACGATGGTGTCCACATTGATCTTGCGTCGGGTGAACTCACCCATGATCCTCTGCATGACTCCGAACTCGTCGTTCACGACCATCGATATGACTTCCATGTCCAATCCCTGTCCTCTATCTCCTCTTGCCTTTGATCGTCAGCTGATAATTGCGCACGGTGTGCTCCTTCTTGATGGGGCGGTAAAAATCATCGTCGTCCCTGACTCTGTCCTGGCGGCAGGGATATTTGGGCGTGGAAAGCCAGGGTAGCTGGTGGCAATCGTCTCCTCTGATGACCTTGGGCCGACGCGCGCCTTCCAACGCCAGGCCGATGACCGTCATACCGAGCAATGTGACCGCTCTTTTCAATTGACCGCCCCCAACGATGATCGGGAAGACCAGGGTCCCCCTTTCAGATTCCCAAGACGCGCTGGACCAGAACAATGTCGGTCGATATCCTCAGCGCGCGCATGGTCCGTTTGTATTTCCGCCGGTGTATTTAAGGCTTGTCTTGCCCACTACCGTTCGGCAGATGATCCCAAGGG
>JAFGPG010000100.1 GCA_016926075.1 Methanomassiliicoccales archaeon
GAGACCCCAGTGGACGGCTACGTGCTGAACAGACCGGCATTCCTCCGCCAGGTGCTGCAGCGAGCCTCCAACAAGGGATGCCATCTGGAAAGGGGCTCCGCGGTGGAGATCGCCCGCCATGAGGAAGGTTACCTGGTGCGCACCCGCGAGGGGAGGGAGCACTGGTCCCGATGGCTGGTGGGCGCGGACGGCTGGAACTCCCTGGTGCGTCGGACCTTCTTCCCGGGGAGACCGAGGATGCTCTGGGCCGAACAGTTCGTGACCACGAACAGGACGGAGGAGGACGCCCTGCACTTCCACTACGACCAGCGCTACGAGGGAGGTTACCGATGGGTGTTCCCGCACCCCAAGGGGAGCAGGGTGGGGTTCACCCGCGGTTCCCACCCCCGGCCCGAGGCCCTGGAGAGGCACGTGCGCGCCATTCCCTACGGCTATTCCCAGCAGGTCAGCGGGAAGGCCTGCCTGATAGGGGACGCCGCGGGACAGGCCAACCCCATGACCTTCGGGGGGATACGTCTGGGCATGGTCGCGGCCCGCATGGCCGCCGAGGCCATCATCGATGGGGACCTACGGGGATACGCCCGGAGATGGGCCCGCTCCCCCTACGCCTCTCCTTTGTACGGGGAGGCATTCGATGCCCTGAGATGCATGGACAACACCGCCCTGCATCGTTCCATCCGCCCCTTCCGCCACGGTTACGGTACCCGTGCCGGGCTGAGGGCCATGCTAAGTAGTAAAAAGGACAGGGTCCTATATCGGGCCTACGACATGGCGGCGGAATGGGGTTGGTAGGATGGAGTGCGAGGTGCTGGTGGTAGGTGCCGGTCCGGCCGGCAGCGGGGCGGCCAGATCGTCGGCCATGAGCGGGGCGAGAACGCTCATGGTGGACAAGAAGAAGGAGATAGGCACCCCGGTGCAATGCGGGGAGGTCATCGGCCTGGACCTGGTCAAGATGGCAAGGATGCGCATACCATCCGCGGCCATAGTGGCCCGCCAGTCCTTCACCCGTTTCGTGCTGGCCCGCGAGGTCATCATCGACAACGCGGAGCCCTATTGGAAAGGGGTTACCGTGGAACGCAAGGTGTTCGACAAGCATCTGGCCTTCAGGGCGGCCTCCGCCGGGGCCTCCGTGCAGGCGGACACCAAGCTCCTATCCGTGGAAGGCCGCGATGGGGAGGTCATCAGCTGCCTTCTCAACCACCATGGCGAGGAGGTGGAGATCTCCCCCAGGGCCATCGTCGCGGCCGACGGCGTGCATTCGACGCTGGCCAGGGAGCTGGGCGTGGAGTTCTTCTCCCCGAGGGATGTGGCCAGGGGCATGGAGTTCGAGCTGGTGGCCAAGCGTGACATCCCCCAGGGCATGCAGATATTCATCGAGGGGGAGATCGGCCTGGGGTACGGATGGATAATTCCCAAGGGCCGGAGGAGGGCCAATGTCGGAGTGGGCCTGGTGGGGGTGAACGCCTCCCGGCGCTCCTTCCTCGAGGATTGGATCTCCGAGCATCCGGTGGTCTCCCGGTACTTCGATGTGGACAAGGTGCTGGAGGTGAAGATGGGCGACGCCCCGGTCCCCGGATTCCTCGGGGGGCCGGTCAAAGGCAACGTCCTCTTCTGCGGGGACGCGGCCGGTCAGACCCTGGCCTTTGTGGGAGAGGGCATCATGCCCTCCTATCTCTGCGGTACTTTGGCGGGCAAGCACGCCGCCTCGCTGGCCCAGGGAAGGGGTCAGGATTACGAGAACGAGTTAATGAAGGTCATGGGCGACCATCTGATGATGGGGGCCGCGCTGCGCGACACCCTGGTCCAGCTGTGGTCCTCCGAGCATATGGACGACGTCACCCGTTCCCTGCTCTCCGGAGCGGTCATGAACGAGCTGGTCGGTCCGGAAGGCCTTGAGGAGGTCCTCTCCTCCCTGGAGCGGGAGCCGCTCAAGGCCCTCCAGTCCCTCATCAGGGACAGTGGGAGGAAGATCCGGGCGAGGCGCTGCTGAGCACCCCCCATATGGCCTGGGGGACCAATACTTATTTAAGCGGAATTACATTAGGGCGGAATGCTCATAACGCTCAACAGGTGTTTGGAATGGTTGAATTCAAGGCCGTTGTTAATGATATGAAGACCGGCAGGTCATACAGCGTCCCGGTGACGGGGCATCACGCCAACTCCCTCATCGGTAAGAAGATAGGGGACAACATCGACGGTATTTTCGTCGGACTGCCCGGCTACAAACTGTCTATCACTGGTGGAAGCGACAAGGACGGCTTCGCCATGAGGAAGGACCTTCCCGGCCCGCGGAGGAAGAGGCTGCTGCTTACCGTCAGCACCGGCTATTACACCACCGAGGGCGGTCTGAGGAGGAGGAAGTCGGTACGCGGGGGGACCGTCGCCACCGATACCGTTCAGATCAACATGAAGATCATCTCCCAGGGCCCCAAGCCCATCGAGGAGCTGATCGTCAAGAAAGAGGAGAAGAAATAATGAAGGTGGGCCAACAGCCTGAGGTCAACATCGGAATGATCGGTCACGTGGACCATGGCAAGACCACGCTGACCAAGGCCCTTTCCGGTGATTGGACGGACAGACACTCCGAGGAGATCAAGAGGGGCATCTCCATCAGGCTGGGCTACGCGGACGTGGCTTTCTACAAATGCAAGAACTGCCCCGAGGAGACGTATTCCAACACCAGGACCTGCAAGGTGTGCGGCGGGGAGACGGAGTTCGTGCGCTCCGTGTCCTTCGTGGACGCCCCCGGACACGAGACGTTGATGGCCACCATGCTCTCCGGGGCGGCCATGATGGACGGCGCCCTTCTTCTGGTCGCCGCCAACGAGGTATGTCCCCAACCGCAGACCAAGGAGCATCTGATGGCCCTCTCCATCATCGGGGTGGACAAGATCATCATCGTGCAGAACAAGATCGACATCGTGACCCGCGAAGAGGCCCTGGAGAACTATAAGCAGATCAAGAGCTTCATCAAGGGGACCATCGCCGAAGACGCCCCGATCATCCCCGTCTCCGCCCATCACGACGTCAACATCGACAAGCTCATCGACGCCATCCAGAAGCATATACCGACACCCCAGCACGACGAGAAGAAGGCGGCCAAGATGTTCGTGGCCCGTTCCTTCGACATCAACCATCCGGGCATGTCCGTGGACCAGCTGAAGGGCGGTGTCCTGGGGGGCACGCTCATGCAGGGCACGCTGAACGTGGGGGACGAGATTGAGATATCCCCCGGCAGGAAGGTGGAGATGCCCGGGGGCAAGTTCTCCTGGGAGGTCATCACCACGACCATAGAGTCGCTGCACACCGGCGGAGGGCCGGCCAATTCCATCCGACCAGGAGGATTGGTGGCCATCGGGACCAAGCTGGACCCGTCCATGACCAAGTCCGACGGTCTCACCGGCCGCGTGGTGGGCAAGCCCGGGACGTTACCGAAGGTTCACTTCAAGTTCACGATGGGCACCCATCTGCTGGACCGCGTGGTGGGCACCAGCGAGGACATGGTGGTGGAGAACATCAAGACCAACGAGCCGTTGATGCTGAGCATCGGCACCGCCACCACGGTCGGCCTGGTCACCAGCGCCCGCGGGGACCAGTCGGAGGTGACCCTCAAGATCCCGGTGTGCGCGGAGACCGGCCAGAGGGTGGCCATCTCCCGCAAGATCGCCAACAAGTGGCGCCTCATCGGCTACGGCGTCGTCGAGTGAGGCCCCATGCAGAGGGTGGTCCTGGACACCAACGCCCTGCTCATGCCCTTCGAGTTCAAGCTCAACCTGGACCTGGAGCTGGCCAAACTGCTCGGTGATTTCGAGGCCTACGTTCCCGGCCCGGTCATCGGGGAATTGAAGCGCTCGGAGAGCCGGCACGCCAAGGCCGCCCTGCAGCTGGCCAATAAGTACCAGAGGTACGAGACATCCACCCAGGGCGACGCGGGCGTCATGGAGGCGGCCAAGGCCCTCGACGCGCTGGTGGTGACCAATGACCTGGTGCTGCGCCGCAAGATGAGGAAGGAGGGGATGCGCGGCATCTTCCTCCGGTCCCGCAAACACCTGTACATCGAGGAATGATCATATCAAAGGACGCGGCGGGTCCTCCGGGTCGTCCACACTCTTCAGTTCCAACTGCTCCAGACGCATCTCGAAGATGCCCTTCCCCCTGCTGGTCAGGGCGAACACGGGAACCTTGCTACCCACCTGCATGGCCCCCCGCTCCTTGGCCATGCGCCATATGTGCTTGGAGGCGCAAGCGGTGACCACGTCGCAGTTGTCCAGCAGTGCTTTTGCCTCTTCCTCCTCCAGGCCGCTGGTGTGGACCGCGAAGAGCACCACGTCCTCCCCGAACTCCTTGCGCAGCAGGGCCGCATCGTTCGCCCTGGCCAGGGTGACGCCTATCCGTCGGTAGCCCATTTCCCAGGCCTTGCGAGCCCCGGCCACCTGATCGATGCGCGCGGTACGGGGGTCCAGCACGTTCTCCGCTCCTATGACGGCGATGACGCTGTCGATGGGGGAGGTCTCGATCAGACCCGAGATGCGGCCCCCTATGCCCTGCACCAGCTCCGGATCGGTCACCACCGCGGTCCCGGCGCCGTCGCAGACCGTCACCGCGCAGTCCAGGATACCCTTCTTGATGCACATGCCCATGATCTCCGAGATGCCGAAGCTGAGGTAGTCCCGCATGCGCATCTTGCGGGAGGGGGAGCACATGCCGAAGTCCTTGATGCGGAACTCCAGGTTACTCCGCACGATGTCCTTGGTTATCCTCTCTATCCCCCGGTGCTTGAAGAAGAGCGGGCAGTACTCCACCCGCGGCTCGCCCACGTCCACGACCTTTCCGTCCTCGATGACCACCTTGGTCATGCCGAGGGCCTCCATCACATGGCGGTCCTTCGTCATAAGAAAAGGAAAGGAGCGGATACGTTATCAATTCTATCAAAGGATGCGAGCAAACTATTAATGCGGAAGGGCGATAACCAGGAACGCGACCTCTTACAGGTTGGCTAGTAGCAGAAGGGCGGAGATGTTACCTTTGCAGCCCGAGAACGACGAGAAGTTCGTTACAGCCCTGCGGCGCATCGCGCTGATGGGGGGATTGCACGACTATGTCGCCATGTCATCAAGGGAGCTGGGGGACATGCTGGAGATGTCCCAACAGTCCGCGTCCAAGCGCATACTGGAGCTTCTGGACGGAAAGTACATCGAGCGCGACCTGGGAGCGAGGCGGCAGCGCATACGCATCACCGCCAAGGGGGCGGACCTCCTGCGCAGGGAGTACCTCGAGTACCAGAAGATCTTCGAGATGAAGGACGAGATGGTCATCAAAGGCCTGGTCGTGGAGGGGATGGGCGAGGGCCAGTACTACGTCACACAACCGGGCTACATGGAGCAGTTCGTGCAGAAACTGGGCTTCAAGCCCTACGAGGGCACCCTCAACGTCAAGGTCCTGCCCACCGAGCATCACAAGCTGGACACCCTGCGCAACACCCGCACCATCGACATCAACGGCTTCGAGCGCAACGGCCGCACCTTCGGCGACGTGCACTGCATCCCAGCCAGTATACAGAACGTGGAGTGCGCGGTCGTCCTTCCCAGACGCTCCCACTACGAGGACGTGCTGGAGGTCATATGCAAGTACCATCTCCGGCGCACACTGGGCCTGGACGATGGGGATCAGATCGAGGTCCGCATACGCCTCAACTTCTGATCAGCGCACGCCGCGCACCGCGGAGCGGAAGATGGAAAGCCCGTCCCCCTCCCCCCTCCTCTCCCACCGGGTCCAGTCCGGATGGGTCTCCCATATCAGCGCCCTCTCCGGATGGGGCATCATGCCCAGCACGTTCCCGGAGGGGTTACAAATGCCGGCGATGTTGTGCAGGGAACCGTTGGGGCACCAGGGATAGCCGGCGTAACGGCCCTCCGGGTCCACGTAACGGAAGACCACCTGGTCGTTCTCCAGCAACCGTTCCAGCATCCTCTTCTGCCGGCCACGGGGAAGCATGAGCTTCCCCTCCGCATGGGCGGAGGGGCACATGACGATGGAACCTTCAGGAAGCTCGGATGTGAAGACGCAGCCCCCGCCGTTCTCCTGCCTGAGCAGGGTGGGGCGGCATTCGAACCTCCCGGAGTCGTTGGTGTAGAGGGCGGCCTGCGGCTCCTCGGACATTGTCCCGTCCAATGCCGGCAGCAGCCCCAGCTCGACCAGTATCTGGAAGCCGTTGCAGATGCCGATGACCGGACGCCCCTCCTCCACGAAGGAGACCAGTTCCCGGCGCAGCCCGCTCTTCATCCGTGCGGCGAAGATGGCGCCGGCTCGTACGTAGTCCCCAGCGGAGAAGCCGCCCGGCAAGGCCAGTATGTCGTAGTCCTCCAGCTCCCTCCTCAGGTCCGAGGGGCACTGCCCCAGCAGCTGCTTGAGATGCACCTTCTCCGGGAGAGCCCCCACGGAGGCGAAGGCCTGATAGGTCTCGTCCTCGCAGTTGGTGCCCTCGATCCTCAACACGCAGACCTTGACCTCCCTCATCATGTTCACCCCATCAGCCTGTCCAGAGCCCCGCTCCAGGCCTTCCTCATCTCTTTCAGGGGGACCCTGACCGTCCCTCCCTCCATGGTTATGGAAAGGGCCCTGCCGCCCACCCTTCCCAGCCTCCTCACTGGCACGGTGAGGGAACCGAGGAACTCGCTCTCCCTGCCGGGCTCCACCTCCACCACCCAGCGGGAGTTGCTCTCCGAGAAGAGGTCCCGGACCGGGGGACCGATCTCGATGCTGGCGCCGATGTCCCCTCCCAGGCACATCTCCGCCACCGCGATGGCCAATCCCCCGTCCGATATGTCGTGACAGGAGGCGATCGACCCCTTTACCATGGCCTCGTGCATCTGTTCCATGGACCGCCTGAGCACCTCCACGGAGACGTCGGGCACCGTCCCCCCCTTCCCTCCATACCTGCGGTACAGGGCGGAGCCCCCCATCTCCTCCTTGGTCTCCCCCACCTGATAGAGCAGGTTGCCCTTCCTCTTGAGGTCGGTGGTGACGCAGCGGCGCACGTCCTCCACCAGACCAAGCCCGAGCACCACTGGCGTGGGAAGCACCGAGCCCCGCGAGGTCTCGTTGTACAGGGAGACGTTCCCGGAGGGGATCGGTAGTTCAAGGAAGGAGGCCACCCGGCCGATGCCCGCCACCGCCTCCCTGAGCTCCCCGAGCCGCTCCGGCTTCTCCGGGTTGCCGAAGTTCAGGCAGTCCGTCAACGAATCGGGACGGCCGCCCACGGCGATGATGTTGCGACAGGCCTCGTCCACAGCGGACATCCCTCCTCGGAAGGCGTCCAGACCGCAGAACCAGGGATTGACCCCCAGGGCCAGCGCCAATCCCCTCTCCCGGTCGGGTAGGGGCCTGATGACCGTGGCGTCCGATGGCCCCGCCTTATTTATCACACCCGAGGCGGGCTTGACCACCGTTCCCCCGCGCACCTCGTGGTCGTACATGCGGAAGACCCATTCCTTGCTGGCGATGTTTGGGTCGCCCAGGAGGTCGAGCACCGCCTGTCCCAGCGGAGGCAATGTCGGAGCCAGAGCCCTCTCGCCGCTCGAGCGCACCTCCACGCGGCAGGGGCGGCAGTACTCCGGTCCCTTGGTCAGGAAGTCCAGGTCCACCCGGAAGACCTTCTCCCCCTGCCAGAACAGGACGACCTCGTTGCCCGGGACCACGTTCCCGATGACCGTGGCCTCCACGTCCCACATGGCGAAGAGGTCCAGTATCCTGCCCACGTTCTCCTCGGAGGCCGCCAGCATCATGCGCTCCTGGGACTCGGAGACCCATACCTCCCAGGGCGCCAGACCGCTCTCCTTCAGGGGCACCCTGTCCAGATGCACCTCCGCCCCGCACCCGCCGGCCAAGGCCATCTCGCCCACCACGCAGGAGAGGCCGCCGCCTCCCAGGTCCTTCATGCCGTTGATGAGGCCCAGGGAGCTCACCTCCAGGCATGCGTGGATGAGGGGCTCCTTGGTGATGGGATCCCCCAGCTGCACCGCCCCCCGGCTCTCCTCCTCGGACTTGGAACTCAGTTCCGCGGAGGCGAATGTCACGCCGTGTATCCCGTCCCGGCCGGTGCGCCCCCCGCACAGGATGAGGCGGTCGCCGACCCCGCCCACTGCGTTCCGGCGCAGGTCCTTCCTCCTCACGATGCCCACACAGCCCACGTTGACCAGGCAGTTGCCCAGGTACGATTCGTCGAAGTAGAGGCCACCGCAGACCGTCGGTATGCCGATGCGGTTACCGTAGTCCCGTATGCCGGCCACGACCCCGGACACGAGATACTTGGGCGTCTTCGTGCCCGGAGGAAGCTCCCCCCGGTGATCGATGGGTCCGAAGAACAAAGGGTCGATGAGGGCCACCGGTTGCGCCCCCATGCACAGCACGTCGCGGACTATGCCGCCGATGCCCGTGGCCGCCCCGCCGTACGGTTCTATGGCCGAAGGATGATTGTGGCTCTCTATCCTCAGCGCATAGCCGTACTCCTCGTCGAACTCCATTACGCCCGCGTCCCCTCTTGACAGCACCCTCCCGTTGTCGATGCCGAGGATGTGCTCCCTCAGTATGACCTTGGACGACTTGTAGCAGCAATGCTCGCTCCATGCTTGAGCGATCGATTCCAGCTCCACGTCCGTGGGCCTTCTTCCCATTCCGAGGAAATGGTCACGTATGCGCTGCATCTCCTCCAGGGACAGTGACAGCCCCATCTCCCGGCTGAGCGCCCTCATCTCGTCGTCCGAGGCACGGACCAGATCGACCTCCAGCAGATGGAAGGGGACGTCCCGCTTGAAGAACAGATGATCCAGGGGCATGACCTTCACCTGAGGTCCACCCGGTACTTCTGGATGACGGGGTTGGCCAATAACCTACGGCACATCTCCTCGCACTCCCTGCCGGCGACGGCGGGATCGGCGTCCATCTCTATCTCGAACATCTTGATGGAGCGCACGCCCCTGATGTCCTTGAACCCCAGCAGCTCTAGGGCCTTCTTGGTGTTCTTGCCCTCGGGGTCGGCCACCCCCGGCTTGAGCTCTATCCTGATCTCTGCCACTACCATGGACGCACCAGTTGAGGAATATCTGTCCAGTAATTAATCTTCTGCCCTCGGCCTAGGTCACAGGTCCCAATAGGTGGATGTGGCCTCGAAGATGCCGGAGAGCATGAACTGCACGGCCATAGCCGCCAGCAGCAGGCCCATGATCCTGGTGAAGGCCATGGCCCCGCTCCTCCCCATGCGCGAGAACAGGGGCTCGGCGTACTTCAGCAGCAGGTAGGAGATGAATATGGTGGCGAAGATGCCCAGGAAGATGGTCAGAAAGTCAAAGGTCGCGTTCGAGGAATTAAGGGCGTAGGTGACATAGATCATGACCGTGGTGATAGCTCCCGGACCAGCGAAGAGAGGTATGCCCAGTGGGACCACCCCCACCTGCTCCTTCTCCGTGGCCTCCTGGGCCTCCTCGTCGGTCATCTTGGCCTTGGTCAACTGTCCCTTGGTCATGGTGAAGGCGATGGAGAACAGCAGTATCCCGCCGGCGATCTGGAACGCCGGTATGGTGATCCCGTACAATGCGAAGATGTAGTTGCCGAAGAGGGCGAAGACCACTAACACCCCCCCGGCCACCAGGCAGACCTTGGCCCGGACCCTCCTCTTGAGCTCGGGGGAATAACCTTCGGTGATGGCCACGAACACCGGTATGTTGCCTACCGGATTGACGATGGCGAAGATAGATGCGAAGGCGGTGATGGCGAAGGCCAGGTCCATGTTCCTTGTACAAATATCGTGGTATTTAATCATAAGCCGATGCCTGGACGAGGACGTTCAGAGATGGATCGTAAGAAGTGATGCAGGACGATCCCACAGGTCCATTAAAATGGACGAAGGGAGGCGGCCCTTGACAAGCGCCGTCGCTCAAAGGGTACGTACATTAATCTAAAATACGATCACATGCTCCGAAGAGGAGAACAGACCCCGGAGGGACATTCCTATGGAGGGCCATTTGATCACCCGGACCGATGCCATTTTCATGGAGACCGTTCTGATACTCGCGGGGCTGTGCGTTCTTTCCTTCCTGTCCACCTTCCTCATCCCGGGTCATTTCAAGGTCAACACCTCCGTCAAAGGCTACACGGTCCAGGTAGTGATTCTCAGGTCGAAGGCTGAGGCGTTCATCTGCAAGAGAAAGCTACTACTTTCTCGGAGGAGGAAACACGATATATTCAGAACCATACAATTCCGATCGTTACGTGTGCTGTTCCCCTCGCTCACCCTGATGGTCATCGTCAAGCAGCTGGCATCGATGTTCAAGGAGCATATTGATCAGGAATATCATGATGAGATCGGGCACCTCTGCGCATCTTCTGTGACAGGGTCGTCAAGGACCTTTCCCTCCACCTGCCCCTCAGCATAAGGGCGCTCAATATCATCCTATCCAACATGCACCTTTCTGGCGAAGACCAGGTATCCGGTGTGCCCCAGCGTTTCGTATGACGGACGGACCCCCATCTCGTGCACCACCATCTCCCGTTGCATGTTCTCCAGGCTGCGGATCTCCACGAAGCCCCTCCTGCGCAGATGGCGCACCACCTCCTCCAGCTGGTTGGTGTTGGGGACATAGGAACAGAAGCGACCGCCATCCCTGAGCATAGAGGACACGTTCCCCAGGGCCTCCCAGGGATCCGGCATGTCCAGCACCACGGCGTCCACCAGTACGTCCAGGCGGTCCTTCCTCACATCCCCCATCTCCAGACGCCAGGCGTCCGCCAGCCCGGCCCTCCCCACGTTCCGCCGGGCCTTCTCGGCGAACTCCGGGCGCAGCTCCATGGAGATGACCTGCCCCCACGGCCGCACCTGGTTCAGCAGGGCTATGGTCAGTGCCGCCGAGCCCACACCGGCCTCCAGCACCCTGTCCCCCGATTTGATGTTGAGCTCCAGCAATATAGTGGCCGCGTCCTTGGGGGTGATGACCTGGGCCCCGCGTTCCACGGAGGACATCATCTCCGAGGCGCCAGGGACGAGCAGCCAGAACCTCCTTCCGGCCACGGTGACCGCAGCGCCGTCCTCCGCCGCCAGAAGCCGGTCCCCGTCGACCACGCCCACGCCCGACAGCTGGACCATGCCCTTGCTCAGGACCATCCAGGTCCTCCTACCCTTCTCGTCCAGAAGATACACCAGGGAGCCTTCGGGCAGCATGACTAGTCATCCTGCCCGGGGATAAAAAGCGTTGCCCTCACTTCAGCTTGGCCCCGCAATCCGGGCATTTCTCATCCACGCTGGAGATGGCAGCGCCGCACTCCGGGCAGCGGGGGATGCCCTCGATCTGCTTCACTTCCTTCTTGGGCTTTGGCCGAGGGGCAGGCTCCTCCTTGGCCTCCTCCTTTTTCGCCTCCCCCTCCGGTCCCTTGAGCTTGTAGGACGGAGGCTCGTAGCTGTGCGGGTCCACCGCCCGGTCCCTGTCCTTCTCCCTTAAAGAACGCACCCCGATGAAGGCCATCAGACCTAGCACGCTCAGGAAGAAACCTATCATCACCCAGAGGACGTCCACCTTACCTTCCTTGTTCATGTACTGGTAGAGGTACAGCGCGATCACCGCCCCGATCGCCAACCAGACCAATATTGGTATCCAAATGTCCAGAGCCATCCCTTCCTGCCCTTCAATATTACCGTCCGCATATTTTAAATTGATTTTTTGACCAGGCGGATCGGGGACCCGTCCCATGGCCGCCCCAAGGATCACCTGAACACCTCATGATCATACGGCGGCGGCATCTACCGACCCCACTTAGAACAGACCGAAGGTATCGAAGAACAGCAGGAAGAGACAGATAACCACGGCGGCCGGCACGGTGATGGCCAATCCTGCCCTGGCCAGGTCCCCACGGCCCACCATCTTGGTGGAATAGACCAAAGTGATGGGCGGAGTGCCGATGGGGGTGATGAAACTGAGGGACACGCACAGCCCGCAGGTGAGCACCAGCAGCTGGGGTGACACGTCCAATGCCCGGGAGAGGCCCAGAAGTATGGGTATGAACATGGCGGCGGTGGCGGTGTTGCTGATGAAGTTGGTGATAGCGATGGTCACCGCGGCCAGAACCAAGAGGACCAGTATGAGCTGGGCTCCCAGGAGCGCTTCCCCGAGCCCCTCGGCCATCCATTCCGCCGCACCGGAGACCACCAACCCCTCCCCCAAGGCCAGTCCGGAGCCGATGATGAGGAAGACGTCCCAGGCGATGGAGCGGGCGTCGTCCCATTGTATGGCCTTGACCACGAACAGCCCCACTGCGGCGCTCAGGGCCACCACCGCCGCGCTCATGAAGGAGGGCGGCAGTCCGAGCCATGATGCGATGTCCGCCCCTATGACCCACAGGACCACCGTGGGCAGGAAGATGGTCAGTGTGCGTCTCTCCCCCTCGTTCAGCCCTCCCATCCCCTGCAGTTCGAGCCTCAGGTCCTCCACATCCAAGCGCTCTCCGTGCGCGGGGTACAGCCGGGTCAGGAGGTACCATGAGAGCAGGAGCAGCATCAGTCCCATGGGCACCCCCACCGTCATCCAGTCCAGGAAGGTGAAGGTCGTCTCCTGGGCCAGGAGTCCGGAGGCTATGGCGTTGGGGGCGGAACCGGTGATGGTCATCATGCCCCCGGCCGCCGAACCTATGCCGATCCCCAGGAGCATGCGTACGGTGACGCCCAGGCTCAGCCCCTTCAGCCTTCCGGTGATCCCGAAGACCACTGGGATGAGTATGGCCACAGTGGCGGTGTTGGAGATCCACATGCTGAGGAAGGCCGAGGCGGCCATGAGGTAGAGCAGGGTGCGGTCCCGGTCACCCCCGGCTCGCAGCACCATGATGTACGCCATGCGCTTGTCCAAGCCGTTACGGCGGAACGCCTCTGCCAAGATGAGACCGCCGATCATGAGGAAGACGACGGGGTCGGCGTACGGCTCCAAGGCCTCCGCCGCGTGAAAGACCCCGAAGAGGGTCAACAGCACCGGCACCAGCAGGGCGGTGGCCGGCAGGGGCAGCGACTCGAACGTCCACATCATGGCGATGCACAGGAAGATGCCCAGGGCGTCCTGCACCGGGCGTTCCAGGTCCAAGGGGAGGAGGATGAACACCGCCAGGACCAGGAAGGGGACCAGGAGCTTGATGGCCCTTTGCCAGGACGGTCGAAGGTTGCGGAAGAAGGCGAAGAAGGGCAGGCGGTCCCTGAGGGAATAGATGATCGTGCCCAGCGATCTCTCCTCGCCCCGCTCGTTCACATCGCAACTATGGAAGCCAGGGGTATATTAGGTTCACCGGGGAACAAGATTTTAATAGGGCGACCACGTTTGACGCCCGATGGCCGAGCCCGCCTATCCTACCAGGACCATTAAGGCATTCTCACTGTTGCTCATAGTCACGGCCATCATCTTCTACTGGGTGTGGGGAGTGGCCTACGGTAGTTGGAACATCTTCTCCGCCGAGAACATGGGTGTCTATGTCATCTTCGTCGTGCTCTTGGGCTTCGGCATCCTCGGCTACCTCCTGACCAGGTTCAAACGGTGAACTCACTGCGTAACTATTATATCTGAACCCGCCGAATATTGTCCAGAGGCGGAATGGTTTGAAGAAACTAGGCAGTTGGTTCATGCCGTACCTGATGGGGCTGCTCATCGCCATAGAGGGCGCGGTGCTCATGGTATTGTCCCGCAGGGTGGAACTGATCGACGTGATAGTGCTCGACCAACTGGTGGTGCTGGTGCTGGGGCTCGTCCTCTTCGTCCTGGGGATGATGCTCTTCGCCCCGGTCTTCCCTCAATTGCAGTGGAAGATGAGCGAGGCCACGGTGAAGCGCGTGCAGGTCATCGCCGCGGTGGTCGTCTTGGTCATATCGCTCATCTTCCTCCTCATCGCTTCCCCGGCGCAGGTGGAGGGCATAGGGGAGATCGGCAAGGAATGGGTGGTCCTGGCCGCCGCGCAGCTCTTCCTGCTGGGGATACTGGCCTTCGTCTACCTGTACTACGCGCCGCTGGCGGACCGCCGCATGGCCTGGCTGGAGTGGCTGGGCATGCTGGCCTCCTGCCTGGTGATCGCCGAGGGTGCGGTCATCTTCGGGCTGCGGGGAGACCTGAACATACATGGCGAGCTGCGCACCGGTCCGGAGTTCATGATACTGTTCGGGGTGGTCCTGGTCGCGTTGGGGCTCATGGAGATGGTGGTGTTCAATCGCCGACGGGAGGGAGAATCAGAGAAGACCCTGAGGACCATAAGCTGGATCAGCCTGGCCGTAAGCCTGGTCATCGGGCTGATAGGTCTCATCGTACTGGTGATGGCCACCTCCGTGACCCTGGGCGGCCACACCATGGGCGTTCTGTGGATGGTCGCCGCGGGAATGCAACTGGTCATACTCGGTTCTCTGCTCTCCTACACCCAAGCCCTGGTGGGAGGGTTCGAGGGTTGGAACATGGACCTGGGGCTGATCATCACCCTCGGCCTTCTGTTGGCGGTGCCCTTCGCCGCCGCCTTCTGAATCACATGGAACGGGCGGCGTAGGTGGGCCTCTCCACCTCTTTACCACAGACGATGCAGCGACCCCTATACTCCTCCTCCACATATGGCGAGCCGAGCAACTTGAGCCCGGTCCTCTCCTCGAAGGTCCGCCCGCACTCCTCCTCACCGCACCAACCGAAGCGCACCACCTTCTCCGGAACGGCGTCCAGGGATACAAGGTCCTGGACGGCGGCCCGGGATGCATCGTTGGCCTTTTCCCACATGTTCCGGGAGATGATATGGAGCATCTCCGAGACCCCCTCGACGGCCGAGGCCCTTTCGAAGCTGCCCTTCTCCCCAGAGTCCCTCCGGGCGTAGGCCACCCTGCCGCCCTCGATGTCCCGCATCCCCAGCTCCAGCCTCAGGGGGACGCCGCGCATCTCCCAGTTATGGAACTTGCTGCCCGGACGCTCGTCGCTGTCGTCCAGCTTGACCCGAAGACCGGCGTCGGTCAGCTCCTGCCTCAGTTTCTGGCACGCTTCGTTCACCCTCTCCACGTTGCCCTTGGCCAGGATGGGGACGATGACCACCTGGAACGGCGCCAGGTCCGGGGGAAGGACCAGCCCCTTGTCGTCCCCGTGCACGGCGACCACGGCCCCGATCAACCTCTCGGACATGCCGAAGGTGGTCTGGTGGGCGAACCGGTGCTCACCCCTCTCGTCCTCGTAGGTGATGCCGAAGGGACGGGAGAAGTTGTCCCTGTAGTGGTGTATGCTTCCTAGCTGCAGGCTTCTCCCGTCGGGAAGGAGGGTGTCCACGCCCACGGTGTAATAGGCCCCGGGGAACTTGTCCCATTCCGTGCGCCGGAGGAGGAAGTAGGGAAGGCACAGATGTCTCATGACCCGCTCCAGGATGACGAAGTCCTCCTCCACCTGCCGCTGGGCGTCCTCCTCGTCCACATGGCAGGTGTGCGATTCGAAGAAGTGTATCTCCCGCACCCGGATGAAGGCCCGGGTCTGCTTGGTCTCGTACCGGAAGGTGTTCACCAGCTGGTACGTCTTCAGGGGAAGGTCGGTGTGCGAGCGCACCCAGAGGGCGAATATGGGGTACATGGCCGTCTCGCTGGTGGGGCGGAGCAACAATCGCACGTCCAGCTCGTTGATGCCGGCGTGGGTGACCCAGTACACCTCCTCGTCGAAGCCCTTGATGTGATCCTTCTCCTTCTTGAACTCCGTCTCCGGGATGAGCAGGGGGAAGCACACCTCGTCGTGTCCGGTGGCGTCGCACTCCTCCCGGATGAAGGTGTCGATGAAGCGCATGATCTTCCAGCCATAGGGGGTCCAGACGTTCATCCCTTTGATGGGGTAGCGCTTGTCGGTGAGGTTGGCCAGTTCCACTATCTCGTTGTACCACTCGCTGAAATCCTCTTCCTTCCTCATGTGGGGCACCCTTCGTTCGGAATGATTCGGAATGGACAGTGCCGTTATTATCCTTTGCCGAAGGTCACGCCCCTTTCCATTCCTTAGAATCCCTGCTCATGTTTTTTTATCAGATACCGTCAATACCGGGGGCCATGTACGAGGTGGGGAACGTGTTCAAGGGGGCGGAGATCGAACGGTTCGTGGAGGTCCCGGCGGGGTCATCAAGGCACAGGATCATGAGGATCATGCCCCTGACCTTCCTGACCGATCCGCCCATACTGTTGCTGGCATGGTGGGTGGCCGGTCTACCCCTTAACCCCAATGACGGGCTGTTCATCTATGGCCTGGTACCGATGTTCATATTGTTCACAGTGGTATCGGCCATCGCCCTCATCTTCATCAGCGACCTCTTCGGTCGAAGGACGGAACCCATGGTCGTGTTCTCCGAAGGCATAGAGGTGCCCGACTCCCTTTGGCTGAGGATCAGGAAGAGGCCTTCGTTCCTCCCCCGTTCCTCCATATCCAAGGTGGCCGTGAGGTACACCGAGATCAGGGAATCGAAGAGGGTCACAAGGGAGATCGGCTCCTGCACCCTCGTCCTGAGCGACGGCAAGGTCTACGGGACAGGCCTACAGGATCCCCAAAGGATCGAAAGGTTCAGCAAGGTGGTCCATGAAAGGCTGGGCGTCCCGGTGGAGGGAGCGAAGTGGGCGTCCCCGGTCGATCGGGGGGATGCTCAATGACCGACGACCCGTACCAGGGCAATATTATAGAGAGGTTCCAGGGCAAATGGGAGGAGAATAGGAACCTGGACACCTTCTTCCGGATCTATCCGTTCCTCGGGTTCCTTCCCCTGGTCTCCTTCATCGCCGTCATGTACCTGCTCCCCAACGAGCACACGGACTTCCTTGTCCCTCTCGTATCCCCCTTTCTTTTCATCGCAGGCCTTGGTGCGTACCTCGTGGTACAGAACATATTGGAAAAGCAACGGTCACCGATCATCGTCCATTCCAACGGTATCTATCTGAAAGGGGGGCACCTCGATAGGTTAAGGCGCAGGACCGATTTCATCCCCAGGTCGTCCATAAAGAACGTGGAGATCGACGATGTCCCATTCACGAACCCGAAC
>JAFGPG010000101.1 GCA_016926075.1 Methanomassiliicoccales archaeon
AAATGGTACTTTTCCTTGATCTGTTCGATCTGGCTCGGGCTCATCTTCTCATTGATGTAGCCCGCGGCTGGGTCCCCTGTGATACGAGTGAGCGTGAAAACGATGATGGAAACGCCGATAAGGACCGGCACCAGGAGTAGCAGTCTTTTGATGATATAGTTCAACATCCGCATCGGCAATGCTCTCCTTTTCCCGATTCCTGTTCGTTGTTTTTGAAAGGGGTTTTATTGTAAAAAATTAAAAAGGAAGGGGTTTAGAACTTGATCCTCGCGACAAGCTCCGATAGAACGCTGCTTTCGCTGTCACTGTCGACCGGTGTCTCGGCCATGTACAGATAGAAGCCAGCCTTGTCCAGGTTGTAGTCGTAGATCGGCACGTCGGCGGAATAGCCGAACATGCCCATGGGTATGGCTCCGTTTGGCTGTATGGCCGTTCCTAGCAGGCCTTCCTCAATATACTGGTCGTAGTTGAAGGCATGCGCGAAGGCCAGCCTGACGTACCTATCAGCGAAGAAGTCCGTCGGTACATCCGTCCTCTCCGGGTTGGGGAGTGCGTCCAGGTTGAGAGCCTGGTTCAGACCGAGGAAGTCGACGTTGAAGGTGCCGAGCCCCTGCATGACATCTATGCCGGTCTGGTTCTCCACCTGGGTCTTCATGTTACGGGGAATGGCCGCGCAGTCGACATCACCGTTCTTCAGCATCAGTATCCTGGTGGAGGCGTCCGCGATCTGCTGGATGATGACGTTGGTGATCGCAGCGGGTTCCTCGTGATAGTCGGCGAAGGCCTCCATGGTTATTTTGTCGCTTGGCAGCCACTCGACGAATTCGTATGGACCAGTGCCGCACATATCAAGGGCGAGCTTGTTGGCGTCAGAGCCAGTGAACCCGTAGTTGTCCCCGACCCAGGCCTTGGATATGACCGAGCCCACGTTGTAGCACATGGCGTACAGGAAGGCGGGGTAGGGAGTGGTCAGGTTGAACTGAACGGTATCGGCGTCAACAGCCCAAACCGCGCCAGCTGTCACCTCTGGTGGAACACCTGGATCGAAGGTGCTAGTAGTTGAGTTCCAAGAACCCTGACCATACAATGATGTATCGTCCTCTCCATCGCCATCAGTGTCGATCAGATCGTAATAATCGGGTATGAGCACCTGTCCAAGCATCCAGGCCGGTCCGTGAGCGTCATTGATGGCCAGTGCGCGCTCGATGCTGTAGCGGACGTCCTCAGAGGTCATGGTATTGCCGTCGTGGAACATCACATCGGCCCTCAGGTTGTAGGTGTAGGTAAGACCGTCCGCGGATATTCCGCCGTTGTCGATGGTGGGCACCTCGGTGGCCAGGACGGGCACCAGCTCATCAGCTGAGGAACCGTTGTAGAACAGCAGGGTCTCGTAGACGTTCTGCATGACCTCTCCACCGGCGGTCTCATAGCCGATGGCGGGGTCCAGGCTCTCCGGGTTTCCCTCGATGGTGGCCATCAGGAATGTGTCCGGGTCATAAGTGCTTGGAGCGCCCTCAGGAGCGATGTCCGGCTTGTCGAACGAGTAGTATATCAGGCCGGAGTGCATGGGGTTGAAGTACCAGCCATCGATCCATTCCCTCTCGGCATGGAACTGGGTGGCCTGGGCGGTCCATATGAATATGCACTCCTCGTACATGTCCATGGAGATCTGCTTGTACTTATCAGCCCTAACATCGACGTCCAGCTCGGTGGCCGCGTCCTCGATCATGGCGTCGAGGGTGTCATTGCCGTACCCGCACATGCTAGCATAGGTACCAGCCTGGTGATAGAAGGGCTGGATGTAGTTATCGGGGTCAGCGTAGTCCGGGGCCCATCCCAGGAACATGGCGGGCATGGCGCCGTTCTTCCTAAGCTCAAGGTACTGGGCCCACTCCACGCCACTGACGCTGATCTCTATCTTTCCAGGGTTCAGGCTCTCCAGGTTCTCCTTGAGGATCTGGCAGGCCATCTCTCGTTGTATGTTACCAGAGTTATAGAAAAGTTCGAGTTTGAAACCATCCACTAGATAGTTTCCAGATGTCTCTTCCTCCTCGCCTCCCCCTAAAGCCATCATGATCCCGGCTCCGATCGCGGCCCCTATCAAGAGTCCGACCAGCAAAAACACTATGGCCTTGGAACCACCAGACTTTTTGGGTTCAGCAGCGGTACTTCCTTCCATTATCAATCCTCCTTCCTCCCATTCCATAAAGGCTGGGAGATTGACTTTTGTAATCAATTCGAAGCTATAAATACCTTTGTCGATTCTAGACCCGAAAAAACGCTATCCAGTAGTTCAGAACCACACCCCATTTTTTGGTAGAAATCATATTAATATCATCCAACAAATATCCAAAAAAATTGACATTATGATGGATAAATCGCCCATTATCTTGACATTATTCGAATTGCATCAGGAAAGGGCCCCGCAATATCGTTTCCTAAACGCCCGAGGTCCCTCGCTCTCCCGATGTCCGATCGCTCCATCGGTCAAAATTCACTCATCAATCTTTCAGCCCAGCTTAGCTTCTTTTTTTTCACAACAGGGTCTACAGCATCTTTACGACCGACCTTCGAGGTGTCCCATCCTTTGAGGGCGATCACCGAGGCACCGAAGTGCTTGGCGATGAAATATGCCCTATCGCCATCGGTGAAACCCCCGAAGTTGTAAACATGACCGAATGGCTGGCATTGCACCGTGGGCACGATGGGGCCTTTGAACCTGGGCACGTTCTCCACTATTGCATCGATGTTGTCACCATGGGCGTGCACGAAGACCAGTGAGCCTTTGGTATTGGCCTCGATCTGCCGTCCTACATCACCGTCGAGATCGGTGACCACCACGTCTGGGATGATGCCTTGGACCATCAGACGTTCGGTGGCGGAGCCGGCGGAGACCACGGTGCCCCGCACCGACAAATTGCCAAGTTCGACCTCTAACGAGTCTGCCCCCCCACATATCGACACACGTTCACCAATGATATCGGCGATCGTACGAAAAGAGGGTATTTTCGAAGGGTCCACCCTCCTCTCGAGGAGGATCGCCGATTCCCGGTCCGCCTCTAAGCTATAACGGAAATCCCTCACGATCTCCAGATACAGAGGTCTCCAGGCCGCCCATTCCATTCTCAGGCCTCTGGGTAGTCCTGGGGTTCGGGCTCCTTGGCCACCTCGTCCTTCTCGGCCTGGGAGTAGTTGCGCATGTTCAGATTGATCAGGCCGCTGAACCCGGCCAGGAGAAAGCCTACCAGCAGCTGCAGGAAGATGACGAACTCGCCATAATTTGGAATGCCCAGGATGAGCGCCGCAAGGTCGAAGGAGGCCTGTAGGATGAAAGTGATGGCGAAGAGACTGGTGCTCACCACCAGAGCGGTACCGTAGATCTTGCCAAAGGACAGGTAATGGTTGACGAACCTGCCGATCTGATAGCATAAGAGGGAGAAGACCCACATCCACAACAGAATGGAGGACACCCTCAAGGCCTGGGCGATCGGTCCGGCCTCACTTTCCCTGGACAGAGCGTCCCCGGCGAAGAAGATGCCGGCGATGAAGAGAATGATGGACAGGATCGCGAACGGGATCATCTGGCTGCCGTTCTTGATGGCCTCCGCGGTATTATGTATGCTGAACTTCAACCATTCCGCCACCTTGTAGGCGTAGAAGATGAGGTATAGGCCGAGGACCAGCGCGATCATGCCCCAGGCCATGCCGGTTATGGTCTCTATGTCCGCGTTCTGCTGGAGTAGGTCGACCACCTGGGGTACGATGTTGAAGAACCCCAGGAGGGCCAGAACCAGTCCCACCGGGGTGAAGATGCGCTTCCTCATCTTGTCGTCCGAGAGCATCTTCATGAGGATGTAGTAGGTGCCCTCCACAGTAGGCGCCTGTTTGACCCATATGCGTCTGACCGAGTCCACTTTGATCCGGGAGAAGACCATGGGATAGATGAACTCGTCCTCCGCCCCGTCGCTGACCAGGATGACCCGGTCGGGCTTCACCAGTTCGAGGACGTTCTCCAGCTGGGTGGTGAGCACCAAATCCGATTGGTAGCCGACCTTGACGTCCCCGCAGATAGTGGCTATCTCCACGTCCTCGCCCTTCTTGAGCATCTCGTCATAGATGCCCAGGGCGGCCATGACCGTGTTGACGTCGCTGTCCTCGGGGTCCTTCAGGCCCAGGGCCATCACGGCGCTGGCGTTCTCCTCCCGACCGATGAACGGACTGTTGAGACCGGCCTTCTTGCCAAAATCGTCATCACGGTCGACGCTGAGGATAAGGACCTTCATTTGGTTAACAATCCAGCGATCATCTATATTAAAATTGTGATGGAACCGATGAAAAAAGAAACTGGCAGCACTGGCCTTAGATATCCATATTGAGTTCCTGAATGAAAACAATATAATGGGGGATGAGAGTATCTTATCTTGATGGAAAGGCGGACCAGCTATCGTGAATGCCCCAAGTGCGGGTTGAGGAACAAGCCCGATGCGGTGCAATGCGACTTCTGCGGTCAAAGCCTTACAGATGAGGACGATTGGCAGTCCCACGTCAAGGACCTTGAGTCCCTGACTAAATATGAGCTGCGAGGCCCGATGGACGATAGGACCTCCCGGCGCATCGAGTCCACCATCATCCGCAAGGAAGGTACTTCCCAAAATAATGTGGGAATCCGGGAGGTCCAAGGACTGGACGAGATGCTGCGACAGCTGGAAGAGGAGCCCACGTCCAAGGACAGGGAGGTCACGGAGCCGCCCGGCGGGGAGCCTGAGACCCTTCCTGAGATCCAAGGGACGGTCATGGTCGAACCCCGGGAGATGGAGGTGGAGGTGGACGGCGAGGCGGTGACCGTCGATGAGGAAGTGTCTCCCGACGAAGAGGAGGGAGTGGAGGAGGAAGCGACCCCCACCACGACCCTGGAGGAGGTTCCGATGGTCCCAGAGGAGGGAGAGGAAGAGGCCGAGGTTCCCGTACCCACCTCTGTGACCGAGGGCTCCGAGGAGATGGCGCCGCCTCCAGAGAATGAAAGCCCCCCACCCACTGGGGTGGAGGAATTGGAAACCTCCTCAGAGAGCATGGAGGATATCGAGATCCCCGCGTCCACACCCGGAACGAACGGCTCCGAGGAATTCGAGACGCCTCCAGAGGATGAGAGCGTGGAAGGGGGCGATGAACCCCTGTCGCCCTTTGGGACGGAGACCTCTACAGCACAGGAAGGGGGAACGAGGGGATGGGCGGTCCCGTTGCCCCAGGTGGCCACGGT
Source organism: Methanomassiliicoccales archaeon (assembly GCA_016926075.1). Classification (GTDB taxonomy): domain Archaea; phylum Thermoplasmatota; class Thermoplasmata; order Methanomassiliicoccales; family UBA472; genus UBA472. The sequence continues at coordinate 5,258 of JAFGPG010000101.1, forward strand.
CATCCTGGTCATCGGGGCCCTCCTCTACATCGCCGTGATAGCCCTGGTCGTCCTGGGGGACCTGGGCCGGGCATTGGGTCTGAGCGGAGGGGTCGCGGCCTCCCTCATGATGGTCATCGGTGGGATGCTGGTATTCCCTTCATGGAAACGGAAGGGATCGGCAGAGGTATTTATCTGCCCCCGATGTCACGAAGAGGTCCCCAGGGGAGAGGAGTTCTGCCCGGCCTGTGGCGCACCTTTCCTACCCGAGGATCGAGAGGGCTTCCCGTGAGAATCACCTGGCACATGCACTCATGCTTCGAGATCGCGAACAATATCATTGTGGTGACCGATCCGCACGATGGTCGTTCCATCGGGGTGAAGCCTCCTTCCCTGAGGGCGGACCTGGTGCTTATCAGTCACGACCATTTCGACCACAACGCGGTGCGGGTGGTGCGGGGCGATTATGTGGTGATCAAGGAGGCCAGCCCTCGAAAGGTCAAGGGAGTGTCGGTACGTGGGATGGTAGCATATCATGACGACGTGCAAGGGGAGAAGCGAGGCAGGATCAACCTCTACAAGTTCTCCATGGGAGGTGTCAGCTTCTGCCACCTTGGCGATCTGGGGCACATGCTGAGCGACGAGCAGGTGAAGGAGCTGGGACATGTGGACGTGCTCTTCGTCCCTGTAGGAGGTGTGTTCACCATAGACGGCGCCCAGGCTCAGCGGCTGGTGCGTATGGTAGGACCCCGGGTGGCCATCCCCATGCATTTCCGAGTAGGTGGCCTCTCCATGTCCATACACAACGCCGAGGACTTTCTCATGGGGCTGCCCGAGGACCGTGTGGTCCGAGTGGGCAACGAGGTGGAGTTCGAGGCGGACGAACTGCCTGAGGAGACCGAGTACTGGGTCTTCTCGCAGTGATCAATCCATGATGTCCAGGGCCTCTTCCACCCTGCCCTGTTCTATGGGGGTGCTCATGGAACCGACCACCCCTCCCTTGCTGTTGGCGATGATGCTGGCCCCGACATATGGCGAGCCGTAGTTCAGGGTGGTGATGCGCGGCTCGCACTTGAAGATGTCCCGGAGCATCCGGAGGTCCTCCTCGCTGGACGCGGGGTGGCATATCAACCCCTTATTGGTGACCTTGCATACCGAGCCAACGGTGTTCTGTCCGGCCACCGTCCCCTTGAGCACCTCCACGTTGAAGACCTCCTCGAGCACCTTCAAGGAACGATCCTTAAGTTCGGGGTTGACCAGGCAGCCCCTGTCGTTGACCAGTATGTTGTTGCCGCAGGCGTTGAGGCGGTCATCCAGCCTGACCACGTTGAGATCGGAGAACACCCCGGCCTCCTCCTCGCTGGCGAAGTAGGTGATGGCCGCACCATAGGAGTTCATGGCCACCAATGAACCGATGAGGTTGGTGCTGGCTATGGTACCCCTCGAGCATTTGACCTTCAGCGCGTTGAGCACGTCCTCCTCGAAACGATCATCGGCGTCCCTGGGCAGCAGGGCCAGGGAATCGTTGGCCACCGCGTAGACGCCCACGAACTCGATACCATTGTAGTTCGAGACCCGTAACATGTCCCGGCGCTCACTCGTTGGGGAGGGAGACTTCGACCAGTCCGTCCTCGAAGCGTACGGCCTTCACCCGCACCTTGCCCGGAGGGGCGGTGATCCCTCGGGCCCATACGGACTCGTTGACCTGGGGATCGATCCAGATGTCCTTCTCCTCGGCCTTCATGTGCCGGGCGACATAGCTGCGGATCTCCTTGATGGCGCGGTTGGAGCGCTGGGTGGTGGGCACGGTCCTGGTCTTGATAAGGGGGATGTTGTATACTGACTCGCTCTGCTCGGCCATGTGCTCACTCCTTCAACTTGCTGTGGCGCCAGTTCCTTCTCATGGGGTGGCGCAGGAAGGTCCGGTTGGTCCTCATCATGACCCAGGCCGGAACGCGGCGGTTCTGTTTGAGCTTCTTCATCAATCGTGCCTTCATGGCGGCGGGCTTGTTGCGTGCCATATTACTTCCTCGCGATGCTGATATCCCTTTTCTGGGGGGAGACCTTTCTGAGTATCTGTTTCAGGGTGGAATCATCGATCTGCTGATCGATCTGACCCATCTGGGCGAGCCTGATGAGCTGGTCCTCGACCGAGCGAGCGATGTCCGGATAGGCCATGCGCACGTTGGCCAGGCGGTCCCTGGCCTCCGAGGTCAGCAGCTGGCGAAGTATGGCCTGTCTCTGGGCCTCCATAGCCTGAGCCTGCTGTTCCATGGCCGCCTGCTGCTCCCCCTGACGCTGCAGTTCAACCATCTTGCGACGACGCAATTCCTCGAGCTCGGCATCTTCCACTATGCATCACCTCATCAGTTGGATTCGCTGATCTCCTTCGCCGCATTGTCCAACAGGGACTGTCCTTTGGGAGTGACGATGCGGCCGTTGTTCTTGTTCTTGGCCACAAGCCCGGCGGACTCCAGCTGGATCAGGGACCTCCTGATGATGGAACGGCTCCCCTTGGCGGCCTTGTTGGGCTTGGAGCCGCGGTCCACGAACCCACCGTACTCCGATGCCAGCTTGGAGGTGCCGATGGGCCCCTTGACATAGACCTTCCTCAATACCGACGCGGCCCTTGTGTACCACCAGTCGGCCTGGACAGGCGCCTTCTCCGTGTGCATGCCAGTCTTGGCGAACTCCGCCCACTCCGGAGGGTTCACCGCCCCAGAGTCCTTCAGCTTCTGGGCCACGTTTGCGATCAGCTTCTCGGAGGGCACATCATAGACCGTTACCATCTTAATCAACCTCAATGAACTTCAGATATGTAATAGACCGAATGGTGTCTTCGGCCACTAATATGGTGCCCGTATAAAAGGGTTTTCGTTTCCAGCGCCCCTTCTGGTTACATTCCCAGAAAGTGTCCCGTTCCCCGCCGAGGGCGTTCCGCGCCTTCCATGGGAAGGGAGAGCGTATGATTTGAAATACGCGGCGAACGTTCATTGAGGGCGTGAACACTGTCGTAGCGATCACCGGAGCCTCCGGCATAATCTACGGCATTCGCCTCCTGGAAGAGCTGGAGGGGGAGAAGGAGCTCATCATCACCGAGACCGCCAAGCGTATTCTCCAGGCGGAGACCGCCTATACCGTGGCCGAGGTGGAAGAGCTTGCGGACAAGGTCTACCACCAGGACGAGCTGTTCGCCCCCATGGCCTCAGGTAGTCATCGGTTCCAGGCCATGGTCATCTGTCCATGCTCGGAGTCCACCCTGGCCAAGGTGTCCCTGGGGATAGCGGACAATCTGGTCACACGGGCCGCGGCGGTCTGCATCAAGGAGCACAGGAAGCTCATCGTCGTGCCCAGGGAGACGCCTCAGAGCGCGATGATGCTGAGGAACTCCCTTCGACTGGCGGAGAACGGCGTCGTGGTGCTGCCCGCCTGCCCCGGGTTCTATCCCAAGCCCGGGAGCGTAGAGGAGATGGTGGACTTCGTGGTAGGCAAGATATTGGACCAGATGGGCCAACCGCACGAGCTGTTCAGGCGCTGGGGCGAGTGATTCACTCCACCAATATGGCCGGGCGTCCGGGAGAGGCCTGCCTGGACTTGTGATGAGGGTCGTTCACGTCAGGCTCCTCGGCCTGATGAACCTCCACGGTACAGCCGTACTCCCGGCTCAGGAAGTCCGTGCAGGAACGGAGGAACTCAAGCTCGTCGAACTGCCGACCCATTCGTCCCAGTCCTTCCGCGGAGCGCTTCATCATCTCCTCGGCCAGCTTTCGCGCGAAGTCGGAGGCCTCCTTCCCCTTGCACCGCACCTCCTCCCGGGACATGACCGCCTTGGTGAGGGCGGGCACCTTAAGCTCGCCCCTCCCGGCCAGTTCCATGGCCGTCTCCAGGACGGAGTACTTCCAGGGGGCGGGTGTGAAGAGCGTGATCCTGGTGGGCCTGATGCCGGTGACCTTCAGTATCTCGTTGGCGTCGTCCATGAGCGCCCGCAGGTAATCCTCGGCCCTCTCCTTGGTCAGGTCTATCTCCCCCTCCCCAATCTGCGGCAGGGCGGTGATGGAGACCATCCCCGATCGTCCGGAGGCCTCCCACAGCTCCTCGGCCATATGTGGTGTGATGGGCATCATGAGGGGCAGGAGAAGGTCCATGACCCGCGTCACGGTCTCTGCATGGCATCCCCCCCTCCTCTGATACCAGCGCAGGTCGTTGAAGGCCTCGAAGTACACCTCGTTGGCCATGGAGCGGAGGTCGTAGGACGCCATCAGCTCCCTGATGCGCCGCACCCGGCTGGCCATGCGGGATATCAGCCAATCGTCCACCGAACTGGCCGGACCGTCCAGGGCCATGAGGTCCAGCAGGGTCCGTTCCATCTTCTCCACCCGCGCGGTGTAGCTCTCCACCGCCTCGTTGTCCCATTCCACGTCGGCGAAGGGAGAGGCGATGTGCGCATAGTACAGGCGTAGGGCGTCCACCCCGAACTGCTCCGCCGCGCCGGGGATGGGCTGGGCCCCGCCCTTGGACTTGGAGATCTTGCCCCCCTTCCCTACGATGTACCAATTGACGAATATGCCCCGGGGCAGCATCTCCCGGGGCAGCACGGCCACGTGGTTCATGAGGAAGGCCGGGAAATGCACGGTCATGTGCTCCTTCCCTCCCAGGTTCAGGTCCAGGGGATACCAGTAGTGCACGTCGTCCCTGATGTGGTGCAGCAGTTCCTCCGGCACCCCGGTGGAAGCGCTCACCTGGGAGTAGTCGCCGCGGTCCAGCACCACCAGGTCGAAGAACCGTTCGTCCATCTGTTCCGCCCGCACGCTCCCTTCGTTGGCGTACTTGGATATGACATAGTAGAGGGGATAGAGGGTGGAGTCGGAGATGGCCTCGATGATCCACTTCTCGTCGAAGGGGAAGCGGGTGCCGATCCAGTTCCCTTGGCGGACGCATGCCCGCTCCCTGAACCATTCCAGCACCCCGTGTATGTTCTGAAGATAATCGTTAGGGAATATGTCCATCCCCTTGGCCTGCTCCCGGGAGGCCTTGGTCAGATCGGAATTGGCATAATCGATGAACCACTGGTCATCGACCTTTTTAATGACCACCTTCTCCCCGCAGCGGCAGATCACCTCCTCGGACAGGTCGTACATCAGGTCCGCCTCCCCGGCCTCGATCATGACTTGCTTCATCCTCTCCTTGGCCTCCATGACCGACAGGCCAGCGTACTCTCCCGAGCTCTCGATCATGCGTCCGGTGTGGAAGCCCTCCTTGTAGACCAGCTTCTTCGCCTCCTCCAGGCGGGGGTCCCCGGGGGCCTCGATGCCCATCCTCTCGGTGATCTCCACAGCGGGAAGGGTGGACCATCCCTTCATCTCGATGATGGGGATGGGCCTTATAGCCCGCACCTCTTCCACGTCCAGACCGTATCGTCTCAGGGTAGCTTCGTCCCTCTGCAGGGCGCGCAGGGAGATCCAATCGTCCGGGGAGTCCGAGGGCACGGAGGTCACCAGCCCGGTGCCCACCTTGGGATCGCAGAAGTCCGCGGGGAGGGTCAGGATCTCCCTGTGCACCATGGGGGCGATGCAGCGCAGGCCGATGAGCTCGTCGCCCTTGACGCTCCCCAGCTTTTCCAATCCATCCTTCTGGTAGGTCAGCTTCTCGTAGGCGGCATCGCTCACCACCCACACCTCCTCCCCTATCCGCACCTTGACGTAGTCGGCCTGGGGGTTCACCCAGAAGTTGGTCTGCCCGAACACCGTCTCCGGGCGCAGGGTGGCGGCCATGAGATACATGTCCTCGCACCTGAACTTCAGCATGGTGTACTCCACGGTCTCCGCGCACCCCCCGCACTGGATATCGGTCTCCGAGGCGTCGATGGCCACCGGCCCGTGACTGACGCAGGCGGGGGCGAAGTAGGGCTTCTGTATGAGGAGCCCCCTCTCCATGAGCTTGCGGAACTGCCATCTGATGAACATCTGATAATCGGGATTGACCGTGGAGGTGAAGCGCCGCCAGTCGCTCAGGAACCCGAAGCGCTTCCAGTACTGGTTGACGTAGACGTCGTTGAAGAACTCCACCACCTTGATGGGGTCCTTGAGCCTCTCCAGCATGTCCAGGGGGCAGGAGTTGCCGCACAGGTATTCGATGGTGTCCCGGTCCCCGCGGGACACCCGGGCGGCCAGGCTAATGGCTCCGTTCCCTGTGGCGTGGGTGCCCACCGGGAACATGACGTTGTACCCCTCCAGCCTCTTGTAGCGGGCGATGGCGTCCACGTAGGTGTAGCCACGCATGTGTCCCACGTGCAGGTAACCGGTCACCCCTGGGTAGGCGAAGATGACCATGAACTTGGGGCGTTCGTCCCTCTCCGCCTCGTTGATGCGCGCGGAGTACCAACGCTCCTGCCACTTCGCCTCCATCTCGCTGGACCTTACCGACATCTATCGCACCTGACTTCTGGGCTCATTATACGGAGATTAATTAAAGCTTATTGACGGTTGGAAGGACGGTCAAGCCATTGCCTTCTCCCTATCCTAGAACCGCCCCCTTCCGCCCCCTCCGCCAGAGCGCCCGCCACCGAAGCCGCCCCTCCCACCTCCCCTGGTGAGGAGATGTATGAGGATCAACCAGATGTGTCCCCTGGTCACCGCGGTCAACCCCACCAGTACGGCTATGATGATCACCCATTGCCAAAAGGTGAGGGGAACGCCCTCTATGGGAAAGGCTGGATCTCCCGACTCGGGCTCCTCATACTTGTCCAAAACCTCCGTCCCTAGGAGCAGTATCATATTGTAGATGCCCGTGTCATAATCGTCCTCCGCGAGATACGGCTCCACATAATCCAAGGCAACCTGATTGATGAAGGTGGGCGTGAGGACCCCTTCCAGGCCGTATCCCACCTCCACCTTCCATTCCCTTGTGCTGGTCACGATCAGTACCAGCACTCCGTTGTCCTTGCCCTCCTTACCAAGCCCGTTGAGCTGGAAGGTTCGGAGGGCATACTCGTTCGCCTCCCTGGGTAGCGTACTGTTCACCACCAGCACGGCGATCTCGCAGGAGGTCTCGTAGTCCACGGTGTAGCAGAGGTCCTGGATGTCGTAGTAGCTGTAGTAGAGAACCCCCACGTCGTCGGTGACGTAATATTCTAGTTCAGGGATCCCCTCGAAACGGGCGTCGGGCGTCGGGAACAGCCAGGGTACGACCACGAGCACCAGCAACAAGGCTGCTACGACCAGGGCGATTATGACCATCGCCGTGCGGCCCGAAACTCGCATCTGGACGATCACATCCCTTGCGAATAGTACACCGCTTCATCAAAGCCGAAGGCGCCTGCGAATAGTACGTTGGGGAATTTTCGTATGGCAGTGTTATAGTCCCTCACCGCATCGTTGTAGAATATCCTGGCGGCGTCGATCATGCCCTGGGTTGAGGAAAGTTCGGCCTGAAGGTTAAGGATCGCCGTGCTATCGATCGGGGGATAGTTCTCATAGGTGGCCAGAAGAAGGGCGATGTTCCGGTCCATCACCTCGGTGGCGTTGACCTGGGCTGGGATGTTGCCGATATTGTTCAACCACTGTGTCCGGGCCTCGGTGATGTTGGTCAGAAGGTCGACCTGTAACTGTATGGATAGGTTGGTCGCATCGTATACGGCGGGTATGAGCTCGATTCGCCTCTGGTAACGCGCCTCGATGTCGCCCCAGGCCTTCTCCACGCCCTGGTCCTTGGAGACCATGTCATTGTAGGCTAGGACGATCATCATCACCACGATGAGCACCGCCACCGCGGCAATGATGCCGGCGATGAGCCCCTTACTGAGACGGACATCGGCCATACCCGCACTATATCTTGAGTTACGTAAAGAAGCTTTTCATTACCTCGTCCTGGCCTAGAACCCTGGCGTCACCCCTCCAGGACCTCTGACGAAGGGAAGGTACACCAACCGGGCATCGTGGACCTGCAAAGAGTACCTCAGATATTGTAGCGTACCCGGTCTCTCCGCTTCCATGGTCACGATGACGAAATCGGCCATCCTCATGGCCTCCTCCCTGGTCACTGCCGTTGGCAGACGCTCCACGTTGGCAAAGTCCGTGCCCAGGGAGTACATGGGCTGGGACTCGGTCATGTCCATGGCCCATCGCTTGAACTCCTGCACCTCGGTATGCCAGGCCGGCACGTAGATGAAGAGGTTGCCTCCGTTGGCGGTGCCCTTGAGCAGCCGACCGAGCTTGAACAGGGTCCCCCCGGCCACCTGGGACTGGTCGATGCGCACCGTGGAGAAGAGCCTCCAGAAGGGCATGTACACCCGGTCCTGAGGGGCGTTGACGTTGAACTCCGCGATGTCGAAGTCGATGATGTGCACCCCCCCGTCCCGAACGTGCATGGTCCGGCAATGTGGACAATAGAAGGCCAGGTCCTTGGTCTTGGAGTAGATGGGCTGCTGGCAGCGGGGGCACTTGATCTGCAGGACCCTCATATGCGTAACCCCCCCAGGTTGGACCTGATCCAATCCATGGGACTGGTCGCTCTCTTGTCCTTGAAGTCCCCCTCGATGATCTCCGAGCCGTGCCGGAAGAAGAGGTAGGTGAACCCCAGTATCACCACCCCGATGAACAGTCCTCCGATGATGAAGTAGGGCTCCTCCGCCGCCGCCCCCAGCACCAGACCTGCGGCGGCGATGAGGCCGCCCACCGAGGTCCCCCCGGTCACCGCCAGGCTTTGATAGAGGGGATCGCCCGGGGCCCGTCCGGAGAGGATCTCACCGGTCACCCCGTCCACGGTCACCATGTACATGCGCTCCCCATAGGCGTACCGCACCACCCACACCGGATAATAGATCTGGGCTATGTTCTTGGGGATGACCGTCACCTTCTCGAAGGTGACATGGGGGACGTCCGCGTCGCGATGGGCGTCGTGCAAGGCGCTCTGTTTGGACGATTCGATCATATCGTCCTTGCTGGTGGTGCTCTCGAACGTCGGTATGCTCTCGAAGTCAGCGAAGGAGGCCTCTCCCGCCGTGTTGCGCAGGTACTTGATGCCCAGGTCCCCGGGGTCGCAGGCGATGCCGGTGTAACGGTAGTCCCTCAGCACCATCTCCTCCTTCGGTACGCGCTCGGTACGGGTATTGCCGTTACGATCGGTATAATGCCTCTCCTCGTAGCCGCAGATCCATCCAGCCACCCTCGTGGTGGTGCTCCAGAAGGGCAGGTAGATGGGATAGCATTCCCGCAGATTACCCCTCTGGCCCAGGTTCCGGGCCTTGAACCCCTTCTTCCACCACCGTTCGGTGGCCCTCAGCACGCCGTCCCTGTCCTGCATGTTACGGTAGGCCACGGTGAGCACCCCGGTGTCCCCCTCCACCCATAGCAGGGAGCCGCAGTACCCGCAGTTGAGCACGTTGTCCCCTTCGGTGACCTGGATGGCGCCCCCGCAGGCCGGGCAGTTCAATCCCACGCTGATGGTCATGGTCACATCCTCCTGGCCACGAAGTTGGCCGCGACGAAGACTCCCACCACCGTGATCGCCATGAGCCCCAGGGCCAGAGCGGTCGAGGCCAGGGCCAGCAATCCCTCGCCCAGGAAGGCCAGGAAGCCCACGCCGGCCACCAACATGTAGGCTCCGGATGAGCGGGCGGGGAAGTCCCCGGAGAAGATCTCGCTTGAAGAGGCGCTGATGACCACTACGTATCGCCTCTGTTCGAACACGTAATCGAGCCTCCAGATAGGGAAGTACACCAGCGCCTGCTCCTTGGGCGTCCCTGGCAACTGTTCCAGGTAGGGAGCCATCTCGATGTCCGGCTTGATGAGCTCCGCCCCCCCGGCGTCGAACTTGTCGTCGAAGATCTTGAGGTCCCCTCCAGGCACCTTGAGGCTGTGCAGTCCCGGTAGGGTGGTGGATGCCGCCGGTTCGACATGTATCTGCTCCATGCCGTTGACGTCCCTCTTGAAGAGGTATACCGGGAAGTACTGCTTCTTCAAGGAGGATATCTGTGCCAGCTTGTCCAGGTCCTTGGCCCGGGTGGAACCTCCCGCCCATCGGCGGAATATTCCTACCGCTTCGCTCTCCCCTATGGCGAAGGGGAGAGCGTAGTAGAACCCGGCCCCGGACCGGTCGATGAAGATCTGGGAGGAACAGTAGGAGCATTTGACGAACTTGTCCCCGACATCGAACTCCACCGGCGCCCCGCACTTGGTGCACTTCATGCTGGCCATCAAAACACCCTAGAGCCCTGTTCCACACTCCGGACAGAACTTGGCGCTCACCGGCGATTCATGGCCGCACTTGGGGCATTTCTTGCTCCCCTTGAGCTGCTGCCCGCACTCCGGGCAGAACTTGGAGTCGGCAGGGACCTCGCTCCCGCACTTCCCGCATTTGACCGTATCGGTCAGGAGCCTGCTCCCACAGTTGTGGCAGAACTTGGCCTCCGGTGGGTTGGGCGTGTTGCACTTGGGGCAGGCCACCATGGCCGGACCGGGGGAAGCGGGGGGAGCGGAGCCCGTACTAGGTTGGGTGGCCCCTTGTCGCATGGCGTCCACCATCATATACCCGGCGCCGAACCCGGCCCCCACCCCCACACCAGCCGCTGCCGCCCCTCCCGAGGGGTTGGTGGCCGCCTCGCGCATGGCCTGTCCAGCCTGATAGGTGGCATAGTTGGTGTTCATGATCTGCATGGACGCGCGTATGTCCACGGCCTTCTGCACCTCTTCCGGCAGGGAGATGTACATGCCGGAGACCTTGTCCACCAGTACACCGTAGAGATCGAAGTGGTCCTTGGCCTTGGCCAATACCACCTGCTCGATGTTCATGAGATTGCTGGCGATGTCCGCCACGCCCATGCCCTTGCCCTTCATCTCCCCGATGGCATTGTAGATGAGCACGACCATCTGCTCCTTGATACGTTCCTCCACCTCAGCGGAGGTGGTGAAGTCAAAGGTGCCCACGAACTGGTTGACGAAGTTCTCCGGGGAGCCCACCTTGTAACGGAACTCCCCGAACACTCGCAGGTTGACCATGCCGAACTCGGCATCCCGGAACTGGTAGGGCTGCTTGCTGCCGTACTTGCCGTCGAAGGCCCTCTTCTGTAGGTACACCACCTCGGCCTGCTGCTGAACACCCGACAACGCTTCGATGACCTTCCCGATGATGGGTGCGTTGAGCGAGGTGAGGGCGTAACGGTCCGGCCGGTCGAGGTAGGCCAGGGCCTTCCCGTCCCGGTAGAAAACGGCGATCTCATCCTCCCGCACCACGATGTTGTCGTTGAACCTGATGTTGCGGTCCATGCGGAACATGATGTTGTTCCGCTTGTCCGCATCATCCCATATGAACGTCTCCGCACCGATCAAGCTCATCTGCTCACAGCCCCGTTCCAGTGATGGCCGCCTTTCGGCTCCTGAACCTGCTCTCCAACCCATCGACCCTGTTCCTGACGGTCTCCACAGCATCGCGCAGTTCCGCGTCCCGCCCCGCCCTGAACAGCTCTGGCACCTTGACCAGGGCCTCGTCTATGAAGTTCAGGCTCTCTATCATGGAATTGTCGTACTCGTATAGCCGGTCCAGCTCACGGTCCTTCATTCTCACATCAGCGGCGATGCCCGAATATCCCACCTCTGCGTGGAGGATCTCCCCCTCCACCCTCTTCATGGTGTTGACCACCCCACCTATGTCCTCCAACACCTTGGACATGGGGTTCTCCTTGACCAGGGACCTCCGAAAGTCCTCCAGCAGGGACCTCTGCGATCCCAATCGCTTGGCCAGCTCCGCCCTCAGCATGCGGTCGGAGTCTCGAAGGTCCTCCCTGATGCGATATCCGCGAAAGCCTGGGATGACCAGCTGGATCTTCTTCAATAGTCCCCGGTCGTCCTCCACCCTGTCCCTGATGTCTGGCAATGGACCGATCTCCCTGCCGACGATAACGTTCAGAGGTCTTAAAAACCTTGGCCTGAAGGGTTCAGCGCAGCCTGCCCCTTCTCGATTCGTTCCTTCGATGTGCTCGCAATCCCAGGAAATATCCGACGATGGAAAAGGGAATGATCAAGAGGAAGGCCAGAAGGGAATCGGAGAGGAAGTAAAGGACGTCGGCCGTCAATATTCCCACCGCCGTACCCCAAATGAATCCGAGCCATATCAGATTAAGACCCATGATGCATCACCTGCGCTTGAAGACCATCCCCTAGATAAGAACCTTGCCTAAGCCCGAAGATGACGTCGGTGTAAGGGGGATTATCTCATATCTCTCCATTATTTATTTATTCGATCAATCATCTTACATCTCCGCCGGCGGGACAGAATATCGCTCTCTCGTCGGTCCTGAAGGAGGAGAAACGCTAAAAAAGGGGTTTACCGGCCGTGTTGCCATGCAAACCTCTTCCAAACCCCTTCTTCTTATTCTGCTCACTTTCTACGGTCACTGAGGAACATCAGGAACAGCGGGAGGGAGGTCAGTTGCAGTCCGATGGCGATGGTCACCATTGTCGACAAGGACAGATCGTACATCGTCCCTAGGACCAGAGAGCCAATAAACCAGAAGGAACCGAAGATGGTATTGTAATAACCGTATGCGGTGGCACGACGGCCCACCGGGGCCAGGTCGGCCACCATGGCCCTCATGATCGACTCCTGGGCCCCCATGCCCAGTCCGAACAGCACCATGCCGAGGGCGATGAGCGAGATGGAGCTGGTAAAGGCGAACAAGGGGAAGAAGGCAGCAGGAACGATCACCCCCAACAGAACCTTTGGCCCATGACGGTCGAAGACCTTTCCAAGCAGCATGGCCGAGATGGCGTCCACACCCATGGCCAATGCGTAGAGCAGGGGGGTCAAGGTGCTCGTACCAAGGGACATGACCTCCATATGATAGGCCACCAGAGGGAAGTCCACATACCCGGCGGCAAGGAACGCGGCCGCTATGGCGTACCACCAGAAACGGCGAGGGAGGACCTGCTTGACAGCCGGGGAGGCCGCCTCCATCGCCTGGGGATGTGGATAGCGGCGAAATGTGACGTAGAGCACGATGAGGGTCAATGCGGCTGGAACGGACATCAGTAGGAAACCGGTGGAATAGGTGCCTCCACAGAGAAAGACCAAGAACATCAGGACCGGTCCGAGCATGGCCCCCACCGAGGACAACGCCTCCTGGACCCCGAAGGCCCATCCACGCCCGGTTTTGATCGCGGCATGCGAGATCATAGCGTCCCTGGCAGGGGCCCGCACAGCCTTGCCCATGCGCTCCATCATGATGAGCAATGCTACGGAGAACCAGTCCCCGGCGAGGGCCAGCATGGGTATGGCCAACAGGTTCATGCCGTATCCTATCATCATAATGGCCCAGTATCTCCCCGTGCGGTCAGTGACATGTCCGGACACCACCCTCCAACAATAACCGATCAACTCACCGAAACCGGAGACCAGGCCGACCACCGCTGAACTGGCACCCAGGGTGCGCAGATAGGAGCCGCTGATGCTCCTGGCTCCTTCGTAGGCCATATCCGCGAAGAGACTGACCGTGCCCAAGAGTACGATGAAATAGATGGCGTACCTCAGTGCATCGCTATCGCTCGCTCCAACACTCTTCCTCCCACCCTCCACCCTCTTGCGAATGTGCACCGTCGCATCCCATCCCTAGGCGCGAAACGATTGGTCATTGGCCATTGACCGAGACCGATATAATACTATCACGCAGACAAAATACAAAACACTGAAGGGCAAGATAGATTATCAAGCAGCTTCGTTAGCAGCGTTGATGAACGAAGGTGCGAGCGTCAATCGTCTGGTCAAGGAGAGCAGCCCCTACCTGTTACAGCATGCCCATGATCCCGTTGATTGGTACCCTTGGGGGGAGGAGGCCTTCGAGACGGCCAAGCGATTGGACCGCCCCATATTCCTGTCCATCGGATACTCGTCCTGCCACTGGTGCCACGTCATGGCACAGGAGAGCTTCAGGGACCCTGAGGTAGCCCGACTGATGAACGAGACATTCGTCAACGTCAAGGTGGACCGCGAGGAGCGCCCGGAGGTGGATAGCCTCTACATGAAAGTGTGTCAGATGATGACCGGCGGGGGAGGTTGGCCCTTGAACCTCCTCCTGACCCCGGACCGGGTCCCTTTCTGGGCCGGGACCTATCTGCCGCGCACCGGCCGCCATGGCATGCCCGGAATGATGGACCTGGTCCCGGCGGTGCGCAAGAGCTGGCAACAGGGTCGTAATGACATCCAAGAGGTGTCGATGAAGGTGCTGGAGCTGCTCGATTCATTCGAAAGGGACCCCCAGGAAGGGGACGTATCCGGCCTGCCCGAGAGGGCCGTGGAAAGATTGAAGGAGGACTATGAGCCCCGTTACGGCGGTTTCGACGGGGAGAGGAAGTTCCCCTCCCCCCACAAGCTGTTGCTGCTCATGCGCCTGTGGAGGGAGCATCGGGACCAGAAGGCCCTGGACATGGCGGTGCACACCCTGGACAATATGGTGAGGGGAGGTATCAGGGACCATGTGGGGGGTGGTTTCCATCGCTATTCCACCGATCCACGCTGGCATCTGCCTCATTTCGAGAAGATGCTCTACGACCAGGCCTTGGTCCTCATGGCCCTCAGCGAGGCCTTCTCCATCACCGGCCGGCCGGAGTACCGACAGGCAGCTGAGGAGCTGATCGACTACGTCCAGGAGCGCCTGGTCTCTCCGGAGGGCGGTCTCTACTCCTCCGAGGACGCCGATGCCGCGGGGGAGGAGGGTTCCTTCTATATATGGAGGTACAAGGAACTGGAGTCCCTGCTCTCCCCCCAGGACATGGCGACCTTCAAGGAGCTCTATGACGTCTGGGACTCGGGCAACTATCGGGACGAGGCCACCCGCCTGCGGTCTGGTAAGAACGTCCTGCACCTCACCTCCACGGTGGCCGATCACGCCAAGAGCAAGGGCCATGACCCACAGGCGTTGATGGAATGGGACGTCAGGACCAGAAGAAGGCTGAAGGAGGTGCGGGACTCACGTCCCCGGCCGGCCCGTGATGACAAGGTGCTCACGGACTGGAACGGTCTCATGATCGCCGCCCTCTGCCTCGCGCATCGCTATCTCGGTTCGGAGAGGGCACTGGGCTTGGCCAAGGGGGCCCTTGGGTTCCTAGAGGTACATATGATGAAGGACGGGGAGCTGTACCATAGCTATCGTCAGGGCGAGGTGGGCACGCTCTCATATCTGGACGATCACGCGTTCCTGGCCTGGGCATATCTGGAGATGTATCAGCTGACCCTGCAGCCCCGTCATCTGGAGAAGGCATTGGGGCTGATGGAACGCACCATATCCCTCTTCGTGGACCGGGAGGATGGCGGCTTCTACCTGTCCCGGGAGGACCCCCATCTCCTGATGCGCATCAAGGACCTCTATGACGGCGCCATGCCCTCCGGCAACTCCGGGGCCTACTATGTCCTGGCCTGCCTCTCAGCGCTCTTCAAGGACGCCAGGTACGTGGAGGTCATGGAGGGCCTGGAGAAACATTTCATGAGGGAGCTGCTGGTCATCCCCTCCGCCCACTCCATGTTCATGTGCGGGGTGCTCATGAAGGAGGAGAGCAGGACCTTGGAGGTCTTCGGAGGAGGGGACCCGAACATCGAAGGTTACCACCCCCATCTCCTGCTCATCCGGGCGGAGCATATGGAGAAGGGGGCCATCAGCTCCCGGACCTTCTATCGCCTCTGTCTGAAGGGACGTTGCCTGCCGGAGATGGAGGACCTGACCGAGGTGATGAGGTCCTTACAATAGATCGAAGGCCGCGGCCAATGCCCCGTTCTCCGCCTTGGCCAGCGAGGAGGCCGTACCGATGATGATGGCGTCCCCGTCCCTCAGGTTGAAGGCGGCCCTGATGCGCGCCGCCCCTTCCGGGTCCGCCTCGTCCAGATCGAAGTCGGGGGGGACGATGAGCCGGCCGTCCCGGACCACCAGGGTGGTGGCCCCCTCCGCCCCGGCCATGATGGCCGAATCGCGCTGTTCCACCCCCAGCTTGATCTTGTCCCCGTTGTTGCTCATCTGCACAGCCACGCATTCCTGGCCCACGGCGATGGAGCCGTGACCGATGTTGGCCATCTTGATGGGAAGGTCGGAGAGGAAGGCCATTCCGTGCCGGGTGATCTTGACACCGGTCTGGCGGATGTCGATCATGTCCAGCTCCCGTAGGTATTCGATGATGGTGCGCATGCTGCCCTCGCCTATGCCCACCACATCCGCTATCTGCTTGCGTCCCTTGCGCTTCTGATCGGAGAGGACCATCAGGGTGCGGTAGACATGGTGATTGCCGAACCTATGCACCGGACCGTAGCGAGGCAGGTCGACGAGCTTCATGCCCTAGAATACCGTGACCTGTCCTTTTACAACTTTCTCCGTGACCTTGCCTATGTTGTCCAACCAGTCGTCGGTGATGGCATAGGCCTCCTTGTGCCACTTGTTGAAGTCCGCTCCGGGGGCCATGAAGAGCTGCACGCTGCAGGTCTCCGGGTCGCTGATGGGGCGGCCGATCTGGGACAGGATGCGTACGTTGGCCTCCAGCACATTGCCGTTGCTCTTCTTGACGATGTCGTTGGCCATCCAGTTGGCCAGGATATTGTACATCTTGCCCACGTGGGTGAGGGGGTTCTTGCCCGCCGAGGCCTCCATGGACATGGGTCGGTAGGGGGTGATCAGCCCGTTCATTCGGTTCCCGCGACCGACCGACCCGTCGTCCCCGTTCTCGGCGCTTAGGCCGGTGACCGTCAGATAGTAATTGCCTGTGGAGGGGTTGTCCGCGTGGTTGATGTCCAGGGAGATATCGTAATCGGTGTACTTGGTGGCATGGTCCAGCACCCGTTCCTTCATCTCCTCCACCACGCTTTTGTAGTGGTCCCCGTCCGAGATGTGACGGCCTACCATGGCGCAGGCTATGGTCATGTTGATCTTCCCGTCCTTGCGGGAGCACATGACCTTGACGTCCTCTCCGGTCTCCGGGAGCTTCTTCTTCATTTCCCCATTGACATATTTCTCGGACTCCAGGCACACCAGCTCCGTTTCGGAGTAGGGGGCGTAGGAGCAACCGAAGGAGGTATCGTTGGCCAAGAGGCAATGGTTGCCGTAGCCATCCGTCCGGCACTGGTCCTTGAGGGCTTCGAAGTTCTTGATGAGGTCCAGGGAACCCTTGCCGATGAGGCAGTCCACAGTGATGTGCCGGTACACGTCCAGGTTGGGGAAGCGCTTCATATACTCCTTGGTAGCGTTGATGGCCACAGTGCTATAGGGCAACCTCTCGCCATCGACCTGGGTGATGGCCCTGCCGGAGAGCAGTATGTGTATGGGCTCCAGCACCTCGCCTCCGTTGAACTTAGGGGAGCTCTGTCCACCCACCACCTCGTTCTGGTCGGTGTTATGGTGCAGGATCTCCCCGAACCTTTCCAGATACATCTTGCACAGGGCCATGGAGACCGCCTCGGCCACACCATCGGATATGCTGTCCGGATGTCCGATGCCCTTGCGTTCCACCAGCTCCACCTTCTGTTGGGCGAGGGGAGTGGTGAGAATGCTCTCCACCACGATGTTCTTTGATACTATCTTTGGAGAGGCCTTGCGGGCCACCGGTTTGGCGCGGACCTTGGTCTTCGTACTTGCAATAGCCATTATGGGTTCACCTTCAATTTCAATCGTAGGAAGCCCGGAGCGGTCCGGACTGGATGGGCACATGGAAATCCGTGGGCTCATATAAGCGTGATTGACTCAAATATTCATATATGAATACCAAGATACATAACCGTGAAGTTCCCACCGGAAACGGACATCAAGAGGTTGCGCAAGTCCTTGGACATCACCCAGTCCGAACTGTCCAAATTGAGCGGGGTCAGTCAGTCTACCATCGCCAAGCTGGAGAGGGGCAACATCCGGGGCAGCTATGGGACGGTCACCAGGATATTCGCCTCCTTGCAGGAGGAGTCGCGCAAGAGGTCCAAGGCCAGTCAGGCCGCCGATCTGGCCACCAAGCGCATCGTGGGGGTGCAGGACAACGAGCTGGTAAGGGCGGCCACCGACCTCATGCGTTCCGCAGGCATATCGCAGCTTCCGGTGTTCCGAGGGAGGCAGCACGTGGGCAGCATCAGCGAGATGCAGATCCTTGCCCGTTTGAGGGAGGGGGAACGTATGGAGACCATCGTCGGGCAGCGTGTCGGGGATATCATGGGGGAGGCCTTCCCCATCGTCAACGAGGACACGCCCATCGAGGCGGTGACCACCCTGCTCGGCAGCTCGCACGCCGTGATGGTCGGCCAGAAGGGGGATATGATCGGTATCATCACCTCCGCCGACCTGTTGAAGATGTTATGATATTCTTATAAGAATTATTCCTCGGGACGGAGCACGAAGGTTTCCAGGTCGTCCGGTACGGTCACGTGGGGGAATATTCCCATGGCCTCCTCTAGCAGGGGGGAGGGATCCTCGTAGCGTCCGCTGAGATGCACCAGGAACAGCCTACTCACATCGCAGTCCTTGGCCATCCTCGCCGCGTCCGCCGCCGTGCTGTGCCCATACTCCCTGGCCCTCTGTTCCAGGTCCGAGGTCACCGTGGCCTCGTGTACCAGCACGTCCGCCCCCTGACAGGCCTCGCGCATCTCCGGGCAGGGCGCGGTGTCCCCGCTGTACACCAGCCTGAGACCCTTTCTGGGAGGTCCCATGACCATGTCCGGGGTGACCGTGCAGTCCCGACCGGGCACGCTCTCCCCCCGGACCAACCGGGAGAAGGCCGGTCCCTCTTTGACACCCAGGGCCAGGGCCTTCTGGGGATCGAACCTTCCTGGCCGCTCATCCTCCTGGTAGACGAATCCCAGGGAGGGCACGGTATGGGCGGTGCGAAAGGCCTGCACGGAGTAGAGGTCGCCGCGCACCTCATCACCGGGGGTCAGGTCCCGACCGAGCACATCGTATCGGAGGTCGAACACCCCCAGCCCTAGAATGGTCCGTACAAGGTCCGCGGTGCCTGGAGGGCCGAACACCTCCAGGGGGGACTCCCGACCATAGAAGTTCATGGACTGCACGAGCCCCGGAAGCCCCAGGAAATGATCGCCGTGGTGATGGCTGATGAAGATGCGGCCGATGCGCATGAAGGACACCGTGGAGGACATCAGCTGCCTCTGGGTGCCCTCGCCGCAGTCGAAGAGCAGCACCTCGGGGCCGATGCGGAGGGCCAGGGAGACCGTGTTGCGGCGGGTGGTGGGCACGCTGCCCCCGGTCCCTAGGAAGGTCAGGTCCATGCTCCCTCACTCCCCTTACCCCCATTTACCATTTTCTCCCGTCTGGTGAGGTAACGGTCGCCCATCAGGAAGACCAAGAGCCCGGCAAGGGCCATCACCGTGGCGATGTACATCGCCCCATGATATCCTAGGGCGAACACCGTGACCCCACCCACCAGGGCCCCGATGATGGCCGATATGCTCAGGGAGGACTGCAGAAGGCCGGATGCCGTCCCCTTCTCGTCGTTCCTCTCCATGAGATACTTGATGGAGCCTACGTACAGGCAGGACCAGGCCGCGGCGATGGACACCTGCATGGGCACTATCTCCTCCGGCCTGGTGGCCAGGGTGTAGGAGGGAAAGGTGATGACCGACATGATGAAGCCGGCGATGACCAGGTGGTTGGTCCTGAAACGGTCGATGAAGCGCATGAAGGTGAACTGCCCCACGGCGTTGATGCCATAGACGAGCCCGATGAAGAGGGCGCTGGCCCCCAGGTCGGCCAGGAAGATGGGGTAGACCACCCAGATCATGTTCGCCCCGGTGTGCCGGAACATGACCGAGAGATAGACCGGAAAGTTGTGCCTGATTATGGCCACCGGGAAGAAGGGCACCTTGTGCACCCTCTCCGTCCCGAAGGTGATCCTCAGGGAGATGACATAGGCCGCGAAGAGCATGACGGTGCTGACCAGGAATATCTGGTAATAGATGCCCACGAACCCGGCCACGAAGGTTCCCACGCCGAAGCCCAGGCTGCCGTAGGCCGTGAACCGTCCCACCCTACCCTCCATCTCGTAGACATGGGCCAGCAGGGCCGAGGGATATATGCCAGCGCACAGCCCTACCAGGATGCGCACCACGGCCAAGGATTCCTTGCTGTTCACGAAGACCAGGAGGAAGAGGGCCACGCAGGTGAGCGCCAGCCCTCCCTGGAGGTACAACCGGCGACCGTGCACGTCCGAGGCGCGGCCGAAGACATAGGACGATGCGAAGAGGGCCAGGTTGAAGGAGGCGGTGATGATCCCGATCTCCATCGTGTTGGCGCCCAGCTCGTCCCTCAGCATGTTGGGGATGAGCAGGGCGGCGCCGGACAGGCCAGCGCTGGAGAGGACCTGGATATAGCCCGCCTTCATGGCCCGGATGATTCCTTCCGGGATAATATCCTTTG
This sequence comes from Methanomassiliicoccales archaeon, assembly GCA_016926075.1. GTDB lineage: Archaea > Thermoplasmatota > Thermoplasmata > Methanomassiliicoccales > UBA472 > UBA472. The sequence goes on from JAFGPG010000101.1 coordinate 25,611, forward strand.
CCTATCAGCGGCCCAGGTTCTGCAATTGGCGGTCCTTGCGGGAGCTCCTCTTGTACTCGCGATAGTGCTCCTTGCACAGATGGACCCTCTTCTTCCCCTCGTCCACCTTCAATCCAGCATCCACCGCGGCCTCCCCTGATACGGACCGTTCCGCCTCGGACCCGCACCCTTTGACGTCGCATTGCTTGTTGCGTTCCGTCGCATGACGAGCTTCGACCATGTACCGGAAACCTCCCTCGGCGGTATAATAGGATTCGCCCCTAAGGGGATATTTTTAAAAACCACCCAAGGCATGGGTTCCCATGAACGACCGTTTAAAGGTGCTCATCTGTATTGACGGTTCCGAGAACTCCCTGCGGGCTGTGGAGTTCGCCCGGGACATGCTCATATCCACGGACGCCTACTTCTCGCTGCTGGTGGTGGTCACTCCCTTGGACTGCGATTACTTCATGGAGAAGACCGCGCCGGTCTGCGATGTGGACGGGATCAGCAAGGCCAAGTCCAGGGCGGCGGTCTGCTTGATGGAGGAGGCCGGGGCCCAATACTGCCTGATGACCCTGACCGGTGTCCCGGCCGAGGTCATACTGAAGCAGTCCGCCCGGCACTCCCTGGTGATCATGGGACGGAAGGGCTCGGCGGCCTCGCCCAAAGTTACCCTGGGCGGGGTGGCCGGTCAGGTCAGCCAGAACATCAATGTGCCATTGGTCCTAGTGCCTTGAGACCGTTCCCTCGAACGGTCCGGTCAAAAGTTATTTTAGCACCTCGGCCATCTCCAGACAGTTCCCTCGAGGTATAGGAGATGGTCAAGGTCGCCCCGTCCATATTGTCCGCGGACTTCGCCCGCCTGGGAGAGGAGGTGCGGAGGGTCCAGGAGGCGGGGGCGGACTGGGTGCACGTGGACGTCATGGACGGGGTGTTCGTTCCCAACCTGACCATCGGACCGGAGGTCATCAAGGCCTTGAGACCTCATGCCCAGATACCTTTCGATGTGCACCTCATGATCGAGATGCCCGAGCGCTATATCGAGCGCTTCGTGGAGTGCGGGGCGGATTACATCACCGTTCACGTGGAGGCCTCCCACGACATACCAGGGGTGCTGGACATGATACGGAGGGCGGGAAGGAGGGCGGGACTCTCCCTCAACCCCGACACCAACCTGGCCAAGGTCGAACCCTACCTGCAGGACCTGGACCTGCTGCTCGTCATGAGCGTGCAGCCAGGGTTCAGCGGACAGACCTTCAGACCGGAGGTGCTGAGCAAGATAGCCCGGGCCCGGGAGCTCAGGGACAGCTTGGGTCTGAGGTTCGACATCGAGGTGGACGGAGGTATCAACAGGGATACCGGCAGGTCCTGCGCTGAGGCCGGCGCCACCGTGCTGGCCGCCGGGTCCGCCCTCTTCAGGTCCCGGGACATGGCCACTGAGATAGCGCTTTGGCACGATTTCTAGACGGGGATAGCAAGTATAATAACGGTGAATCGAAATGTAGGGCGAACCTCGCCGTATTTAAGCGATGGGGTACATACAACTCGTGAGAATGATCCGATCATGGCGCGAATAGGCTCTAAGAAATCATTGGTGGCCAAGCTGGGGATCAAGGAGGGGCAGCGGATCCGAATCATAAACGCCCCTTCGAAGTACGACCTGGCACTGGGCCGTCTCCCCAAGAACGTGATGGAGGCGAGTGGCAACGACAGCGAGCTGGACTTCATCCAACTGTTCACCTCCTCTGAGGAGGAACTACGGAGGGAATTCCCCAAGCTCATGCGGACCCTTAAGAGGGACGGCATCCTCTGGGTGTCATATCCCCGTACCTCCTCCAAGATCGATTCGGACCTCACAGGACTGACGGTGAGGGAGGTCGGCACTGGCAATGGCATGTCCGAGGTGAAGATCTCCTCGTTGGACGAGGACTGGGCCGGCATCAAGTTCGTGCACCGCAGGAAGGAGCTCGATTGAGCTCAATAAGGTTCATATCGATGGGTCGGTATTGCGAGGTTCGATGATGTACATGATCTCCGAGAGACAGATGACGCTCTTCCTCACCGTGGTGGCCCCCCTGATGTTCCTCCTGGCCGCCCTCATCGTCGCTACGAACATCTGGGTCATCATGATGGCCATCCTGTGGATGGGGGTGGGTCTTATCATCCTCTATATTCCAAGAGAAGAGGAATGATCAGGCCTTGCGTCCGAAGGCCACCTTCCTTTCGACCCGGGTGATCCTCACCTTGACCGTCTCTCCAGGTGTGGCGTCCGGTACGATGATGACCAGGCCGTCTATCTTGCCTATGCCGTCCCCTCGTTCACCGATGTCGGTGATGGTCACATCGTAGATTTGGCCCTCGGCCACCGGTCTCCTCCCGGCCGTCTCTCCACCCTCCCGCATAAGGTCATCATTGGTGACATGGACAATAACTTTATGGCCGAGGGACATAACACCATGGGAACATGGGAGTCAACCTATCCGACCTGGTGGTAACCAAGGACCTGGAGCCCAGCGATCTCATGGGCCGCACGGTGGCCATCGACGCCTACAACGCCATCTATCAGTTCCTATCGGTCATCCGTCAACCGGACGGCACCCCCCTTATGGACCCCAGGGGCCGTACCACCTCGCACCTGGAAGGGCTTTTGAACCGAAACGCCAACTTGGTGGAGATGGGGGTGCGCCCTTCCTACGTCTTCGACGGGATATCCCCGGAGAGCAAGGAGGGGACCATCAGGGAGCGACGGGAGAGGAGGGAATCGGCCAAGAGGGAATGGGAGACGGCCAAGGCCGAAGGGGACCTGCGCCGGGCCTACTCCAAGGCCACCCAATCCTCGCGCATCACCAACGAGATCGTGGAATCCTCCCGCATCCTGCTCACCCACCTGGGCATACCGGTGGTGCAGGCCCCGGAGGAAGGGGAGGCCCAGGCGGCCTACATGTGCGCCAAGGGCGAGGTGTGGGCCTCGGCCTCTCAGGACTTCGATTCGCTGCTCTTCGGCGCCCCCCGGTTGTTGCGCAACCTCACCCTCTCCGGTCGACGCAAGATGCCCGGGAGGGAGGAGTACCGCGAGGTGCGCATCCAGCTCGTGGACCGCGAGGAGACCCTGCGCGCCCTGGGCATCGACGGCCGTCAGCTGGTGGACCTCTGCATCCTGGTGGGCACCGACTTCAACCCGGGGGTCCTGGGCGTGGGGCCCAAGAAGGC
>JAFGPG010000102.1 GCA_016926075.1 Methanomassiliicoccales archaeon
AGGGTCGTTACCCATGAACACGAGGCGGTAACAACGCTTTAGTAATTGGAGCATATTGTCCACAAAACAGGCCCGGGTGGGGTAGCTTGGATATCCTAAGAGGCTGCGGACCTCTAGACCCGGATTCGAATTCCGGCCCGGGCGCTCCTTATACCTCCACCTCCAGCCCGTGCCGCTCCCTGATCTCCAGGTCCCCGGGGGGCAGAATGCGCGAGATCTCCTCCTCCGGGACCTGGAAGGCCTTGGCCAGCGAGGAGGAGGCCCTGCCCCGGGGGGTCTTGCCGGGCGCGATGACCGCCCAGCGCTCGGAACCGACGACGCTCTCCCGCGGCGCGCACATGACCTTCCTCGACCCCTCGATCGACACCTCGGCCACCACCATCTCCAGCGGCAGATGGTAGAGGTAGTTGCGCCTGCCCCGGACGATGAAGGCCCCCCGCGGCACGAACTCCCCGGCCTCCGGTCTCTTGGACACCTGGTCCGGAAGCACCCAATAGGCGGTGCCCTCCGCCGCTCCGGCGCTCCAGGCCTTGGAATGGCACAGTGCGAACTGGCACACCTCCCGCATCTCCTCGTCCGTGGCCTCCGCGCCCTCCTTGACCACGATGGAGGGGGCACCGTGCAGATCGGCGTGAGCGAAACGCTCCCTGTCCCCCAGGTGCCTCTTGACCACCTGGTCGTTGCTCTTGGCGTCCCTTCCCCCCAGCACCAGCCGTCCCCTTGAGGTCAGGAACCACCTGTAGTTCTCGAACCAGAATCGCTTTGTCGGGATGCCCCGGTCCCTCTCCCTTTGGGCCTCCCTCTCCCCCTTGACCGCCCTCTTCTCCATGGCCTTGCGGGTCTCCTCCATGGCCGCCCTGGCCCCGGCGGCCTTCTCCCGCAGCTCCTTTGCCTGGGTGTAGAGCCGGTTGGCGTTCTCGTCGATGCTCACATCATAGTCCAGCCGTACTTCCTGCTCGCCCACCTTCATACGGAAGCTCCGGTCGCGCGGGTCCACGGAGGTCACCAAGGGCACCTTGACCCCCCTGACCTTCAGTTCCTCCCAGTTGCTTTCCACGGCCAGCTCCTTCATCTGCCGTAAGGCCTCACTGACATCGGTGTAGCTAGTGTACAGCAGATCGCCCTGGGACTGCATCTGGGCCGCCTGGGCCTCGGTCACCTCGACGCCCTTGAGCTGCTGGTCCAGCTGCCGTCGCAGCCTTTCCAGCTCGGGGTCCGTCCTCTCCCCCACCTCCCGGCGCCGGGAGAGGAAATCGGCCAAGGCCAGGGAGAAATTGTCCCTCTCCTCCTGCTCCAGACCCTCATTGACCTTCAGAGGGATGGGTGTGGCGTCCACCGCCCCCTCCCCTTCCAGCACCAGGCGGGCCCTTCCCCCCTCCCTCAGTTCCAGGAACAATGCCTGGGTAGTGGCATGCAGGACGGCGATCTCCTCGGCTGCCAGGGAGGAGGCCTTCCGCCCCTTGTCCATACCGGTCCTCAGGCAGACCTCCTCCCCGTACTGCCCTCCCAGGTTGACCGAGGTGGCCAGGGTCCTCACAAGGTCCGACCTGGAGGACAGAATGGCCTGAGAGAACACCTCCAATGTGACCTCCCGGGGATCGAAACGGGACGGAGGGTAGGAGTAGTCCGCACCGATGAGCAGGTCCCGGTGACGCCACCTCTTCTGCTCCAGGGCGTTGACGATCCTTCCTTCGTGCAACACGATCATGTTGCCCTCGCCGATGAGCTCGAAGATGACCTGGAAGTTCCCCTCTCTACCGACCAGGTCCATGGTCACGATGCGGTCGAACCCTCGCTGCGACACGGCGGTGATGCGCGTGTTGTAGAGCATCTTCCGCAGGTGCACGGCGAAACCGGAGGGGGTGTCCGGGGTGTCCGGCCTCTCCGCCGCCAGGTACAGCCACCTCCCGTCCCCGAGCACCAGCTCACGCCTCCCTTCCCTCGGCACGTTCACCCGGAGCAGCACGTTGCGCCCCTCCCAGTGGAAGATCTTGTCCAGATAGCCTTCGCACAACGCCTGCAGTTCCGAGGTCATTGCCGCCACATCGAAGGCAGTCATCTCCTTCTTCATCGGGCACCCCTAGCACCCAGACAATCAAAAGGATTTTGCTCGCCCACCACAACAAAAGGTTTATGAACGACCAGCCGTTTGTCGATGGGGCAGGGCCACTGTGGCTTAGAGGTATAGCGACGCCTTGGTAAGGCGTAGGTCGAGGGTTCAATCCCCTCCAGTGGCTCCATACTTCCACCAACAAAAATTGATTATCCATCATCTCCATGGGCCACCCCATGGCGGGCAGGGCGAAGGCATCGTCTCGTTGGATCATCATCGTCGCTCTAGCCGCGTTACTGCTGCTCCCGGCGTTCTCCATGCCCGCAAGGGCGCTGTACACCACCACGCCCATAGTGGTAGAGGGGGACGGGGATTTCACGGGGGCCGGCTTCACCGGGGGTGGGACCCCGGCCGACCCCTACGTTCTGGAGGGGGTCAACGTCTATGCCTATCAGAAGTTCCATGGCATCGTGGTGGCCAACACCACCAAGCACTTCCGTATAGTGGGTTGTACGGTCACCGACGCCTATACCCCCGACCGTGACTGGCTGAACCTCTCGGCCAGCGGCTCCGGCATATTGCTGGCCAATGTCACCAATGGGGAGGTGATCGATTTCCTCGGGGAGTACAATGCCCGGGGGGTGACCCTCGCGAACTGCAGGAACGTCACCATCTCCTCGTCCATGCTCAGTAACAACGTGGAGTGCGGTGTGTATATCAACGGCTGTCTGGACGGAGGGTACGGGATAGCCAACTGCACCTTCCTCGGCAACAGGAACGGGGTCCTGGTAGAGGACAGCGAAGGCGCGGCGGTCAGGGACAACGTCATCGACGATGGCGTGATCGGCGTGCGCCTGGTGGCGAACGCCGGTTGTTGCACCGACAATCTGGTACTGGGTAACGAGATAGGGGGACAGACCGGGGACGGCATATCCCTGGGCGGGACGATGGGGACCAACGGAAACCTGGTCCAGGACAACAGGCTCCACGACATTGCGGGGGCGGGGATACACATAGAACGTGGAACGGGGGAGAACATGACGGGGAACGACATAGCCGGCTGCCTCTACGGCGTCAGGCTCTCCTCCGATGGTAACACGCTCTTTCGCAACACGCTGTCCAACAACACCTATGGGATAAGGTGCGAGAGCGGAGCGGACACGAACACCATGGCCGATAACTCGATCGCGGACGGCGGCACCGGGATCCTTATCGCACCCAGCATCGGCAACCTGGTCCACAACAACACCATCTTGAGGATGAACGAGGGCAGTTCGCCGGTGGGTATATACCTCGATGGGGCGGTACGGGACGCCTTGCTCAGCGACAACACCGTGACCGATTGCGATCTGGGCATCAGGGCGTCCACCAATCAGGAGATCTCAGGGCTCTCAGTGACCGGGAACACGGTCAACTGCTCCCTGAGGCAAGGGATCTACCTCGTCTACGTGAGCGATTCCCAGGTGAGCGGGAACGTCCTCCGGGAGAATGGACTGGAGGGCCTCTATATGGCCAGCGGAACGAACAACACCATCCACGGCAACGCCTTCCTGTTCAACAAGGACTCGGGCCGGCAATATTCCTCCCTGCGCCCCCAGGCCTACTGCGGGGAGGAGGGTAACGACTGGTACCTGGACACCGGGAACCTGTGGACCGACTGGCTCTACCCGGACGAGAACGAGGACGGCATCGTGGACGTCCCATACCCCATACCTGATGGCTGCCAGGACCCGTTCCCACTGACGAGCATTCCCGGACTGACGATACCCGACGACCTCACCCCTCCACAGGTGGTGGAGTGGCTTCCGCAGGGCTCGTCCGTGGGTCACGACAGCATCATAAGCATCGCCTTCTCCGAGGACATGGACGAAGGGTCGGTCATCGTCACGGTGAACGACGTTCCCCAGACAGGGGGATGGGACGATCGCACCCTTCACCTGAACACGACGTTGGACTTCGAGACCGATTATCTCGTCAGGGTAACGGGGCAGGACCTTGTCGGTAACAACATGACCGAGTTCCAGTGGTCCTTCCGCACGGAAGACCCCAACGCAACAGTTAGTGGAAGGGTCCTGACAGAGAGCTCCATCGTCCTGGCCGAGGTCGAGGTGACCTGTGGGGATTGGACGGTGTACACGGATATCGAAGGCAGCTTCTCCCTGTTGCTGCCCCCCGGTGAGCATGCCCTGTCACTTAGCAAGGACGGCTATCTCGACAGGAACCTTACCGTACAGGTCCTTCCTGGTCAGGACCTCGACCTGGGGGACCTGGTCATGGAGGCAGATGAGGAGGGGCCAACATACATCCTCATCGCGATCATCATTGCGATCGTGGCCGCCGCCTCCGTAGGCCTGCTGGTACGATGGTGGCGCCGGCGATGATATTTGGCCAACATCCCCTATCCAGACCCAGAGCTAGGAAGGAGAAGAAGGGACCAGATGACAGCGTCCTGTTCTTGATCCCCTCGCCGTCATAAGCGATAATCATTTAGGCAATGACCAAGCTTATGCATAAAGCGGTCTTAGAATGAGGCGAGCCCTTTGGTATTCGCTCATGGCCCTCTCGGGGGTTGTCATCGGAGGGTTCTTGGGGTTCTTGGTCACGGAGGATTTCTGGGAGGATCCCTTGGACGCCCTGTACCTCACGGTCATGACCATCACCACGGTGGGGTACGGGGACATCGTGCCCGTGACCACCGAGGGAAGGATGGTGGCTGTGATCGTGTCCATAGGAGGTATCGCGGCGGGGATATCCACGCTACAGGCCGTCTTCAACCTGGTGGTCAGCAACGAGCTCCGTTCGGAGCTGGGACTGCCGGAAAGGAGGACCAAGATGAAGGACCATTACATCATCTGCGGATACGGGAACGTGGGCCGGGAGGTGGCCGAGAAACTTTCGCTCAATAAGGAGCGCTTCGTGGTGTTGGAGAAGGACCCGGAGAAGGTGCAGGCACTGGTCGAGGATGGCATGGAGGTCATACGTGGGGATGCCGAGGACGAGGAGGTGCTCGTGAGGGCGGGCATCATGAACGCCAAGGGCCTGATCGCTGCCATGAAGGATCCCCCCAACCTCGTGACGGTGCTCACCGCCCGCACCATGAATCCCGACCTATTCATCATCAGCGAGGTGGAGGATGACAAGAACGAGCCCAAACTGCACCGTGTGGGAGCGAACGTGACCGTCAACTGCTATCGCATAGGGGCCCGGATCATGGTGGGCAGGGCGCGCCGAAAGGAGAACGACCCGGTCTGCGGGGTCGAGGTCAACGGGAAGAAGGCCTTGTCCATCGAATATGAGGGCAACGTCTACCACTTCTGTTCACAGGAATGCATGGATGCCTTCAAGGCCCATCCCGACCGTTTCTTACAATGGCAGAAGACCATAGAGGAGCACTGCGGACTGGACCTCTGATCAGCGCATGCGATAGTATACCAGACCGGACCACATCTTGGGCCAGAAATAGGTGGACTTTTTGGGCATGCGCCGGTCCTGCCTGGCCAGCTCCCATATCCTGCTCACCGAGGGAGGGCGCAGCAGCACGGCCAGCTCGTAGCCCCGCTCGATCCTATCCTGGGCCGTCCCGATCTCATGCTCGTATTCCACCTCCGACTCCCAGGAATCCCCCTTCAGGACAAGTTCCTGGCATACATAGTAGTCCAGCTGCCACAAGGGGTCCTGAGGCAGGTCCCTTGCCGAGGCCAGGTATGGCCGGCCCTTCACCACCAGTCCCAGGTCGGAGCTGGGACTCCCTTCCAGTTCCTCCATGAGAGCCCTCATGCTCGGCTCCTCCTTCAAGGTGAAACGCTCCTCGATCCGGGAGAGGAACTCCGCTTCGGGCATCGGCAGCCTCCTCACCAGACGATGGGTGGGATAGACGATGAGCCCGGGGTCGTTGGAGGGTACCAAGGTGGAAAGCACGAACCCCTTCGTATCCTCCCCCGCGTTCTCCTGGGCGTAGCGTGAGGCGGTCTCGAAGCGATGGTGACCGTCGGCGATCAGCACGCTCTTGCCCCCCAGCTCCTGGGATATGGCCTGTACGGTGGGCGGATCACAGACACGGAAGAGGCAATGGCGCACACCCTGGGGGTCAGTGAACTCCATCACCTTGGTCTCCTGGTCCTCGATGCGGTCCCTCAGGTCATTGGACATCTCGTCGAAGATGCCGAAGATGGACTCGCAATGCGTCTCCGTCCCCCTCAGCAGGTTGAGCCGGTCCTCCTTGACCTTGGGGAAGGTCTCCTCGTGGGGCAACACCTCCTCCCCGTAACCATTGGCCGCCATGACGCCCACGATGCCCATGCGCTGCCAGCAAAGCTCACCCTGGCAGAATGTCTGCCGGTAGATGTAGAAGGAGTCCTGTCGGTCCTGTCCCAGCGCCCCTTCCTGCAACCATGAGGCCAGCCTTTTCCCTGCCTCCGAGTAGTCCCCTCCCACCCCTCCCAAGGTGATGTTGGTGACGTTGTGGCGCCTCTCCTTCATCCGAGCCAGCTCCTCGGCCGAGATGACGTCGTAGGGCGGGGAGACCCGCTCGATCATATCCTCGCCATTATCAAGGCGAGGGATCAGGGGACGAAAGGGGCGGAAGTCGACCATGGGAGGGGAATGGAGTCATCGATATTATCTTTTGCAATGGTCCAGGTCGGTCCGCGGGCGCTCCGTACCGTCATCTCGAGCCCCTGGACACCGGTCCATGGGACATCATGTCCCCAGCCCACATGCGCGTTCCCTCAACGAGGTTCCCCGGTGGCCCTGGCCGTCACCTCGATCCAGTCCACGTGGTCCATGCCCTCCTCGTCCCAGGAGCGCAATTCGCGCACGTCCACCCGCAACCTGACGTCCTTGGCCCCGGCCCCTTCCGCCTGTCCCCGGACATGATCCTCCGCCATCCACTTGGCCCTGTCCAAGGCCTCCTCCACCTTCCAGAACTCCAGTTCACTGCCGAAGGGGGTCACCAGCTGGAACTGCCCGTCGCTCAAGGGCTGTATCCTCAGGGTCACGGTCTCCGAGATGCGGCCGCTCACCGCGCCCACCGCATTGCCGACCTGGTGACCATCCGGGATGACCACCTCCGCCCCCAGCAGGTCGTGCAGGGAGGGTACCACCAGCCGTGCCGGCCCCCCCAGGCCCACGATGGGCCGGTCCAGGGTCAGGCGGAGCTGGAAAGTTCCCGGAGAACGCTCCCCGGCCAGCATCTGGACCAGAAGATCCGTTCCTTGCCCTGTGGGGAGGTCTCCCACCTCCTCCCTCAACACCTTGCGCACCACCTCCTCCGCCAACCTGCCCACCAAGCGGTGCATCAGACGGGCGCAGAAGGCCCCCACGGTGGTGCAGGTCCCCTCCAGGAAGTGCACCACTCCCGCTCTTGAAGAGGAGAGGTCCCCCACACGGTACAGTCCCTCCAGGTTGAAGATGTCGGTAGGGGTGAGACCAGTGGTGAGCAGGTATCCTTCGTGGACCAAATTGGCCACCGTCTCCCGGACCTGGTATAGGTCCAGGAGCGCATCCCGCACCTGCTCCACGTCGCAAAGCCCCAGCTCCCCGACCTTGTCGTACACTCTCCTGTCCTTCGCCTGCCGCGGGCCCTCGCTACGGGCCTGCACCAGGAAATCGGTCCTCTGGCGCTCCATGATCATGCGCGGTAGTCCGGGCTCCTCCTCCCCGGCCAAGGCCAGCGGTATCACCCTCCGGGGACCGATGCGCACCCCCCCTTGCAGGTCCGAGATGATCTCCGATTCCCCGCCCAGGGCCACGGTGGTGACCTCCATGGAGCGCACCCGGGTATCCCATCCGGCCACCCGGGCCCCCTCCCTGCTGATGCGAGGGAAACCATCATCGATGAACACGAGGTCCGTGGAGGTGCCGCCCATGTCCACCACCAGGCAGTTATCCAGACCGGACAGTCGCACCCCGCCCAGCAGACTGGCGGCCGGGCCGGAGAGCACGGTCTCCACAGGACGCCGCCGGGCCACGTCCACCGGCATAGCGCTGCCGTCGCCTCTGAGCACCATGACCTTTCCCCTGATCCCCGATCGACCCAGGGATCCCTCGATCCGATCCAGGAAGTCGGTTATGATCGGAAGCAGACGGGCGTTCAGCACGGCGGTGACGCTCCTCTCCACCACCCCCAGCTCTCTACTGAACTCGTGGGCGACCACCACAGGGGAGCCGGTCAGCCGGTCTATGAGGGTGCGGCCCCTTTCCTCGTGCTCGGGATGCTGCATGCTGAACGTGGAGGAGATTACGAAGGCCTCCACCTCCCCCCTCATGCCCACAACCTCCTCCTTGAGGGCGTCCAGGTCCAAGGGATGCAGCTCCCGTCCCCGACCATCATGCCCCCCCTTCACGAAGGCCCAGCGGTCCGCTCCCAGGTCCTGGGGCCTTTCATGGTCCCAGCCGATGCCTATGAGCCCCACCCTGCACCCCCTCCCTTCCAGGAGAGCGTCGATGGCCAGGGTGGTGGAGATCCCTACCAGGCGCACCTGGAGCGGATCGAAGCGCCCTTTCCGGAGCAGGGAACCCACAGCTTCCCCGATACTACCGGCCAGGTCCCGGGGGTCCATAGGGGATTTGGTCCAGGACAGCAGGCGACGCTGATCGAGGTCCATCATGGCCGCGTCGACGAAGGTACTGCCGGTGTCGATGCCCAGTCCCAATCCCATATTCGCACCTGAGAGGGATTGGTGCTTCCCCGTATTATGCATATCGACCCTTCACAACGATTTTATAAATCCTGCACACACCCTTACCTACCCAGTAGTGTGTTCCCATGAGTGACAATTCCTTAGAGGTCGAAGGGACGGCGGGTTCGTCCTCCGACCTATCGTCCAAGCTATCAAGGATTATGGATCAGATGGGCTCCCAGTTCGTGGAGAGGGAGGAGGAGATAGCCGGGGCGTTGCTGGCCATGCTGGCCGGGGAGCATGTACTTTTCATAGGCCCCCCGGGAACGGCCAAGAGCCAGTTGGCCAAGGCCATGTGCGAACGACTGGAGGGCGGCGCCTTCTACTATTACTTACTGACACGTTTCACATCGCCCGAGGAGGTGTTCGGTCCCCTGTCCCTCAACTCCCTGCAGAAGGACGAGTTCCGCCGACGCACCGATGGATATCTGCCCCAGGCCAATATCGCCTTCCTGGACGAGATATTCAAGGCCAACTCCTCCATCCTGAACAGCCTGCTCACCATACTCAACGAGAGGATGTTCCACAACGGGAACGAGGTGATGGAGGTGCCCATACTCACGGTCTACGGGGCCTCCAACGAGCTGCCGGAACAGGAGGAAGGGCTGTCCGCCCTCTACGA
>JAFGPG010000026.1 GCA_016926075.1 Methanomassiliicoccales archaeon
CGCACCATCTGGTCCAGGGTCATTCCCGCCTCCTTGGAGAAGGGGACCACCACGTGCTCCACGCCCAGGGAGGAACAGAGCTGACGGACCATGGGTATGGTCTGGGAACGGTAACCCTCGATGCCCTCGTCCACGGTGATGGCCGTAAGGCGCACGTTCTTCCGGCATCCCAGGAAACTATGAAGGAGATGGAGCGTCACCTGACTGTCCTTTCCCCCGGAGGCCCCTACCGCGATGTGCGCCTCCCCCTCAAGCCGCAGCTGACGTCGCACCTCGCGCTTCACCCGCTTTTCCACGTACTCCAAAAGATGCTCCTGGCAAAGGTGGGCGCCGTTGTACCTGATGTAGGTGACGGCCGGGGCGGAGCACTTGGAGCAGCGCATGTCCCCGCCCACGCCGGAACGGGTAATAAAGGTTAGCGCTCACGTTCGGTGGCCCCCCGGGAAACCTTTTAACTACCGGAGGGCCTTGAAGTGGCCGGAGACCATGCAGGAGATTTGGACAGAGAAGTACCGCCCCCGCAAACTGTCGGACATCGTTGGACAGAAGGACATCGTGGAGAGGCTCTCCTCCTACGTGCGCTCCGGTAACCTTCCCCATCTCATGTTCGCCGGTCCCGCCGGCACCGGCAAGACCACATCCGCCTTGGCCCTGGCCAGGGAGATGTACGGCGAATCGTGGAGGGACAACTTCATCGAGCTGAACGCCTCCGACGAGAGGGGCATCGACGTGGTGAGGGGAAAGATCAAGGAGTTCGCCCGCACCGCCCCCATCGGCGGTGCCGCTTTCAAGATCATATTCCTGGACGAAGCGGATGCGCTCACACCCGACGCCCAGGCGGCGCTGAGGCGCACCATGGAAAGATACAGCCGCAACTGCCGCTTCGTGCTCTCCTGCAACTACTCCTCCAAGATCATAGACCCCATCCAGTCCCGCTGCGCCATCTTCCGCTTCCGTCCCCTGAAGGGCGAGGACGTCAAGCAGTGCCTGCTCTCCGTGGCCGAACGGGAGGGCGTCAAGATAGACGAAGAGGCGCTTGAGGCCATCATCCATGTGGGGGAGGGGGACATGCGCAAGTCCATCAACTCCCTCCAGGTGGCGGCGACCATCGGAAAGGAGGTGACCATCGAGGTGGTGTACCAGGCCACCGGTAACGCCCGTCCGGACGAGGTGGTGGACATGGTGGAGACCGCGCTGGCCGGTGATTTCATTGGGGCGCGCTCCAAGCTGGACGAGATGATGATCACCTATGGACTGAGCGGCGAGGACATCATTAGGCAGATACACCGCTCATTCTACGACCTGACCATCCCGGACAGGGAGAAGGTCAGGCTCATCGACCGCACCGGGGAGATCGAGTTCCGCATAGTGGAAGGCAGCAACGAACGCATCCAGCTGGAGGCCTTGCTGGCCTATCTGGCCTTGGTGGGCAAGGACTGAGGATGGCCAACCTATTTATACTGGCTCCTTATTTCAAGGCCGGAGGAGTTAAATGGCACGTTTCAAGGAAGCGGACGAAAGGCTGCTAAACAAGAAGGTCTGCCTCAGATGCTATGCCCGTAACGCCATCAAGGCCACCAGGTGCCGCAAGTGCGGATACACTTCGCTGCGCCTGAAGGCCAAAGAGAGCCGCAAGGCCTAAGCGGTAGGTGAAACCTCTTTCATATCATCCTCCACAACCCTCTATGGCATAGCATTTTTTATTTAGTTCGTGCATGACGGAACGCCCAAGGGCCGGGGGTTCTGATGAAGAAGGTCTTGGTTACGGATGATAACGCCGCGATCCTGGAGATAGTCTCCGAGCTCATATCCGCGGCCGGCTATCAGCCCCTGGTGGCCTCGGACGGACGGGAATGCCTGGAGATCATATCCTCCGAGGCCCCGGACCTGGTGCTCCTGGACATCAACATGCCGGACATGGACGGATGGTCGGTACTGCGCACCCTGAAGGAGAGGGGTCTGACCGACCGGATCAAGATCATGATGCTCACCGCCAACACCGAGATAGGCACGGACATCTTCGGCCTGCAGGACGTGGTGTTCGGTTACATACGCAAGCCGTTCAACAATGACGAGCTCAGCGCCCGCCTGCGCGAGGTCCTCGGGGACCAGCCTTTATCGGTGGGGATGACCAGGACGGAGAGCCCAAGAAAGGGCTTCCTGGGCCTGCGACGCAGAAGGGAGGAGCCGGAGGACGGCATGGAGGTGGCCCGCAGTAGCGCCAAGGTGTACGAGCTGCGCCGCGGCTTCAGCTATCTGGTGAAGGAGAACAAGCCGCACAAGTCCTTCGAGATGTTCGTGGACCAGGTCACCCACAACATCCAGGGGCTGTGCATCACCCGCCAGCACCCCACCATACTCCGCAAGGAGTGGGGGCTGGAGAAGACGCCCATTATCTGGCTCAGCAATCAGTTGGGGAAGGTGTACGTCAACCCTACCAACATCGGTATACTGAGCGACACCATCGTACGCTTCGTGGAGAAGAGCGGGGACAGCGTGGTGCTGATGGACGGTGTGGAGTTCCTCATCGTGAACAACGATTTCGAGAAGGTGCTCAGGATGATACATCATATCACCGAGGCGGTGATGGAGAACCGTTCCCGGCTCATCGTATCGGTGGACCCGCGCACGCTGGACATAAGGGAACTGGCGCTGCTGGAAAGGAACATGGAGATAATTGAGACCGAGGAGGCCCGGCCTCATCAGTGAGTCGGGAGGGATACGATCATGTCGGAGGGAAGGATAACCAGGGTTTGGAGCAGAGAGGTGTTGGATTCCCGAGGCAATCCCACGGTGGAGGCGCAGGTGGA
>JAFGPG010000103.1 GCA_016926075.1 Methanomassiliicoccales archaeon
CCCTTCAGCCGCTCGCCCTTGAAGTCGTCCTCCATCTCCACCCTGATCTCCTTGCTCAGGGAACCGTGATGCACCCCCACCCGGAACCCCTCGTCCCACAGATGGTATCGGGCGGCCAACGCCTCGGCCGTGTCCCGGGTGTTCACGAAGAGCAGGGTGGAGCGGTGCGATTCGATGAGTTCCCTGGCCCGCCTCATGCAGGCAATGAGCTGAGGGTCGCTCTGCAATATGCCGGCCAGCTCCCGGTCCCGGTCGTCCACCTCCGGGCACTGCACCCCGATGTCCATCTCCTTGGCCACCCGGGCCTGTATGACGCGCACGGGGCGGCCCACGCCCCCTAGGAAGTTGGCCACCTCACGATGGGAGCCCACGGTTGCCGAGAGGCCCACCCTCTGGAACTCACCGGCCAGCTCCATCACCCTCTCCAGGGCCACCGCCAGCTGGGCCCCGCGCTCGTTCCCGGCCAGCTCGTGGATCTCGTCGACCACCACGTGGCGCACGTTGGCCAGGTGCTGGCGCAGGTTCTTGCCGCTGAACATGACCTGCAATGTCTCCGGCGTGGTGATCAGGATGTCCGGGGGATACCTGGACTGTTTCTGCCTCTCGGACTGCGAGGTGTCCCCATGCCGCACCGCCACCCGCAGGTCGAGGGCCTCCCCGAAATCCTCCAGGCGTTGCAGCATGTCCCGGTTGAGGGCCCGCAGGGGGGTGATGTACAGCAACCGCACGCCCTTCCCCGGACCGTTGAGCAGGCGATGCAGGAGGGGGAGCATGGCCGCCTCGGTCTTGCCGATGCCAGTGGGGGCCACCAGCAGCACGTTCTCCCCGGCCAGCACCGGAGGTATGGCCTCGCTCTGAGCCCCGGTCGGCTCCCTGATGTCCTTCTCCTCCAGCACCCTGCGGATACGGGGGTCCAGCAGCTCGAACACCATCTTCCTTCCCTCAGTACAGGTAATGCGCCTCGTCCCTGTGCTCCAGATACTCCATGATATCGATGCGGGTCAGGGTCCCCAGCAGCACGCCCTCCTCATGCCCCACCACCAGCATCCGGGAGATCTGCTTGGCGTTCATGTCCTCGAAGGCCGAGTAGGCCGAACAGCCCTCCCGAACCTTCTCGAAGTGCCTGGCCATGATATCCCCGACCTTGGTCGTGGGATCCGTATGGGTCTCCAGAACGTCCCTCAGCATGACGCCTAGCACCATTCCGGAGTCGTTCACCACCGGGTAGAGGTAATGCGATTCGGTGGCCGTATGGCTCCGGGCCTCCTCCACGCTCATCCCTGCGGTGAGGGTGATGGGGTGACCCCTCATCACCCTTTCCACCGGCACACCGTCCAATGTCGAGGGGTCGTAAAGGAAGGGCCGCCTGGCCACCTGATTGCGGAAGAGGGTCTGGTCGCCGGTGACGATGTAGGAGATGGCCGATGCCAGCATGACCGGTATGAGAACGGAGTACCCGCCCACCACCTCGGCCATGAGCACCGAGGCGGCGACAGGGGTCTTGGACACCCCGGCCATCATGGCCCCCATGCCGGCTACGGCGAAGAGGGGCACGGGGCTCAGGTCCAGGGCCACGGCGAAGGCCGAGCCCAGGGCTCCCCCCATCATGAGAGAAGGGAAGAAAACGCCCCCGCTGCCGCCGCAGCCCACCGTGGCGCTGGTGGCCGCCATCTTGGCAATGAAGAGCAGGAGCAGGAACCCCAAGGAGGTGATGGAGCCCTCGATGAGCTGGGAGATCTCCCTCTCAGCCAGTCCCAGGACCTGCGGGACGAAGAGGCCTATGCAACCAACAACAAGCCCTCCGTACATGATCTTGACGGCCAGGGGGAGCGAGCTGCGCTCGGTGAGCCTCTCGGTGAGACGCATGGTGGAGATGAACAACCGTCCCGCCAGACCGATAAGGAGGCCCAACACCACGACCCCGGCCACGATGACCAGGTCCATATCCATGGCGATGTCCGGAACGCTGAATATCGGCTCGTAGCTGCTGAAGGACACGAAGATGAGGTAGGAGGAAACGCTGGCCATCATGGAGGGAAGCACCGCCGCCGACTCCAGATCGTTCTTGTAAGGCACCTCGATGGCGTAGATGGCCGCCCCCAGGGGGGCGCGGAAGACCGCCGAGAGCCCGGCCGCCGCCCCGGCCATGGCAAAGGTACGCAGGTCATGCTTCTTCAACCCTAGGCCTTTGCCGAAGAAGTTGGCCACCGCCGCGCCTATGTGCATGATGGGACCCTCTCTCCCCCCACTGCCCCCGCTGCCGATGGTGAGGGCTGAGGTGATGATCTTGAAGAAACCGGAGCGGGCCGGTACCCGACCTCCGTGATGGTGTATGGCCTCGATGACATAGCCGGTGCCCCCTCCCCCCGATTCGGGGGAGAAGCGGGAGACGATGATGCCCACCAAAAGCCCGCCGGCCGCCGGGAGGAAGAGGCGCAGGTACCAGGGCAGCTCCGTCACATCATAGGAAAGGTGCCAGACGGCCATCAGCAACCACTGGAAGACGAGGGCGCCGAACCCGGCGAAGGCCCCGATCATCAGACTCAACGGGATCCACTTGCGCAGATATACCCTGAAGTCCTCGGTGACGATACCGTGATAGCCCTTACGCAGGTAGTCCGCTGTGATGTTCCTGGTCCGGTCCCTAGAGCTCATGTGGCACGGTTGCCTTCGGCTCTCGCATCCCAGGTCGATAGGTGAGAAGACAGAGGAGAGGCCTCACTGCTGTGGGGCCTCAGCGGCCTCAGGCTCGGTGGCCATGGCCAACATCTCGCACACGTCCATGATCTTGATCTTGGCCCCGATCTTCTTGGCCCCCTGCTGAAGGTTGAGCACACAGAAGGGGCAGGTGGTGGCCAGTATGTCCGCCCCCGTTTCCAGGGCCTCCTTGACCCTGTCCACGGCGACATTGAGGGCCAGATCATTGTACTGGCTCTTGTACCCGCCACCGGCACCGCAGCACCGGGCCTTCTCGCGAACGTTCTTCATCTCCACGAACTCCACGCCGGGGATGGCCTTGATGACCTCGCGCGGCTCGTCGTAGACCTTGGCATGCCGGCCCAAATGGCACGGGTCGTGATAGGTGACCTTGGCCTTGATCTCCTTGGTGAACTTGACCCTCTTCTCCTTGATCAACCGCAGGGCGTACTGGGCGAAATGGTGGACCTCGAAGGTGGGGTGGGAATAGAACTTGCCGTAATCGTGTAGCGTGGTCTTGTAGCACCCGGCGCAGGCGGTGACCATGGCCCGGGCCCCCATATGCTCCACCGCGTTGATGGTATGCTCCGCGAAGCGATAGGTCAGACCGGTCTGGCCGGTCCTTAGTGCGGGGGAGGTGCAGCACCATTCGTCCCCCTCCATGATGTTGGTGGTGACACCGGCGCGGTTCAGGAAGAGAATACTGGCCTTGGCCAGGTTCTGCATGCGATAGGAGGCGGTGCATCCGGCGAAGAAGACCACCTCGGGGGCGTCCGTCTTAGGCACGTCGGGATACCAGGCGCCCCTCTTCTCAACGGGCTCACCGTAGGGGTTGTAGACCGCCTCCATCCGGTTCTTGAGCTTCAGATGGGCGGGCATGGGGCCGTGACCGTTCTCGATGCACCACTCCCTGACCTTCTCCCAGAACTCGGAGAAGTTGATGCCCACATGACATACCTCGGCGCAGGCGGCGCAGGTGGTGCACCTGAAGAGGGCGTCCACGAACTCGTCGTCGATCTCCACCTTGCGGCCCAGTAGCCGGTCCAGGGCGTTGCGCTTGCCCAGCTGGGAAATGTAGAAGACCTTGCCGCGGGGGGTGACCGACTCCCATGGGGTCTGGTTCCACGTCTCGCAGACGCGAATGCAGTAGCCACATTGAAGGCACGCTTGTACTTCCCTGTCGATGTTCGGTAGTTTGACCATTACGATACCTCTGAGCCCAAGTGAGGGGATTGGTCACCGCCAACCCTGTTTAGGTTGTGCACTATGGATGCCCAACGGGTATTAAAGTTTTTTCAGCTCATCAATCGTGATGGCCCGAGCCATCAATTTTATAATACGCTCATAAATATTTCGTTGCGCCGGGCCTTCACGCCCCCCTC
Source organism: Methanomassiliicoccales archaeon (assembly GCA_016926075.1). Taxonomy (GTDB): domain Archaea; phylum Thermoplasmatota; class Thermoplasmata; order Methanomassiliicoccales; family UBA472; genus UBA472. Next base: position 4,080 of record JAFGPG010000103.1, read on the forward strand.
ATCCCTCGAGGATGGGGGTGTATCCATACCACGAGCCCTCATTGCGCAGCATATACATATTGTCCTGCAGCAACTTGCGGTGCCCCTCTTCCATCCCGACGAGACTCTCCAGCAAGGACTTAGTCCCTGGATCGTCGACTATGAGGGCGGCCTTTCTGTACATCTCGATGGACCGTTCCTCCACCCGTATCCCCATCTCCAAGGCCCTGATCTCGTCCTCCACGGTCAGGCAGCGATCGGCAGGAAACTGGAAGACCTCTTCCGGGACGATACCCGTCAGGGAACTGGCCGTCCTGACGGACCCCACCTCCGTACCAGGTGAGATCCTCCCCATCTCCCGCACGATGAACTCCCTGTGCTCCCCCTCGTCCCTGGACAGCCCCCTGAGCAGGGCGGCCCCCTTCCCCTCCCCGACGCATTCGCTGAACCGCCGGTAGAACTCCATGCCATACTCCTCGATCCGCAGCGCGGCGGCCAATACGGACAAGGGCCCCGGTCTCTCGACCATCCTTCTCGGTCTCCGCCGAACGATTGGAGCTTGTACAACATAATGCTTTTGCCGGTCCCAGTCATTCCCTCGGAATGATGGGGGGGGCGCAATGACTGACCGTGGATGAGGGCCAAATTCGCCCTGAGCCTATGGCCGCAGCCGGGTCACTTGACCACGATGACCGTACAAGGCGCGTTGCGCACCACATGCTCCGATACGCTGCCAATGAGAACCCGGTCCAGCACGGTCTTGCCGGAGGTGCCCACCACGATGACCGAGGCGCCGACCCTCTCCGCCACGGCGACGCACGATTCGGCCGGAGGCCCGGACTCCAGCAGGGTGGTGACCTCCACCCCATGCTCCATCGCCCTGTTCCTCACCTCCTCCATATGCTGCTTGGCCTCGTTCAGCGCGCCCTCGCGGTTCTCCTCTTTCCTGGGACTGATAACGTAAACCACGAACAAGTGCTCTTGATGCAACCTCGCGTACTCCAGGGCATAATCCACCGCCTTGGAGGTATGCGGCATACCGTCGGTAGCCAGGACCAAGCTCATCGTGCCATCCATTTCCTTCATTGGTCACAGCGGGATATATAACTGTCAATGTCCCAGCGCCCGAATCACCGATCATGTCCCCCGGCCATTCCCGCCCATCCTTTCAAGGGGTTGACCGACCAGATCACGATGGGGTCATAGTGGGCGACGGATGGAACGGGCGACCATCCACCACGTTCCCATAGGAGATGCGAACAAGAGCGAGCGGGCCTCTAAACCGCGAGTTCCAGTACACGGACCGGAATACAATTATACGGATTTCGAGGTTCCTGGGATAGGAGAGCGGACGGCGGCGGGCGCAAGGTGTGAAGATGAAGATCATGTTAGCCACTCCCCCCGGGAGCACGACGGAGCTCTGGCCTCCCTTAGGTCTACTGTACATCACGGCCAGCATCAAGGAGCGCCGAGGCGACGAGGTCAAGGTGGTCGACGCCTTCTGTCGCGGCATGCGGGGGGACGACCTGGTTAAAGAGGTGCTGGGCGTTCGTCCGCACGTGCTGGGAATGAACTGCTCCACCCACACCTTCCTGGAAACCGTGGAGGCGCTGGCCAAGATATCCGAGTCCGCCCCGGACACGCTCATCGTGCTGGGTGGCTATCACGCCACCTTCACCGCCGAGAGGATATTACGGGCGTACCCCTTCATCGATTACGTGATCAAGGGGGAGGCCGAGCGTTCCTTCGTGAACCTCCTGAACGCCCTGGAGGAAGGCCGTTCCCCCTCGAATGTGGACGGCATCGTCTATCTTGACGGCAAGGAGCTGGTGGAGAGGCCGTACAAGCTCATAGAGGACCTCGATTCGTTGCCGGCCATCGACCGCGACCTGCTCCAGGGCGTGGAGTATGGATACGGCATCAAGGGCATACCCCTCACCTTCGGCAAGTTCACCACCATGACCACCTCCCGGGGCTGTCCTTTCAACTGCTCCTATTGTTCCTGCGCTGCCCTGTTCCAGAGGAAATGGAGGGCCAGGAGTGTCGGGTCAGTGGTGAACGAGATGGAGGCGCTCTATGACCAGGGATACGAGAACGTGGTCCTGGTCGATGACAACTTCACCTTCGACCAAAAAAGGACGGAGGGCATATGCGATGCGCTCATCGAGCGCAGGGTTCGGTTGAGGTTATTTTGCGAGGGCCGGGCCAACAACGCCTCCTATCCTCTGTTGAAGAAGATGAAGAGGGCGGGGTTCGATGTCATCTACTTCGGGGCGGAGAGCGCCGTCCCTAAGACGCTGGAATTCTATCACAAGAACGTCCGGCCCGAACAGGTCCAGGAGGCGGTGTCCAACGCCAAGAGGAACGGGATGATAGTCATCACCTCCTTCATCCTGGGGGCGCCCGTGGAGAGCGAGGAGGACATGAGATGCACCATCGATTTCATCCGGCAACTGCGGCCTCACGGCGTGCAGCTGAACATCCTCGACTATCTGGTCGGCACACAGCTGTGGGAGGAGGCCATGGCCCAAGGTGCCCTAGTCCCCGACTCCTGGAGAACGAACCACCGGGTGTACGAATGTTATGACGTGCATAAACGCGAGGACCTGGAAGGCCTGGTGGATATGGGCTACGACACCTACATCGACTCCTGGAAGAACCTGAACGGGGTGATCGAGCTGTTGAGGCTGCTGCTCAGCAACCGTACCGCCCGAAGGGTGGTGTTCAGCAACCTGTTCAACAGGAACGCCCGCTCCACGATCATGAACGGATGGAAGTAGGGAGGCAGAACGAGCCGGGCGCTCTTCATGTTAGAAGAGACCTAAGCAAGGGCCGCCGTTCCCAGGTCCATCCAGGTCACACGGATATCAGCTCAGTTCGATCTCCAGTCCGATCGGGCAGTGGTCGGACCCCCGCACCTCGGGCATGATGAATGCATCACGACATCTGTCCCTCAACCCCCGGTCCACGAAGAAGTAGTCGATCCGCCAGCCCACATTCCTCTCCCGGGCCCTGGTCTTCATGTCCCACCAGGTATAGCGTTCCGGGGACGGGTCGAAGATGCGGAAGGTGTCCACGAAGCCGCTTTCCAGGAAGCGGTCTATCCACTGCCGCTCCTGGGGAAGGAAACCGGAGACCTTCTCGTTCTCCTTCGGCCGGGCCAGGTCGATCTCCCTATGCGCGGTGTTCACGTCCCCGCACACCACAACATGATGGCCCGCCTCCGCCGCCCCTTTGGCCACTTCCAGGAACTCGTCGTAGAACTCCATCTTGTAGCGCAAGCGTTCCGGGGAGGACTTTCCATTGGGGAAATATACATTGTACAGCACGAAACGATCGTAATAGCTCACCAGGACCCGCCCCTCCGCGTCGAAACGGGGGTTCCCCAGCCCGGGGACCACCTTCCTGGGCTCGAGCTTGGAATAGGTGCACACACCGCTGTATCCCTTCCGGTCCACGGGGGAGACGAAGCTGGAATGGTATCCAGCCAGGTGGCGGAGCTCCCCCGGCAGCTGCCCCTCCTCCGCCTTTGTCTCCTGCAGACAGATGATGTCCGCCCCGTCCTTCGTCAGGAAGTCGACCAGCCCCTTCTTGTGGGCGGCCCGGATGCCGTTGACGTTCCAGGATATCAAACGCATCTTTTCGCCCCGCAGACCATTGTCCTTCAACGCTTATAAAGTGAACTGGGTAAATCTTATAGTGTCCCTGGGGCCTTACTAATAATAGTGAGGAGCATGGTACAGCTGAAACGCATACTGGTGGGAGTGGACGGCTCGGAGAACTCGCTGCGGGCGGTGCGTTACGCCGCCACATTGGCCAAGGGGTTCCAGGCCGAGGTCACCCTGGCTCACGTGGTGCCTCCGTCCGATTACGCATTGACCAGCGGCAAGGCCACCTATATGGAGAAGGACGCCAAGCTGGGAGGTGAAAGGCTGAGGGCCTCCGAGGAACTGCTGAAAAAGGAGAAGGTGCCCTTCAATTCGGTGGTGGAGTTCGGCGTCCCCTCCGAGCAGCTACTGATCCTGTCAAAGGACCATGACGCTGTAGTGGTGGGCACCCGGGGGCTGAGCCCCTTCAAGGAGGCGCTGATCGGCAGCACCTCCCATCGCCTGGTGCAGCTGGGCAAGGTCCCGGTGACAATCGTTCCCTAGGCCCGCCACCTCCGGGCCTAAGGATCTCATCCTTCAATGGTCCACGGTCAACGCTTATATCCTATCAAGGGAATGCTGGCCCGGTGGGGGCGGCCTGGTCACTTCTGTCCACATCATTGAAGTCCAGTGTCCGCCGATGGCTAGGACATGGACGGCATGAAGAACGGGGAGGGCGCTTGGAGAAGGGACTTCTTCACCATCTGGAGCGGTCAGTCCGTCTCCCTGGTGGGCAGCAGTCTGGTGCAGTTCGCCCTGGTCTGGTGGCTCACGGTGGAGACCGGGTCCGGCACCGTCCTGGCCCTGGGCACGCTGATGGGCGTACTGCCGCAGATACTCATCGCTCCATGGGCCGGGGCCTACGTGGACCGCTGGGACCGACGGCGCACCATGATCGTGGCCGACTCTCTCGTGTCCTTTGTGGCACTGCTCCTCATGCTGTCCTTCGCCTCCGGCGGAGGAGAGGTGTGGATGGTGCTGCTGGCCATGCTGGCCCGCTCCACCCTGTCCGGGTTCCACTGGCCGGCCATGCAGGCGGCCACCTCCATGATGGTCCCCGAGCGTCACCTGGCACGAGTGGGAGGCATCAATCAGGCCATGTTCGGTCTGGCCAACGTTGTGGCCGCCCCGGCGGGGGCGGTGCTCATCGCCATGCTACCCATGTGGGCGGTGCTGTCGGTGGACCTCGTCACCGCCATGATGGCCGTCGTCCCCCTGCTCTTCATCCCGGTCCCCAGCCCGGAGAGGAGGGAGGGTAGGCATTCCCTGGTCAAGGAGATGAAGGAGGGGCTGGACTTTCTCAGGGGATGGCAGGGCGCGCTCTCCATAATCGTACTTTTCATGATCGCCAACCTCCTGCTCAGTCCGGCCTTCTCCTTGCTTCCCCTACTGGTGGTCGCCCATTTCGGGGCGGGGGCCGCGGAGTACGCGGCCATGGAGTCCCTGGCCGGCATAGGCATGCTGGTGGGAGGGCTGACCCTGGGGATCTGGGGCGGTTCCCGCCGCAAGGTGGTGACCATGCTCGGATCCACCGTCGTCCTCAGTCTGGGAGTGCTCGCCCTGGGTTTGGTCCCGGCGGACCTGCTGCCGGTGGCCTACGTCTGCTGTCTGGTCATAGGGGGGACACTGGCCATTTTGAACGGTTCCATGATGGCCATGATGCAGGCATCAGTCCCCTTCGCCATGCAGGGGCGGGTCTTCGCCCTCATCAGCAGTGGGGTGGCGGCCATGATGCCGGCCGGACTGCTGCTGGCCGGCCCCCTCTCCGACATAGTGGGGGTACAGGTGTGGTATCTGATCGCCGGCATACCCATGGCCGCCCTCTCCGTGACCTACCTCTTCATACCAAGGGTGATGGGGATGGAGATGACCGGGGCCGGGGAGGCCACACTGCTGGGGGACCTCCCTTTGGATGACAGATCCTCGCCCTGAGGACGAGCTCGCAGAGGCCGATACCGACGGGTTCTTAAGGCCGTTCGTCCGATAAAGTGGCGATGGTGAAAGCGGGGCACGACCCCCTGTCACGGTACAAGACCATTTTGGCCGGTCGTGTCAGGCCACGGTTCCAGGGGTCGAAGGGTAGCTCGGGGAGCGATTCCCTGCAGCGCAAGGTAGAGGAGGCCCGCGCGCTCTGGTCCGAATGCCAACTGTGCGAACACCGCTGTCGTGCCCGGCGGGACCTGGGACAGGTAGGGCGGTGCGGGGTGGCCGAGGACCGCATCGCCTCCCACTTCATCCATTATGGCGAGGAGAGGCCACTGGTGCCTTCATACACCATCTTCTTCTCGGGGTGCAACCTGCGCTGCGCCTACTGCCAGAACTGGGACATCAGTACCGATCCCTCGGTTGGGGAGGTGCTGACCCCCAAGGTCCTGGCGAGAATGATCGAGACCCGGGGGCTGGTGCCTCCCGGGGCGTCCACGTGCCGGGGCATCCGCAACGTGAACTGGGTCGGGGGGGACCCCATACCACACCTGCCCTACGTACTGCAGGTGCTCCTGGAACTGGACCTCGACGTGCCCCAGGTCTGGAACTCCAACATGTACATGACCGAGGAGGCGCTGAACATATTGGATGGGACCATGGACGTGTACCTCACCGACCTGAAGTACGGGAACGACCGTTGCGCGGAAAGGCTCTCTGAGGCCCCTCGCTACTGGGAGGTCATCACCCGCAACCATCTGCAGGCGGCCAGGCAGGGAGAGGTCATAGTACGGCACCTCATGCTTCCCGGCCATCTTCAATGCTGCACCCTGCCGGTGCTGGAATGGTTGGCGAGGAACATGCCGAGGGCGGCGGTGAACATCATGGACCAGTATCGACCCGTGCACCTCTCCTACCGGTTCCCCGAGCTGGGCAGGGGGTTACGGAAGGAGGAGCACCAGCAGGCCATGCGCCATGCCCGGGGCCTCGGGCTCATCCTCATTTGATCGGCCCGCCCTGAATGCCGAGATACGATCGATGACCGCTCCCCCGGTATCATCCGAACAGTGACCATGTCCAGACGCTCCGCCTGTCATCCTAACCCCGCATCGGAACAATGCAACGGACCGGCCTCTGTAGGACCGCGTAACAATGGTCCAAGAGCGACAATCACAGGGGTCGGAAGGCGGAGCGCACAATACAATACGACCATCACGCATTACCAAGTTCATGGACGGCACGGTCAACGAGGTGCGGGTGGTCCCTGTGACGCCCAGAAACGTCTCATCGCTCATCACGCTGATCGTCGAGCTGGCCCGCTTCGAGAGGTTGGAACCGCCGACGGAGGAGGCCCAGGAGAGACTGCGGTCCCACATCGTCGCCTCACCGCCGCTCTTCCATTCCTTTCTGGCCTTGAAGGAAGGGGAGCCTATAGGGTACATCACGTACTATTTCACCTACTCCACGTTCCTGGCCGCTCCCACGCTCTTCCTGGAGGACATCTTCGTGAAGGAGGGGCACCGCAGGTCGGGGGTGGGACGTACACTCTTCCGGCACTGCATGAGGGAAGCACTGGACAAGGGCTGCGAACGCATGGAATGGTGCGTCCTGGACTGGAACGTCAAGGCCATGGACTTCTACAGTTCCCAAGGAGGAAGGGAGATGGACTGGACCTTCTTCCGCATGGACCGGGAGGACATGAGGGCATCCCTGGGATGACCGGTCTGGTGCTGATCAGGATGGCTCGAACACCATCGCTACAAAAGGTCTGTCAGCTCAGGCCCATGATCTTGGTCACCGTCTCCTGCGGCACCCCATTGTACTTCTTCAGGGTGAGGTCGATGATGCGCTGCAGGTACATATCGTCCAGCTTGTCCAAGGACGGCAGGTCCGCCTTCAGCACCTGGGGCATGGTGTATATGTTGCCGGTGTACTTCACCTCGGCGAACTTGAACATGCGCCCCTCGGCCATGGTGCGCAGGAAGCGCTTCAGGGTGGCCTTGGGCAATTTCTTGTCGAAGATGGACCATAGGTCGTCCACCATCTGGTTGATTGTGGTCTCCCCGTCCGCGTGGAAGAGGCTGATGATCTCCTTGTACAGCGCCTTGCGCAGCCCCTTGTCCTTGATGTACCGCATGTCCTTGTCGATGAACTCCTTGACCTGTCCCTCGTTGATGTCCGAGGCCAGCTCCGGATAGGACTTGAAGTACACCAGGTGATGCCCGGCCTTCTCATCCATCTTGATGCTGGTGAACAGGTCCCCCTTGAAGGAGTCCAGGAAGTCCTTGAAGTGCTTGTATCCATACTTCTTCTCCGAGAACGAGGGGTCCAAGCGCATGAGGTCGTTCTTGATCTGGGAGAGTATGGCCGGCTCGTCCGTGGAGCGGTTCTTGATGTAGCGTATGAAAAGCTCACGGGGGTCGTCCTCCAGCTCCTCCTCCTCCTTCTTTTCCTTCGGCACCGGTGCCGGGGCCTTGCCCAGCAGGTCCTCCAGAGATTCGAAGCGATCGCAGTTGTAACGGATGGTGCGTCCGATCGAATGCTCGAACCCCAGCACCACCACCTCTTTGCCCCTCTCCTTGATCTTCCTTATCAGGTGGATGAAGTCGGTGTCCCCGGTGCCCAGGAAGAAGACGTCCAGTATGTTCTTGTCGTACATGTCCTCCAGGGCGTCGATGGTCATGCGCAGGTCGGCGCCGTTCTTCCCCGACAGGGAGGTCTGCGGCAGGAAGACCAGGTCGAAGGCCTTCAGCCTCAGATCCTCCACGTACTGGTTGCAGGGAGGCTTGTTCCAGTCCGCGAAGGCCTTCTTAATAAGCACGTCCCCGTAGCTCTTGGCGTAGTCCAATATGTCGTTGATCCTCAAGGGCTTGGGTGTGGAGGGATATACCTCCTTGGCCGATATGGCCAGGTTCTCGAAATCCAGATAGATGGCGATCTTCGGCACCGGTTCGCTCATACGCCACTCCATCGACGGTGCCATGACTTAAGGTTTTCCTGGGCTCACGTGTAGGTATGCGGGTCGGTGGTGGTGCGCAGTCCGCGATGCAGACCGTCGAGGAGGTCCATCTCCTCCCGGTCCAGGAAGAAGTCGAACACCTGTGCGTTCTCCCGGATGCGTTCCGGGTTCGAGGAGCGGGGGATGACCGCCATCCCTTTCTGAAGGCACCAGCGCAGGATGACCTGGGCCGGGCTCTTGCCATGCGCCTCACCCACCTCCCGCAGGGTCCCATCGTCCAGCACCGCACCTCTGGCGAAGGGGGAGAAGGCGGTGACCAGCACCCGGCGCTCTTGACAGTACCGAAGCAGTTCCCGCTGGAATAGAAAGGGGGACATCTCCACCTGGTTAGTGACCGGAACGACCTGGCAGACGGCCATCAGCTCTTCCAGGTGCCTCTCGGTGTAATTGCTGACACCGATGGCCCGCACCCGGCCCTCATTGTACAACCGTTCCAGCGCTCGATAGGTGTCCAAGCGTCTACCGGTCACCGGCCAATGGACAAGGTACAGGTCCAGGTAGTCCATGCCCAGCCTGTCCAGGGTGCGCTCGAATGCCTTCATGGCGGCCTCGTACCCCTGCTCGGTGTTCCACACCTTGCTAGTGATGAACACCTCCTCCCGAGGCAGACCGCCGTCCCTCACCGCCTGACCGATGGCCTCCTCGTTCTCGTAGAATGAGGCAGTGTCGATGTGACGGTATCCGCAGGAAAGAGCTGCCTTCACCGAGAAGTATGCCTCCCGGCCCACCAGCTTGTAGGTCCCCAGACCAATGGCGGGCATTCTTACCCCGTTGTTCAAGGTAAGCGAACAGCTGGAAACGGCAGGACCTATTGCCATGGTCGATGATATCGATGGCGA
>JAFGPG010000104.1 GCA_016926075.1 Methanomassiliicoccales archaeon
TCGTTCATGCTGGTGGTCATCGCTTGGCTGTGCGGCATGTTCGATTTCGTGTCCATCATGCTGCTGTTCTGTCTGAACGCCTGCATGAACCTGTTCGGTTATATGATGGAACTGCACAACCAGACAACAAAGAGAACAGATTGGACATCCTTCATCTTCGGATGCTTCGCCGGCCTGATCCCTTGGATCGCTTTGATATTGTACTTCACCGGGGTCAGGGGCGGCTCCCCTCCGGACTTCGTGTACGGTATCTTCATATCCATCGCCTTCTTCTTCAACATCTTCGCGGTAAACATGGTTCTGCAGTACAAGAAGGTGGGAAAGTGGAAGGACTACCTCTACGGAGAATACATGTACATCGTGCTCAGTCTGGTGGCCAAGACGGCCTTGGCCTGGCAGGTGTTCGCGGGGACCCTGGTCGGTGATTGATCCCTCCAAACCCCTTTTATCATTTTCCTTTTCTATGGATACCTGCGAACATCACCATACTGGACCAATCGTCCGTTTTCCAGCACCGACACTGCCCCATGACCCCCACAGACCATGCACCGGCGACCTTCATCCTTCTGCGATTCCACCTCCTTGACCAGCTCCAGCAGCCACTGGCGCTCCAGGGATGCCTTGGCACTGTCCACGTTCACCGTGGTCATCAGGTTCTTGGCCAGGGTGGCGAAAACCTTCCTTTCCTCGCTGAGACTGTCGAAATTGATCAGGCTGTCCCCGGTGAAGAGGACCATCTCCTCCGGAAGGTAATAGAAGACCTGACCCCGGGTATGCCCGCCAAAACCCTCCAGGACCTCGCAGCGCATACCGGCCACCTCCGTGATGGCCAGGACGGTGAAACCCCCCCTCATTCCCATGCCCTGGGCTGGAAAGGTCAGGGGGTCCCTGTGAATGGTGAATTCGGAGAAGAGATTGATGAGCTTGGTGTACACCTCCTCCAGCACCGACCCCTCGATCTCCGAGCCGTATGCACGGTCGGAGCGGCGGATGACCTCCAGAGTGTCTGGGTGCATCCAGACCTCCGCCTTGAGCCGGCCGGCCGAACCGGCATGGTCCGCGTCGCCATGGGTGATGAGGGCCCGACAGACCAAACCCATCCCGCCCCATCCCTCCCTGGCCATGAGCAGGTCCAGGTCCCGATGGTAGATCCCGAAGCCGGTATCGATCATGGTCACCTCAGTCCCTCGGCGTAAGAGGTAGCAGTTGCCTCCACAGGGAAGCTGAACACAGAGCAGGACCGCCTCTCCCAAGCTCAATTCCTGCAGGTCGGCGTAGAAGCCCCTCCCAATGGTCCGCCTCAGCTCCTGGCCGCTGCGCAGCACGTCCGAGAATATCTGCCTGGGGTCCTTACCCAGGTTCATCAGCTCCTGAGCCACGTGATTGACGTCGGAAAGCAGGCGCAGAAGGAACGCGTCCTCCGCCTCGCCGATGAGTCGCCTTAGCTCCTGGGCGAAGCGAATGTAGAAGACAGTGTCGTCCAGTCGTTGTCCCGTGGTATCGTATTCCAGGATCTCCAGGGGGTAGAGGGTCTTGAGACGTTCCAACAACCTGTCCACCGCCCCCGGCTGCTCCACGGTCAGTGAGACCGTCAGGCGCTCGGGGTGCTTTCCCCGTTCATCGAAGTCCAAGAGATCGATGTTGCACCCGGCCGCCGTGGTATGGTTCAGGAACTCGAACAGGGCACCGCTGACATGGGGCAGTACCACCTGGAACTTCAGGAACGAAGGGACCTCCATCCGCCCTTGCAGATAACCGATGGCCTCCAGCTCCGCCCTCATCATCTGGTACTGCCCTTCCGAGCAATGGGCCTCGAAGAAGACGGTACAGGGATCGATGCGCTTGTCGTACTGTATGCGGTCGATGTTGCCGCCGTGCCGTTTGACGATCTCGGCCGCCTTATGCAGGGCCCCCGGCTCATCTGGCATCTTGGCCACGAAATAGTGACGCTGCATCGAAGGGCACAATTCTCCGGATAGCTTATACCCTTGCCCCCCCACCCCCGGTCGGGTTGACCGAACGGTCAACGGCAAGGCGGGATTCAAATAATGACAGGGGAATGGATTATCCATGTCCGATGCTCCCCTCCTGAACCGTCTAGTGGCCACGGCGATAGTGGCCCTGCTTGTCGCGGTGAGCGTGGCGATGGTCCTCACCCCACACAGCGAGGGATTGCCTGAGGGTGACCTCCCCGCCTTCACCAGCGAATGGCAGTTGAGAAGTTACCTATCCTCCAGACAGGACGGTCGATGGACGACGGCTCTCACCGACGAGGCCGCCGGCTCCGGCAACTACCACTCCACCACCAATGTCCAGGTGCAGGGGGTGGACGAGCTGGACATGGTCAAGACCGACGGGGAGTTCATCTATGTGGCCGGCAGCCAAGGGGTGATGGTGTTGAAGGCCTCCCCGGCACAGGACATGGCCCCCGCCTCCCTCATCAATATCACGGATCTGGTCGGAGGTGGCCCCGACGCATGGGTGATGGGACTGTTCCTGAAGGATGACATATTGGCCGTGGTCGTTTGCACGATCAATTTCGTCGATGTCCGGTCGGACATCCTATCGATGAACGAGGCGATGGCCTATGAGGAGATGACCATATGCTGCCTGGTCAACGTGTCAGATCCCTGTGCCCCCAATGTGCTTACGAGGTTCCATATGAGCGGAGGGTTCCTGGGCAGCAGGATGATCGGCGATCACATGTACCTGCTCAGCGAGAGATACGCCTGGTCCGATGGGGAGGTATCCATGCCCGTGATCGGGGTCGACGGCGAGCTGGAGGAGACGGACCCCTGCAGCATTCGCTTCGATCCCCAGGCCCAGGAGGCCAACGCCTTCCTGAACATCCTGGCCCTGGACCTGGACAGTGGAGAGGGCAACTTCTCCACCATGGTGGTCAATTTCTGTGGTCCTCTCTACGTCTCCCACGACAGCCTATACCTCACCAACCTGCGCCATGTGCGCCCCACGGATGACGGTTCTATATTGGATGGGTACCGACCGATGACCACCATCATACGTCTGAGCCTCGACGGCCTGCACGTCACCCCCGCGGCCAAAGGCCAGGTATCGGGTTTCCTCCTCAACCAGTTCTCCCTCGATGAGCACCAGGGAGTCCTCAGGGTGGCCACATGTACAGGTTGGGGCGATGGCGAGAGCCAGTTGCACTGCCTGGACCCGGACCTCGACCTGCTCGGCTCCCTGACCGGACTGGCCCCGGGCGAGTCCATCAAATCGGTCAGGTTCATGGGCCCGGTGATGTACCTGGTGACCTTCCTGGTCACCGACCCTCTGTTCGTCATCGACCTATCGGAACCCTCATCGCCCCAGGTTCTGGGGGAACTGATCATACCCGGCTTCTCCACCTACCTGCATCCCTGCTCCGACCACCTCCTGGTCGGCCTGGGGATGGAGGATGGCGACCTCAAGTTATCTCTATTCAACGTAAGCGATCCACGGTCACCCGTGGAAGTGGACACCATCCTGACCCCCGCCTACTACTGGTCGGAGGCCCTCTGGGAGCACAAGGCCGTCCTTTACGACGATCGCAGCGGGAGTCTGTTCCTCCCGGCCACGACATACGACCAGACAGATAGGCTCCGCCAGCTCATCATGGTCGTGCAGGTGGACGAGGGCGGCATCACCCTCTTGGCCGAGCTGGAGGCCGACAACTGGACCGGCAGCGCGCGCTGCGTCATCATAGAGAGCACCCTCTACGCGGTCACCGGGACAAGGACCACAGCCTGGTCCCTGGACACCTTCGAAAGGATAGGGGAAATGGCATATATGGAGGACATCGGTGATCGATCTGATGCACCCGTCATCGGGGCGGGCGGTGCAGTGTTCATAGAAGCATAGGAGGGTTTCCGCTGAAGGTTGAACTGGACAGGTCGGCCCTCTTCGCCCTGGCCTCGGACACCAGGATGGACATGCTCAAGGCCCTGCAGTCAGAGCGTCGCACCCTGTCCCAGCTGGCCGAGGCCTTGGAGGTGGACAAGGCGGCGGTGCACCGTCATCTGAGGAAATTGGAGGACGGGGGCCTGGTCAAGAGGACCGAAGAGCACGGTTTCATCTACTATGCGCTGACCTGGAAGGCCCGGGACCTGGTGTCCCCCGGGGAGAACACCCGCGTCGTGGTCCTCCTCTCCACCTCCCTGCTCCTGGCGCTGATGCTGTCCATCGTGCTTTCGGTGGCCATGGCGGGGGTTCCCGAGATGGGGGAGGGTCTGAGCCCTATCGATTCCAATGAATCACAGATATTCGAGGAGAGGGCTCAGGAGGTCCAGGAAACCCTATACCTTGTGGCCGGGCTCATGGCGGCCCTGTCCATCGCCACGGCGTTCATGGCCCTGGGCATACTCCATCGTCCACGCCAACCAGGGGCGGAACTGGTCGAGGAACGAGGATCGGCCGTGAGCGAGGAGGAGAATCCGGGTCTAGGTGACTGAGGATCACTTCATCTTGGCGGCCATGCTGACCGCCACCTTGAGCTGGTTTAGCATGCACTGTTCCACATAATAGTTCTTCATGGTGCGCAGCTCCCCGTACATGTCCTCAGGGGACCTGCCGACCAGCTCCTTGACAGACCTTATGCCCAACATGTACAGCGGTTCGGCCACCTTCTCCCCCACGATGGGGATCTTGCGGAGCTCCTCCATGACCTCTTCCTTGTCATCCATTTCCATCGTTTTTAACGATGGTAGCGACCCCTTTATAACTCTTGTCAAAGGGCCTTCGTGATCAATCCTCTTAAGGTCCTGAGACCCCTCCCGTATAATTTAGGAAACGTGCCCGTTACCCCCCGACACTGCCAAGGCGATCGAAGCAGCCCCTCTCCACTAGCCGAGCTCCTCACGGTTCATAGGCCCGGTGCCCAGGCCCCACCTCGGAACCCCTCTTTCACATGAAGGTCGAACAAGAGGGCCGCCTCCGTGCCGGCGTTCCCATCCTTGGCCCGTAAAACCTTTCCCCACCCTCTTCCCCTCCGTGATCTATGCCACGAAGAGGACGTCGGTGACGACACCCCCGCTCATCCTCGAATACAAGGTAGACCCCATCCCCGAAAACGTACCGAAAAAAGACCGTATCCCCTATTTCCACTGAACGAACAAGATCCTCGGCCGACTTGGAGCACACCTATTCGCCGTCCATCCCATCGTTCTGGCGGAAAACGA
>JAFGPG010000105.1 GCA_016926075.1 Methanomassiliicoccales archaeon
CGACTGGACGAGACGGAGCACCCCTTCACCACCGGCAGCTTCGACGACGTGCGCATCACCACGCACTACTACGAGGACCGCTTCTTCTCCTCCCTGTTCAGCGTGATGCACGAGGGCGGCCATGCCCTGTACGAACAGGGCATACCCAGGGAATGGATGTACCAGCCGATCGGTGAGGCCTGCTCCTACGGCATTCACGAGTCCCAGTCCCGCTTCGTGGAGAACGTGGTGGGGCGCTCCCCCGAATTCCTCAACCACGCCCTACCACGCTTCCGCAGCGTCTCCCCCAAGGCCTTCAAGGGGCTCAAGAACAAGGACATCATAGCCGCCGTCAACGCTGTCAACCCCTCCAAGATCAGGGTGGAGTCGGACGAGGTGACCTACGCCCTCCATATCATCGTGCGCTTCGAGATTGAGCAGGACATCTTCGCCCACAGGGTCACCGTGGACGAGCTGCCCCAGGTGTGGGACCAGAAGTACTCCGACTACCTCGGCGTGAAAATAGTGAACGACGCCGAGGGCGTGCTTCAGGACACGCATTGGTCCGGCGGCGCCTTCGGTTACTTCCCCTCCTATGCCCTGGGGAACATATACTCAGGCATGTTCCTGGAGGGGATGCAGAGGGACCTGCCGCAATGGCGCATGGGAGTACGTCAAGGCGAGTTCGCCCCGGTGCTGCAATGGCTCAGGAACAACGTGCACTCCCAAGGCAACCTGTACGACCCGCCGGACCTGATCAAGAAGGTCACCGGGAATGAGATCACCGTATCCCCGTTCCTCGAGTACCTGGAAAGGAAGATGTCCAGGATATTCGGGTTCTGAGAAAGAGGGTTCCGTCCCTTCTTTTCTCTCATTCGGAGATCGAAGAGCGGATGCTCACTTGAACCGTATGGTCTCCAGGTTCATCGGGGCCCTGGTCTCCACGTTGAACTTCTTGTAGAGCGCGGAGGCCAGCTCCAGGCACTTGTGCTCCTCCCCGTGGCCGATGACGATGCGCTCCGGCCTGGGATCCAGGCTGGCTATGTAGTTGATGAGCTGCCGACGGTCGGAGTGACCGGAGAAGCCGTCCACGGTCTCCACGTTCATTCGGAAGTCCACGGTGACGCTGCGGCCCTTGTCCGAGAGGGTCAGCTCGCGCACCCCCCGCTGTATCCTGCGGCCGATGGTGCCCTCCGCCTGATAGCCCACGAAGACCAGCGTCTGCACGGGGTCGCTGGCCCAGGCCTTGACATACTCCATGACCGGCCCCCCGTTCATCATTCCGCTGGTGGCCAGCACGATGCACGGCTCCGGGTCGTGCAGTATCTTCTCCCTCATCTCCTGACTGTCCACCCTCTTGAACATGTCGCTGAGGAAGGGGTTCTGCCCCATCTGGAAGATCTGGGTCCTCAACTGGCTGTTCAGGTACTCCGGGTAGGCGGTATGGATGGCGGTGGCCTCCCAGATGCTGCCGTCCAGGTACACCGGGACCTTGTCCACCTTGCCCGTGCGGGCCAGCTCCTCTATGACCAGCATCACCTCCTGGGAACGCCCTACGGCGAACACCGGCACCACCATCTTGCCCTTGCGCTGCATGATGCCCCGCTCGATGATGCCCCGCAGCTGATTGGCGGCATCGGTCCGGCTGGGCTGCATGTCGTTGTATCCACCATACGTCGACTCGATGACCAACGTCTCCAACCGGGGGAACTTGTTGGTGGCGGCGTTGAACAGCCAGCTCCTCTCGTACTTCATGTCACCGGTGAACGCAACATTGTACAGGCCGTCGCCCACGTGGAAGTGGCAGACCGCGGAACCGAGTATATGCCCGGCGTTCTGCATGGTCAGCCGGATATCAGGGGCGATGTCCGTGGTCTCCCCGTACTTGAGGGTGATGCAGTGCTTGACCACCTCCCGCACATGCTTGGCCTCGTACTCGCACCTGTTGGCCTCCCCGTAGGAGACCTTGATGGCGTCCAGAAGGCCCAGGGACATCAGGTCCCGGGTGGGCGGGGTGCAGTATACCGGCCCGTCGTAGCCGAACTTGAAGAGCACGGGCAGGAGACCGCAGTGGTCCATGTGCGCATGGGTGATGACCACGGCGTCCAGCTGGTCCAGCGGCAGGAACTCCGGGGCGGTGAAATAGGGCTTGTTGTTGCTGTTGGAGGGGTCCATGCCGCAATCGATGAGTATCTTGCTCTCCCTGGTGGAGAGCAAGGTGGCGGAGCGTCCCACCTGGCGGTAGCCGCCCAGGCAGGTCATGCGCACCCAGTTCTCCCCTTCGTATTTGGATTGAGCAAGGCGCCGTCCGACCTTGCGCAGGAACTCCTTGCGCTCGGCCTGCACCTCCCTCAGATAGGCCCTGGTCTCATAGACCGTCTTGGAGGGTATTGGCGGGGCGCGGATGACCTTGGGGGCCCAGCCCACCTCCTTCTTGATCTCGTTCAGTATGGAACCCTGCTTGCCGATGACCAGGCCGGGGGCGATGGCCTCGATGGTCACCTCTCCGGTGTCGTCCTCGAAGGAGATGTTAGTGATCTGCGCCTCCTCCGGGATGATCTCCCTCAACCTCTTCTCCACCTCTTCGGCATCTTTCAAGGTGGAAGGGTCCGGCCTGATGGCCACTCTACGGCGCAGACCCTGTGCCAGCTGGCGTATCATGTCGTTCCCGGAGGCGAAGGCCTCCATGTCCTTGGTGTAGATGACCACCAGTGGACCTTCGAAATCGATGGAAGATATGGTGATGTTCGACGGAACTATCTTCCGAACCTGTTCTCGAGCTTCCTCGAGAATTTTTTCTGCGCTCATGGGGTTCACTTTATGGGAAGTTATAACAGGGAAATGTCTTGGGAAAGGGTTTAGTTCGGACGGGGCACGGTGATGCCCATGCGCGAGGCCCGTTTGGAAATCTCCTCCTGGGATACCTCCACATAGCCATCCTTGGTGATGGTCACGATGTCCATGCCGTCGCCGCTGGCCGAGTCCCTCTTCATGGCCGCGTTCAGGGCGCGGATGGCCAGGTTGATGGAGTCGTCCAAGGAGATGTCCTTCTCGAAGTGGTCCTCCAGCACGCCGTAGGCATAGGGGGAGCCAGAGCCCACACTGACATAATTATCGGATATGGATCCTCCGGCAGCGTCCAAGGAGTAGACGTGCCCGCCCTCTCGGTCGTGGCCACCGACGATGAGACCCACGTAGTAGAAGCCATAGGCCCCTCCTCCCCGACGCAATATGTTGGAGGTGAGGGTGGCCGCGGACCTTACGCTCATGGGGGAGACGCGTTTGAGCTTGTAGAGCTCCACCTCCGCCCGCAGGTAGCGTGCCATGATCTGGGCATCACCCACCAGCCCGGCGGTGGTCAGGCCGAGGTTGTTGTCGATCTTGAAAACCTTCTGGACCTCTTTGTGCGCGACGAAATTGCCTATGGTCGCCCTGTGCTCGGATGCCAGGACCACGCCGTCAGCGTTGACTATACCCAAGGTGGTAGTTCCAGTCTTCATGTTTTCCATACGAATCATATCCTCCAAAATGGTAAAAGTGAACGATATGGATTGACTGGTGCTCCATCATCAATATCGTATATAAGTGTTTTCCACACTTTCGACGTCGATACGCCACTTTGCTGGCCTATTCATTTCCCGTTCATGGAACTTCATTTTCCACTTCGGCGTACCCGTGCACGAGCATGCCCAACCCATATCCTAGGCCTCCACCGGCCAGGGCCCCGGTGAGCGAGCGCACCGCATTGCTGGACTCATAGGTGCCCACCGCCTGTAGCAGCCCATCCCCCACCATAGGAACGAGCAGCAGTAGCAGGAACTCCCAGCGCAGCTGTTTCCGTAGGGGGATGAAGAACGCCAGCCCTATCACCAGCCCGGTCACTATGCCAAGGTCCCGGGCGCATACCGGGAGCTGGTTGTCGTTGAGGAAGTAGGAACGATCGGCGAGCTGATGGCAGTTGAGGTCACCGATGAGATAGACCAGCC
>JAFGPG010000027.1 GCA_016926075.1 Methanomassiliicoccales archaeon
AGGGTGATCAGCAGGCCGATCTCTCGATGAGCGAGCCCCGCCGGCCTCAGTAAGACCTCACCGCTGTGCTTAAAGGCCGCCCCCTCCTTGCTGAGCGAGAACAGGGGCGTCCCGTAATGGTCCCTGACCTCATAGTCGAAGCGCAACAGGCCCGAACGGACGAACTTGAACCGCTGCGCGTTGGTGAACACCAGCTCCCCGTTCCCCTTCCAGTCCAGGTCCAGCTTGGCAAGGTCCGACTCGAACTCCTGTCTGCGCACCGTGACGTAGGGATGAAGGAAACCTCCGCGCTTGAAGGTGTAATCGCCCTCTCGGCTGCGCGACAGGCCGATGGAGCGAAAGGCCTGTGGCCATTCCAAGGTGGCGTAGGTCACCTCCCCCGAGATCAGGCGATGGAAGCGCTGGGTCCATTTCGGCTGCTCCCACCTCAATGTCGGAACGTCGATATGACCGAACTCACCCCTCATGAACATCGTATTCCCCGGGAAGGATATCTTTGTTGCCCACGTCCATTCGTCGACCCCTTCAAAGGGCCTCCAAAGAAGCATATATGCAATCCTTCCTGAGGAGGCCCATGATCGCAGCGGAGGATTTCTTCGCCCCCATCGACAGGGAATGGCACAAGGAGGCCAGAAAGCGTTTCGCCTCACCGTTCCTGGGCACCAATCATGGACACATCCCCGTGGACCCCATGATGCTCTCCCACGCCGCGGTGGCCTGCGGCCGTTCCATACGCGAGTTCTACGAGAGCCCCGAGATGGGGGCCCATTGCGTGGCCTTCGCCCAAGAGCTGTACGACCTTTTACCGGTCACCCACTGGTACTTCTCCCTGGTCTGGCTGACCGAGCTGGGCATGGAAACGCAGTACATGGACCTCATGCCGCCGGTGCCCAAGGCCCCTATCATCCTGGAACCCTCGCAGGTGGACGAGCTGCGGGTTCCCAGCCCCGAGGAGCTGCTCAACGGCTGGACCATCCATCAAATGTTCCGTGCCAATGATTACATCGAGAAGAACATACCATTCATGTTCACTCCGCTGGCCATCGCCTCCGACCTGACCGGCAGCGCCGCGCAGCTTTGCGGCCTGGAAACCTTCATCATGTGGACGCAGAGCGAGCCAGAGCTGGCCCATAAACTGGTCCGCACCTACATGGAGACCGCCGCCAACGGTGCGGAGGTCGTCGCCAACCGATACGGCAGCGCGGCCATCACTACCGGTTCCGTGCTGGGGAACAACGACATCTTCTCCGACGACATGGTCCGGGACTTCTCGGCCAAGTACCTCAACGAGTTCGTGAAGAAATGCTTCACCAAGGGCGCCGGTCCGCAGGTGTTCTACCACCTTTGCGGTAACCACTGCACGGACTTCAAGGTACTGAAGGAATACATGGTATGGTCCCCCATGACCATCGTACACGTGGGCTATATGAACCGCGAGGTGTTCCCCTCCGACATTCTGGTCAAGGAGTTCGGGGGCTTCGCCACATGCATGGGCACGGTGGACACCAAGCTCATGGTCAACGGCACCCCCAAGCAGGTGTACGAGCAGGCCAAATGCCAGCTGCTGAAAGGAAGGGACTGCTCCTCCGGATACATCATGGGGACGGCCTGCGAGGTGCCGCCCTTCACCCCTCCCTGCAACATCCTGGCCCTGAACAAGGCGGCCAAGGACTTCGGGACCTACGGCACCTGGTGAGCTACGGGACATCTTTCTTAACCTGGCAGACCATAGTCCGATACGGTGCCATATGAGCTCTGACCGGCGAGATGAGTTGCTCACCAGGTGGCGGGCGGAGGCCGGATCCCGTCCCACCGAGGAGGAGAGGGCGGTGTGGCAGCGCACCATCGACCTGCTCATCGCACGGTCGCACTCTGAGAATGATCACCGGGAGTTGGCCGACATCCATCATCGCCTCTTCATTGCCCACCTGAAGTTGCAGGACTATGCCAACGCCCTGGGGTGGGCGGAGAAGGGGCTGCTGCTCAATGTGGTAGAATGGAGACCGCGCTTCCAGGAGGCCAAGGCGGAGGCGCTGTACATGATGGGCAGGGAGGCGGAAGCGGCGGACCTCCTCGAGCAGGTACTCCCCATGGGACCGCGCACCGTGTGCGACCTGGGTCCCACCGAGCCCCCGATCACCAAAAAGCGGAGGTCCCTGGGCCTCGTATGTCCGTATTGCGGGTACGAAGGAAGTTACGGCGCCCTCAGCTGCCCGGGGTGCGGAAGGGACGTGGACGAATGCTTCAGACTGGTCAGCAGGACCAGGGATGTCCTGGGGCCCTATGACAAGGGGGTGTCTTGCCAGCCCTCCCCGCCCCCCCGCAGCAGGAACTTCAGGTTCCTGTACACCACATACAATGTGAACTTCGACGATCACGAGAACTATCTGACCACCCGGCGGGAGAGGATGCTCGGTAGTATGTGGGAGACCTCCACAACCCGTGGCTGGACGCTTTGGCCCCCGCTCGTGGCCATGCTCGCACTCCTCACCCTCATTCCCCTGACCATGATCAGCGGGATCGTTGCGAGCAATGCCCTTGGGGTGGTTCTTGGCATTCTATGGGCGATCCTTTTCATTCCCCTGCTTCTTTTCTTCCTATGGGCGGCCGTACCGCCACGTCAAACGACTTTGGATAAAGAGGGAAGGGATAAGGCCTGAGGTCCCCTCTTTGTAACAGGGTTCGGACCCGTCCATGGTCCAAAATGGGGGATGCGTCCCTTTCCCATGACATGGGCCCAGCGCAATAGTGATGTATCATTGGGATTAGGTCCGGAGTATCACGATCATCGATCCCCTGGGGTCCAGCCCCCCCTTATCCTCTTCGACGAACGCCGTATTGATCAGTGGAATAACCGCACAATCATTATGTAAGGAGCCACCAAAGTGCATCATTGGAGGTGAATCCGTGCCCCTTTTTCTGGCGATTCACGTCTGGGAACCAGAGGATTTTAAATTAGTTGGAAAGAAGGTCATCGAATCGTTGCCCAAACTTCCACCCGGCCTCAAGCTGATCAGCAGCCTGATCGATGCGCGTAAGACCGGGGGCTGGTGCGTGTACGAGACCGAGAATCCAGAACAGTTGGTCGAGTTCTGGGACAAGCACGTCCCAGAGATGGGGAAGACCCAGGTGGTCCCTCTCATACAGTTCTTCCCTCCGGGACCCGACCTCTACAAGATCCTTCACGAACTGGCCAAGTAGGAAGGACCGCTCTCCTGTCCAAAAACCATTTCCCATCTCCTTTTTGCCAGCGGCTCCCACGGCATGGGGAACGTTCCCTCCACCGGGTCGGAAAGGGCATCAGGCCCGCAGGAAGTCGTCGCAGTACAGCTTCTCCGCCCTCAGAAGCTCCCCGGCCTTGATCACGTCCATGAGCTGGGGGTCCTGCACGTCCACGATGGCCGCGCTGAGCCCGGCCCCCAGGAGCATGCCCAGAAAGGTGCGGTTGAGGAGGCTGCGCTCCTTGGCCCCGTTGGAGACGTTGGAGAGGCCGACCACGATGCGGGGTGCGGGATCGTTCAACGTCCGGAAGAGCTCCATGGCCTTGATGACCTTCATGACCTGGTCCTGAGCGGCCTTGATGGGCATGACCAGGGGGTCCAGGAACAGACGGTCGGGCATGACCTCGTGCTCCATGGCCGTGGTCATCATGAGCATGGCCATTTCCGCCCGGGACTCGGCATCGTTGGGAACGCCCCTCTCATCCATGGTCAGGCAGATGATGTCCGCGTCATGCTCCTTGGCCAGGGGGAAGAGCGCCTGCATCTTCCTGACCTCGGCGGTGGTGGAATTGATGATGACCCTGTTGCGGCAGGCCTTGATGCCGGCGGTCATGGTCTTGATCCCCGGGGTGTCTATGGACAGGGGAAGGTCCACCACCTCCTGCACCGTGCGCACCAACCAGTCCATGGCCGCCGGTCCATCGTCCCGGCCGGGGCCCACGTTGAGGTCCAGGGCCTGAGCCCCGCACTCTACCTGGTACGATGCGTGCTCCTGGATGAACCGCGCGTCCCGCTTGTCGATGGCCCTTCCAACGGAATTGAAGAGACCGTTTATCCTCTCGCTAATGACCAGCATGGCCAACGCCCGCCTATCATGGGCCGGTCATAGATGTACTTTTCCTAACGCCCACAGAGGTGCCGGTCCGATCCCCGTCATCCTGCCAAGACTGTGCATGATGTCACGCCATCCATTGGAATGCCATTGCCGCCTCACCCATTCCCCGCTTCCTAGGGCGGAAGCATATGTACCCGGCCGACCACCTTCCGCAATGGAATGACCATGGCGAATCCGGTTCCCGGCCTGTCCAGTTCCACCGCCTTGGACACGGCGTCCAACACCTGCTCGCTGATGCATCTGTTCGTCACGGTCAGCAGTATCTCCTTCTCCGGTTCTATCGGGATGCCCAGCAGCGTTTTCTGCTCATGAATACCGATGCCCCGCCCGAACATGATGGTCCCGCCCTGCGCCCCTGCTTCCAGGGACGCCCTCATGGCCACCTCCCCCCAACCTTTTCTCACCACCGTGACGATCAATTCCACATCCTCTTCGCATTTCATATCTCCACCTTCCGCTTGTACCTCATGATGACCCCCAGCGCGCTCAGGAAAAGAATGGGCGCCAGGGCTATCAAAGCTATCAGCCCGAAACCATCGATCACCGCGTCGCTGCCCTCGGTGGCCGAGGCCACCCCCACCGCCATGGACATGAGTAAGGACACGGCCATGGGCCCGGTGGCCACGCCCCCCGCATCGAAGGCGATGGCCACGAAATCCTTGTCGCAGAAGACCATCAGCACAAGCGCCAGGACATACCCGGCGATGATGATGGTCTTGAAATCAAAGTCGTAGACGATCTTGGCCATACCCAGGGATACGAAGGCGGCCACTCCCAGGGAAAGGGTCCACAGCAGCAGCTTGGAGCCTATGAACCCACTGGAGGTGGTCTCCACCTGGTAGGCGAGCACTCGCACCGCCGGCTCCGCGAAGGTGGCCAAGAAGCCCATGACGAACCCCAAGGCCAAGAGGACCCAGCGTTCGTTGTTCAAAGCGACATGCTCACCTATCTCCCTGCCTACGGGCAGGAACCCAACGAACACCCCGCTCAGGAAAAGCACCATTCCCGCACCGGTGATGGCGATGCCCAGCAATAACCGCTTCAACGTGGGCCAGGGGTATTTGATGTAAAGCGACTGGAACACGAGAAAGAACACGATGATCGGCAGCACGGCCTGTGCTACGTCCAGGACCACGCTGAAAATGTCCACCGTGCCCGTCGCGGTCATCCGGTGAGGACCCCCAGTAGCATGACCCCGATGATGGGGCCGATGGAGGCCAGACCTATCAGGCCGAAACTGTCCGAGAGGGCCGTACGTCGGGAAAGAACGGAAGTTATGCCCACCCCTAAGGCCAGGATTATGGGCACGG
Source organism: Methanomassiliicoccales archaeon (assembly GCA_016926075.1). Lineage (GTDB taxonomy): Archaea > Thermoplasmatota > Thermoplasmata > Methanomassiliicoccales > UBA472 > UBA472. Next base: position 5,427 of record JAFGPG010000027.1, read on the forward strand.
TGATGGGGCCGGTGGTCACCCCTCCAGAGTCAAAGGATATGGCCAGGAACTCCGGTGGGGTGAAGAAGGCCAGCACTAGCACGCAAAAGTAGCCCACTCCAAGCAACAGCTTCAATGGAACGTTATAGATGATGCGCAGCGCGGAGGCCATCATGAAGAATCCCACCCCGGTAGCGATGATCAGAAGGAGCGCTGTGCGGTCCAGCAGGCCTTCAGAGACCGACTCGATGGTAATAGTGAGCACTCTCACGTCCGGCTCGGCCACCGTCACCAGGAACGTCAGGGAGAAGACCACTGCCAGGATGAACACCAAAGTACCTCGGTTCGGCAGCTCGGCCCCAATGGACTCCCCCATGGGAAGCATGCCCGTTTTTACCCCCAACAGGAACATGGTGAAGCCGGCGGTGACCAGCAGGGCGCTGGCCAGGAACAGCAGGATGCTCTCCCAGGAGGATCCCAGAACAAAGATCTGCAGCAACAGGATGGCCACCGTGATGGGAGTAATGGCCCCCACGACATCCATGAGGTTCTCCTTCAGATCGGCCATCATCATGAGGCGATTTCAGCTCATCGTAAATAACCATTGCCCAAATGGAACAGGGGGGCGATAGCTAGATTATCTTTATTTAACCTTAGGCAATATACCCCCGGCATACCATCCATCATGGCGTGCCTAAATCGATGTGGGAATTCACATGGTCAGGATCGAAAGGGCGATCGTAAGCGTCTCGGACAAGGATGGGATAGCGGATTTCTGCAAAGGGCTTGTTGAACTGGGTGTGGAGATAATCTCAACAGGGGGCACGGCCAAGCTCCTGAGGTCCCACCAGTTGAAGGTCATCGACATCTCGGATTACACTGGCTCCCCGGAGATGATGGACGGCCGGGTCAAGACGTTACACCCGGCCATATTCGCCGGATTGCTGGCACGAAGGGACTCATCAGAGCACATGGCCCAGTTGCGTGAGGCTGGGCTGAAACCCATCGACATGGTGGTGGTCAACCTGTACCCCTTCAAGAGCACCGTGCTCAAGGAGGGCGTCGGTCTGGACGAGGTCATCGAGAACATCGATATCGGAGGGCCGTCCATGATCCGCGCCGCGGCCAAGAACTCCGGATCCGTGGCGGTGGTCACCGACCCATCCAGATATGGGGCTTTGTTACATGAGATGCGGGAGAGCGGTGGCAAGCTCTCACCGACCACCCTGCGCTCCCTGATGCTGGAGGCCTTCCGTTGCACCGCCTATTACGATTCCCTCATCGCTGCCCACATGGGCTCTGTGCTCAAGGACGATGGCTTCCCCGGCACATATTGCATGGGCCTGGAGAAGAGGCAGGACCTTAGGTACGGGGAGAACCCCCACCAGGCCGCGGCCTTTTATGCCGACCCCTTCGCCAAGGGGGTATGCGTCTCCCGGTCCGAACAGCTGCACGGGAAAGAGCTGTCATACAACAACATCCTGGACCTGGAATCGGCCCTGGACCTGGTCAGGGAGTTCGAGAGGCCGACGGCCATCGTCATCAAGCACACCAACCCCTGCGGGGTGGCCTCCGCCGATACGATATCGAACGCGTTCGTGAACGCCTACGACGTGGACCCTATGGCGGCATACGGCTGCGTCATCGGGCTGAACAGGAACGTGGACCTGACGACAGCGACCGAGATCTCCAAGCATTTCGTGGAGTGCGTCATCGCTCCCGACCTCGAGCAGGAAGCCCTGGAGCTGTTGGGAAGGAAGAAGAACATCCGGTTGCTTAGGACCAACGCCCCCGTAACCCATGACGAATCACCCGAGTGGAGGATGAAGCGTATCAAAGGGGGCCTGCTGGTGCAGACCGATAAGGGCATGGAAATATCACCGGCGGACCTGAAGGTGGTGACCGATAGAGCCCCGACGGAGGAGGAGGTGCAGGGGTTGCTCTTCGCCAACAAGGTGTGCCTGCACGTGTGGTCCAACTCCATCATTCTGGCGAAGGGGGAGACCATGGTGGGCATCGGCGCCGGGCAGATGTCCAGGGTGGACTCCTCCATGATTGCCGCGTACAAGGCGGGGGAGAGGGCCAAGGGCAGCGTCATGGCCTCCGACGCCTTCTTCCCCTTCCGCGACGGGGTGGACGAGGCGGCCAAGGCCGGGGTGACCGCGGTCATCCAGCCAGGTGGTTCCATCCGCGACCAGGA
>JAFGPG010000106.1 GCA_016926075.1 Methanomassiliicoccales archaeon
CCCACCATTATCATGAAGAGATGCCGGTTCTGCTTGAGGACCTCCAGGACAAGCTTGGCGTTGTGGACCATCAGCTCCTCCACAGGCAGGTCCAGGTCGAAATCGACGGCGGTCTGTATCCTTCTCAGAGGCATCCCTCTCACCACCGCTTCCTGGAAAAGCGTCGATTTGTTCCCGAACAGGCGGAAAACGGTGACCTCGTTCACCCCCGCCAAATGGGCGATGTCCCTGGTCCTGGTGCCGTCATAGCCCTTCTCCGCGAAAAGCTGGAAGGCCGCGTTCAACACCCGCTCCCTGGCGCTCTCCTGAACGATATCGGACGGTACTTGCGTGGTCTTACTCACCTAAGCAAGCAATTACTTACATACATAAAAAACCTACTTGGACCGCCGCCCACCCTCATCCTTCCGAAGTCCCCTATCCCCTCACACCGATGATATGACCTCGATTTTCTCCGTGCTCCCACACCATCCCACGGTGAGAAGGTCCCTCCTGCGGAGAACGAAAGGATGCCCCACGACCACCATTCTCCATCATGAGATCATCAAGGATGGCGCTCCAGACATGGAACGGTGAACCGAGGGGGCGGTAACAAGTATCATAAGCTAGACGGTGTTCCCTCAAGGGGATCATATGCGCTACATATACTTCGTGGGTACCGCCGGCAGCGGCAAGAGCTCCCTCATCTACGCCTTCCAGGAATGGCTGACCCTGCAGGGGCTGGACTCCATCACCGTCAACCTGGACCCCGGGGTGGAGAACATACCGTACGAGCCGGACGTGGACATCAGGGACTGGGTACGTGTCGACGATGTCATGGAGGCCTATGGCCTGGGTCCCAACGGCGCGCAGGTCGTGGCCGCGGACCTCATGGCCGTCAACGCCAAGGACCTGGCCGAATCCTTGGAGAAGTTCCGTACCAACTATGTGCTGGTGGACACCCCCGGTCAGATAGAGCTGTTCGCCTTCCGGCAGAGCAGCGATGTCATCATGGAAGAACTGGGCAAGGAGGACGCCTGTCTGGTGTTCCTGGCCGACCCTAACCTGTGCAGGTCCCCCTCCGGTTTCATCTCCTCGATCATGCTGGCGGCCACCGTTCACTTCCGCTTCAACGTGCCCTTCCTCACCGTGCTGTCCAAGAGCGACCTGCTCAAGGAGGATGAACTGGAGGCGGTGGTGGGTTGGTCAGAATCGTCCGATGCGCTCTACGACGCCTTACTGGATAAGGTGGACAGCAGGTCCCTGCTGTCCAGCGAGCTGTTCAAGGCCCTGGAGACCATCGGCGCCTACCGCCGGGTGACCCCGGTCTCCGCCGCCGAACCCTCCGGCCTGGAGGACATCTACGACCTCGTGCAGGAGGTCTTCGCCGGGGGAGAGGACCTCACCAGCGATTGATTTATCTCGACCCAACCCCTCTAGAAGAACGTGAAGACCTGGGTGCTAACGTGTCCGGAATGCGGTTCCGCGGAACTGATCTACGAAACGGGGATGATCACCGGACAGAAATACCGCTGCCTGAGATGCGGATACATGGGCTCCTTCGCCGTGGAAAGGGAGATAGAGGTGATCGGGGACGACGTCCCCGAGGGGCACGGTCGGGATCGTTCAGGCGAACATGACGCCTGACTCGGTGCACTTGCTGGCCTCGCTCTCCAGCACCTTGCATATGGCCCGTTCGAAATCGGACATGGTCACCATGTCCCGGTTGTCCCGGATGGCGAACATGCCCGCCTCGGTGCATATGGACTTGATGTCCGCCCCGGTGGCCAGCTCGGTCCTGGTGGCCAACAGGTTCAGTTTGAGCCCCTCCTCCACGTTCATGCGGGTGGAGTGAATGCGGAATATCTCCAGCCGGGCCTCGTAGTTCGGGATCGGTATCTCGATGATCCGATCGAAACGCCCCGGCCTCAGCAGAGCGTCGTCCAGGATGTCCGGGCGATTGGTGGCCCCTATGATCTTGATATTGTCCAAGGGGTTGAAGCCGTCCAGCTCCGCCAGCAGCTGCATGAGCGTGCGCTGCACCTCGCGGTCCCCGGAGGTGGCCACGTCCAACCGCTTGGCCCCCACGGAGTCCAGCTCGTCGATGAAGATGATGCTGGGGGCCTTCTCCCTGGCCAGCTCGAACAGCTCCCGCACCAGTCGGGCCCCCTCCCCGATGTACTTCTGTACCAGCTCCGAACCCACGAAACGGATGAAGGTGGCGTTGGTGTGATGGGCCACCGCCTTGGCGATGAGGGTCTTCCCCGTCCCCGGAGGTCCGACCAACAGGACGCCCTTGGGGGGCTCTATGCCCACACGCTTGTAGAGCTCGGGCCTGAGCAGGGGATCCTCCACCGCCTCCCGCACCTCCATGATCTGCTCGTCGAGACCACCGATCATCTCGTAGTTGACCACCGGCTTGTCGATGATCTCCGCACCGGTGACGATGGGGTCAAGGGATTGTGGGAGCACGGACATGACCGCCAGTGTCTGCTTGTTCAGGGCCACCCTTGCACCCACCATGAGGTCCTCCTGCGGCACGTACTCCGAGGTGGTGACGATAAAGTCTGGTCCGGTGCTGCTCTTGACGATGACCCGCCCGTCCCCCAGCATGTCCTTGATGCTGCCAATGATGAGCGGCGGGGACTTGAGCCGTTCCAGCTCGGAGCGCATACGCTTGATCTCCTTCTGTAACCGGAAGAGCTCGCTCTCCACATACCTCTTCTCACCCTCCACTCTCCTGACCTCCTCTAGAAGCTCGGAGTTCTGGCGCTCCAACAGCTCCAGCTTCTCGACGATTTCGTTGGATATGGATTGGTCCAGCTCTTCGTCCAACAAATGTGGCACCTTACACCATTGATTAAACCCTCCTCTATATTAGCATTTGCCAATTCGTGTCCAAGTCTTGTAATGAGAGGAAGGGGCGGGACCCCGAGGATCACTGCCGGCGCCCCTTGCCTCAGGGGCGCCGATCGCATGCTCCCCTCGCCCCCTCACATCGTCCCCTCACCTTATGTTTAAATCATGCCTCCTTCATAATCTCGAAAGATTGAGATGATATGCGAAATGTGCGGAAAGGAGGTGGCCAGCCTGATGCCGGTAAGGATTGAGGGAACGATCCTCAACGTGTGCCGGGACTGCGCCCGTTTCGGTGACAACGTCAGGGCCGGTGGGAAGCAGCAGACCACCTCAGAGCCCTCGGTCATCCAGGCCCGGCTGCAGAACCGCGAGCGCCGTATGAAGACCAAGGACGTGTACGAGACGGGAGAGGAGAGCATCGAACTGGCTGAGGACTTCCCCAAGAGGATCAAGGAGGCCCGGGAGAAGCTGGGATGGAAGCAGGAGGAACTGGCGACCAAGATGAACGAACGGGTCAGTATAGTTCATAAGTTGGAGAGCGGGGGCATGCACCCGGACGACACCCTCATCAAGAAGGTGGAGAGGACCCTCAATATCAAGCTCAAGGAGAGGGTGACCATCGCCAAGGTCGAGAAGAGGGCTATCAACAAAGGGCTTACCCTGGAGGACTTCATCAAGACCAAGTGATATCAAGGGGGCCTTGCCCCGGTCACTTGCGGAGGACCTCCTCCTTCACTTCCAGAAGATACCTGCCGACGTCCACGCCCACGTCCCTTCCGATGAACAGGGCGGCCACCTCGGCATCCACGGACAGCTTCTCCATCACCCGGTTGATGCGGGCCACCACCTCCCGCCGGTTCCATCCCGATTTCGCGGCAATGTCGTCGATCAGTACGGAGAACACGGACCGGGGCTCCTCCTTCGATGACGTCCCCCCCTTCCCCTCCGCCGCTGAGGTCGGCACCACCGGCCCTTCCCCCAGCTCCTTCAAGAGGTCCTTGGTCGGCCGGTAGTTCAGGGGCACCTCCACCGCCTTGTGGTCGAACTTCGGACGAACGTAACCTTCCACCATCTCCAGCAGCCCCTGGCGCAGGGCGGCCTCCAGTATCCTCTGTGCTTCCCGCGCCTCGATGCGCCCGCTGCCGGAGGGATCGGCCCATTTCAGCTCGAAGAACAGGGCGTTGACGAACTCCCTCTCCGACAGCATCTTCTTGCCCTTGCGGTTGAACACCACGGCCACGGTCCTCTGGAGCTCGCTCATCCGATCGTGCTCACGAAGCGCTTTCCGCCATATAACCTTGCGCCAAAAGCGAAAAGAAGGAACGCGATAAGAAGAAATAGGTCGCCTGCCATCCATCCTCCGTACCGGAGCAACGGCCCTTCCACCTTCTCAATATGGACACATTGGGATATCACAATAATTTTATATAGAAGAACAAACATTCCAAGGCCGCTAGCTCAGAGCTAGGTGTCAATGTGATTTGATACGTAAGGGAGGTTAGTAGTATGGCAATGGGAAACGCACCTATACTGATACTCAAAGAGGGTTCCAAGCGCGAGAAGGGCAAGGACGCCCAATACAACAACATAATGGCTGCCAGGGCCATCGCTGACGCGGTCCGGAGCACCCTAGGTCCCCGTGGAATGGACAAGATGCTCGTGGACTCCATGGGCGACGTGGTCATCACCAACGACGGGGTGACCATATTGAAGGAGATCGATGTCGAGCACCCCGCCGCCAAGATGTTGGTGGAGGTGGCCAAGACCCAGGACGAGGAATGCGGGGACGGTACTACGACCGCCGTCATCCTGACCGGTGAGCTGCTCAAAAAGTCGGTGGACCTCATCGACGCCAATGTGCATCCCACCATCATCACCGCCGGGTTCCGCATGGCCGCCGCAAAGGCCTTGGAGGTACTGGACTCGGTGGCGATCAAAGTGGAGCCGAAGGACCGCGAGACCTTGATCAACATCGCCAAGACCGCCATGATGAGCAAGTCCGTCTCCGGTTCCAAGGAGCTGATGGCCAACGTCGCGGTGGACGCCGTGACCAGCGTGGCCGAGAAGGTCGGAGGGAAATGGGTCGTGGACATGGACAACCTGCAGGTGACCAAGAAGCACGGCGGTTCCATGGACGACACCCAACTGGTGCAGGGGCTCATCGTGGACAAGGAACCGGTGCATCCCGGCATGCCCAGGATGATCAAGAAGGCCAAGATCGCCCTGCTGGACGTGGCGCTGGAGATCAAGAAGACCGAGATCGATGCCAAGATCGAGATATCGGACCCCTCCCAGATGCACGCCTTCCTGGACGAGGAGGAGCGCATGCTGAAGCAGATGGTGGAGAAGATCAAGGAGGTGGGCGCCAACGTGGTGTTCTGCCAGAAGGGCATCGACGACCTGGTGCAGCACTTCCTGAGCAAGGAGGGCATCTACGCCGGCCGCCGTGTCAAGAAGGGTGACATGGAGAAGCTGGCCAAGGCCACCGGTGCCACCATCATCTCCAAGATCAACGAGCTGGATTCGGCCGACCTGGGCAAGGCCGACGTGGTCGAGGTGCGCAAGATCCAGGAGGAGGATATGACCTTCGTCACTGGGTGCAAGAACCCCAAGGCCATATCCATACTCATCCGCGGAGGTACCGACCATGTGGTCGCCGAGATCGAGCGCTCCCTGGACGACGCCATGAGCGTGGTCTCCACGACCATCGAGGACGGCATGATGCTGACCGGCGGCGGGTCCACCGCGGTCGAGGTGGCCCTGCGCCTGCGCGAGTTCTCCTCCTCCGTCGGGGGCCGTGAGCAGATCGCCATCGACGCCTACGCCTCCGCCCTGGAGGTCGTGCCCACCGCCCTGGCCGAGAACGCCGGGTTGGACCCCATCGACATCCTCATCGAGATGAGGAAGTCCCACAAGGCGGGCAAGAAGAACGCCGGGGTCAACGTGTTCACCGGTCAGGTCGAGGACATGCTGGAGAACAACGTCGTGGAGCCGTTCAGGGTGGGCAAGCAGGCCATCAACTCGGCCACCGACGCCGCGGTCATGATCCTGAGGATCGACGACGTCATCGCCTCCAGGTCCATGGGCCCGAGCTCCAAGGACATGGTCGGCAAGGAAGGCCTCGCTGACGTCGATTAAACGCCAATGGAGGGGGGAACCCCTCCCTCAACCAATTTCACGATTCTCAACGTCGGCTAACGGGTGGTCCATCGATGGAAGAGGGTTCCAAGGAAGAAGGCCCCCCGGGAACGGGGGAGGCGCAGGAACAGCCGCTCCTGACCAGCGAGGAGGCGGAACGTCTGAGGAAGGAGATAGACGAGGCCAAGGCCCAGGCGGAGAGGAACATGGACCTGGCCAAGAGGATACAGGCCGATTTCGACAATTACAAGAAGCGCTCCCAGCGCGATCGCGAGGACCTGGTCAAGGCGGCCAACGACCAACTGCTCTGCGAACTGCTGGGATTCCTGGACGATTTCGAGAGAGCGCTCTCATCCCAGAGCAACCCGGAGGAGTTCAGGAAGGGCGTGGAATCCGTTCACGCCAATTTACGCTCAATGCTCCAGTCCAAAGGACTGGTGGAGACGCCCTGCGAGAGGTTCGACCCCGCCCTGCACGAGGCCCTGAACGTGGGCGAGGGGGAGGAGGGCAAGATCCTGGAGGTGTACCAGAAAGGGTACAGACAGGGACCCAGGGTCATACGCTTTGCCAAGGTGAAAGTTGGCAAGGGACCAGAGAGAGGTGAATCAGATGACTAGGATCATAGGGATAGATTTGGGAACCAGCAATTCGGCCGCCGCGGTCATGGAGGGTGGACGGCCGACCATCATACCGAGCGCGGAGGGGACCAGCATCGGCGGGAAGGCCTTCCCGTCCTACGTGGCCTTCACCAAGGACAATCAGTTGCTGGTGGGCGAGCCCGCCCGGCGCCAGGCGGTGACCAACCCGGATGGCACCATCGCCGCCATCAAGCGTAAGATGGGCACGGACCACCGGGTGAAGGTCATGGGCAAGGAATATTCCCCTCAGCAGATCTCGGGGTTCATACTTCAGAAGATCAAGCGGGACGCCGAGGCGTATCTGGGAGAGCAGGTCGACAAGGCCGTCATCACCGTCCCCGCCTACTTCAACGACAACCAGAGGCAGGCCACCAAGGACGCCGGGGCCATCGCGGGCCTGGAAGTGATACGCATAATCAACGAACCGACCGCCGCAGCACTGGCCTTCGGCCTGGACAAGGCGGGGAAGTCGCAGAAGATCATGGTCTTCGATCTGGGCGGAGGCACCCTGGACGTGACCATCATGGACTTCTCCGAAGGCGTCTTCGAGGTGGTCTCCACCAGCGGCGACACCCAGCTGGGGGGCACGGACATGGACGAGCTGTTGATCAATTACGCGGTCAACAACTTCCAGAAGGAGAGCGGCATCGACCTGACCACGGACAAGATGGCCATGTGGAGGGTGCGCGAGGCCTGCGAGAAGGCCAAGATCGAGCTCTCCACCACCATGTCCACGGAGGTCAACCTGCCTTTCATCGCCGCCGGGGAGGAGGGCCCCAAGCACCTGACCTTCACCCTGAACCGGGCCAAGCTGGAGGAACTGGTGGGACCGGTGGTCAACCGTTGCCGCGAACCGGTCAATCGGGCCGTGAAGGACTCCGGACTGACCGCGGACAAGATCGACGCCGTCATATTGGTCGGGGGTCCGACCCGCATGCCCATCGTCCAGAGGTTCCTGGAGGGTATCGTGGGCAAGAAGATCCAGCGGGGAGTGGACCCCATGGAATGCGTGGCCATGGGCGCGGCAGTGCAAGCGGCGGTGCTTTCGGGCGAGGTCAAGGACGTCCTTTTGCTGGACGTCACGCCGCTTTCCCTGGGGATCGAGACCCTGGGCGGCATATTCACCAAGCTCATCGACAGGAACACCACCATCCCCACCCGCAAATCCCAGATATTCTCCACCGCCGCCGACGGACAGACCAGCGTGGAGATACACGTCGCCCAGGGGGAGAGGCCCATGGCCAAGGACAACACCTCTCTCGGCAAGTTCATGCTCATGGGCATACCGCCCGCCCCCCGCGGCGTCCCGCAGATCGAGGTGACCTTCGACATCGACGCCAACGGCATCGTCAACGTCAACGCCAAGGACCTGGGGACGGGAAAGGAGGCCAAGATCACCATCACCGCCTCCACTAAGCTCTCCTCGGAGGACATCGAGAGCATGGTCAAGGAGGCCGAACGCTTCGCCGATGAGGACCGCAAGAACAAGGAGAAGGTGGAGATGATCAACCAGGCCGACCAGCTCATCTACGCCACGGAGAAGGCCCTGTCGGAGCTGGGCGATCAGGCCTCCAACGAGGAGCGCACCAAGATCGAGGCGGCCATGAACGACCTGCGTGAGGAGATCAAGAAGGGCGACGCGGCCTCCATCAAGGCCAGGACGGAAGCCCTGCAGAAGGAGTTCTACGCCATCTCCACCCGTATCTACCAGAACATGGCGCAGAAGGAACAGGGCGGGTCGCAGGAGCCGCCGACCGGATCCTCCTCCAAGGACGATGACGTGGTGGACGCCGACTACAAGATCGTCGACGACCAATAGGCGAAGCCATGGCCGAGAAGCGCGACTACTACGAGGTCCTGGGCGTGGACCGCAGGGCTGGCGAGGAGGACATCAAGAAGGCCTATCGTCAGCTGGCCCGGCAGTACCACCCCGACGTCACCAAGGAGGACCCCAAGATGGCCGAGGAGCGCTTCAAGGAGATATCGGAGGCCTACGAGGTCCTGATGGACCCGGAAAAGAAGCAGCTCTACGATAAGTACGGGCACGCCGGGGTCAACAGCCAGTTCCAGGGCGGAGGGTTCAATTGGAGCGACTTCACCCATCAGAGCGACCTGCGGGACATCTTCGGTGACATGGGCTTCGGGGGCAGCATCTTCGACATGTTCTTCGGTGGCGGCCGCACCCGCGGACCCCATCAGGGCCAGTCCCTGCGGTATGACCTGGACATCACCCTGGAGGAGGCGGCGGAGGGGCTCAACAAGAAGATCACCCTGCCCCTCACCGTCAAGTGCGAGGCCTGCGGGGGCACCGGCTCCAAGAGCGGCAAGGAGGAGGTATGCCCGCAGTGCAGGGGAACGGGTCAGGTGCAGAAAGTGGAGCGCCGCGGATACTCCCAGTTCATCTCCATCGGCCCCTGCCCCCATTGCAAGGGTACGGGAAAGGACATCAAGGACCCCTGCCCGGAGTGCGATGGAGAAGGGTGGGTGCGCAAGCGTAAGACGATCTCCTTGGACATACCCAAAGGTGCCGATACCGGCATGCGTCTGCGGGTCAAGGGCGCCGGGGAGCCCTCCCCGGACGGGGGGCAGCCCGGCGACCTGTTCGTGGTGGTGAACGTCAGACCGCACAAGCTCTTCCAGAGGGAAGGGGCGGACCTGAAGATGGTGAAGGAGATAAGCTTCCCCGAGGCGGCCCTGGGGGCGACCATCGAGGTCCCCACCCTGGACAAGAAGACGGCCGAACTGAAGGTCCCGCCCGGTACCCAGCCCGGAGAGGTCTTCAAGCTCAAGGGCCTGGGCATGCCCCGGATCGACGGCAGAGGGCAGGGAGACCTGCTGGTCCATCTCAAGCTCGTGGTGCCCAAGAGGCTCAGTGCGGAACAGAAGGAGCTGCTCCGTAGGTTCGAGGGGAGCGACACGGGAAAGAAGGGGCTGTTCGGACGTGGAAAGGGGTGAGCCCCTTCAGGTGAGCACGAGGTAAAGGATCAACAGGTGCACCAGCGCGAAGGCCGGGACCAGCATGAAGATGGCCTTCCTGGTCTTATGCCGGAAGACCCTCATCCCGGCCAGGGCGCCGAAGGGACCCAGCAGAGCCGCCCAAAGCAATCGTCCCTCGGGGATGCGCCATCCCCCCCTCACCGCCCGACGCTTGTCATGACCGAAATAAAAGAAGGCGCCCAGGTTGACCAGTATGTAGATAATAGGCAAGGCCATCGACACTTTGGAGGGCAGGTCCATGCCCCGTAGATGAACGGGAAGGGAAAAGGGTTTCGCCGCCCTGACCTCCCTTACCGAGCGAGGACGAAATCACATCACCCGGTCCTTGGTGGAGCCGTGACGTGGTGGATGTCCGCCCCGGCCTCTGGTCCGGGAGACGTAATGGCCCAGCACCGGAGCAGGGTCTCCATGCTAGGCCCTGACATAAGAAACGATTATGATGGCCTCGACAATCACTAGCCGGAGCATATGGTCATCAGGCTGCCCTCCTTCCGATCGACCCAGGGGTTGGACCGCCGGGTCTGGACGCTCTTCTATGGGCGCATCATCTCCGC
>JAFGPG010000107.1 GCA_016926075.1 Methanomassiliicoccales archaeon
GATGGTGGTCTCTGAGTAGATCTCCCTGGCGTCCTTCATGACAAGTTCTTCGATCTCATCGAACAGTGAGGTCATAGGATGGTCCCCTTCATCGTTGCAGCGCATCTGCGATGGACAGGTGAAGGGATTGAATCCGCATATAAAAAATATGAGACCGTTCGCCCTGGCGAGCGCTTGGACGGAGGGCCTTGCGTGGATAGTTATTTATCCCGGACAATGGAATCTCAGCGGACCATCAGGGACACGATGGGACTGGATGATGATGAGATGTTGCAGTACGAGATCGTGATCGATTGGGCCGGAAATGCCCATAAGGAGACCATCGAGTGTGAGAACAACGAGGAATCCAAGAGGGCGGTCAAGAGAAAGATGAGGGACCTCAGCATCCCCCAGGGCAAGTACGTCTTCATCAACATCGTGCGATTGGACAACGGCAAGGTCATCGTCGAGGACGAGCTCTGGAGCCTGTGAGACCTCGCTAAGCATCCCGGACCTCAGAGGCCGGGCTCAGGGCCGGTCGGCGCCTCCCTCCAATCGCTCCTCCTGGGAAAGGTAGATGGACTCCAGCCGCTGGCGCATTTCTTGAGTGGCCTCCCACATCCCCCGGTCGATGGCCTCCAGCAGCCGACCCGACATCTGCCGGACGGCCTCGGGGTTGTTCTGTTCCAACCACTCCCTGTTCTCCTGATCCAGCAGGAACCTCTCGGCCATCCCCTCGTACATCCACGCCTCGATGACATCCGAGGTGGCGTCCCAGCCGAAGGCGAAGTCCACCAGGGCGGACACCTCCCTGGCCCCGCGGTAACCATGCGGCTTGAGGCCCTCCAACCATTTGGGGTTGAGGACCCGGCGGCGGAACACGAAACCGGCCTCCTCGGCCACGGTGCGCAGCCCGGTCCTCTTAGGGTCCGCGCTATCGCCCACCACGGACAGGGGCGCCTCCTTCCCATAGGTCCTCGCCGCCGCCACCATGCCCCCATGGAAGATGTAATCGTCATCGTTGTCCAGGATGTCCAGCTCCCTGGAGTTGTGGTTCTTGACCGTCACGTCCAGCGAGCCCAACCTTTTGGCGAAGCTCTCCTGGGCCCGCTCCCCGTGCCGCCCACGGCCGTAGGCGTGCCCGCCCCATTCCACGTAGACCTCCCCCAGGTCATCGGTGCTGGACCATTTCGATGATTCCACCAGCCGGTCCACCCCGCCGCCGTAGGTGCAGGGTGGGTCCCCGAATATCCTGATCAAGGCCTTGGCCCGGGCCTCGTCGGCCTTCAGCCCGGACTTGATGGACTCCACCATATCCTCCTGGAGATGCTTCCTCAGGTAGTTCTCCTGGTCGGACTCCTGCAGGTCGGCGACCATCTCCACCCCCTCGTCGATGAGCTCCACCAGATTGGGGAAGGAGTCCCGGAAAAGGCCGCTGATGCGCAGGGTGACATCGATGCGGGGCCTTCCCAGCTCCTCCACCGGAATGACCTCCAGGCCCAGGACCTTGCCGCCCTTGGCCGCCCAGCGGGGCCGCAGCCCCATCAGCCAGAGGATGTAGGCCACGTCATCCCCACCGGTCTTCATGGTGTCGGTGGCGAAGACCACGATCCCCACGCTCTCCGGGTACCTGCCATCCTCCTTGATGTGCCTCTGTACCATCTGGTCCGCCATCCTCTTGCCCACCTCCCAGGCGGCGGAGGTGGGTACGGCGCCGGGATCTATGGAATAGAAGTTGCGTCCGGTGGGCAGTATGTGGGCGTTCCCCCGGGAGATGACCCCGGAGGGCCCCGGGGGCACGTATCCACCCTCCAGGCCGCACAGGCAGAGGTCCATCTCGGAGGCGGTGGCGCGTATGTCGGGGACCAGGGTCCCGCATATGAACCGGGAGGTGGTCACGAGCTGAGAGGCGCCCGGATATCTCTCGCTCACCAGGTCCAGGCAGACCTTCGTTTCGAAATCGAGCTCGCTCATCCGGCCTATCAGCTCCCGGGCCTCGGCGTCCACTCTGTCCAACCGGGCCCCGTTGAGTTCCCCATCCAAATCGCAGGCCTCGGGACGGTCCTGCAGGGCCTGGAGATCGAGCCCCATCCACTTGGCCATACCGGTGCGGAGAGAGGGGACCGCGCCGTTGTCCAGACGGGTGACGGCGTACACCATCTCCTCCAGCCTCTGCCCCTCCGGAACGGTACCCAGGACGTGGAGGCCGTCCTTGATCAGGGAGTCCTTGACCTGACTGAGATAGTCGTACAGGGTGCCCACGTGTTGCTCGAGGTCCTGCAGGGACCGGGCATCGTCCAGCCCCAGATCGGGCAGGATGTTGGCCTGCAGGGCCGCCTCGCGGATGGAGCCGAGAAGCTCCGCCGCCTTCTCCGACTCGCCATTGGTCCGGGCCCGCATAAAGGCCTGCAGGTCCGCCTCCAGCCCGGACAGGTCCCCGTAGAGGTCGGCCCTGGTGAGGGCTGGTGGTAGATGACTGATCAGGACCGCGCCGCTCCTGCGCTTGGCCTGAATGCCCTCCCCGGGATTGCCCACTATGTAGGGGTAGATGTTGGGCAGGTCGCCCAGGACGATGTCAGGGTAGCAGTTATCGGAAAGGCCCACGCTCTTCCCCGGCAACCACTCCAGCGTTCCATGGCATCCCATGTGCACGATGGCGTGGGCGGAGAACACCTTCTCTATCCAATGATAATAGGCGAGGTAGTTGTGGGGCATCACCAGGTCGGTGCGGTGGTAGTCCGCCTCCAAGGATTGGAAGTCGCTGCGCGGCGGTTGAAGACCTATGAAGATATTGCCGTTCATCACCCCGGGGATGATGATGGACCCCTCGAGTTCGAACAGCTCGCCCGGAGGTTCGCCCCAATCCTCCACCATCCTGTCCCGGGAGGGGGCCGGCACAGCCTGGAACCATGACTCGTAACGCTTCCTCTCCACCAGGGCCGCGGCCCGGTCATGCATCTGCTGGGGGGTGAGCCATTCGGTGTCGTTGCTGATGCGGGACAACAGCCAATGGACCAGCTCGTTGCCCTCCTCTGGGACATCATCGATACGGTAGCCCAGCTCCTTCAGCCTTCTGATCAGGTCCACCGTGCTCTGGGGGGCGTCCAGGCCGAAGGCGTCCCCGATGGTGTCGTTGCGCGGGGGGTTCTGATGGAGGAGGATGGCCACCCGACGCTCGGCCACCGGCGTTCGGCGCAAGCGGGCCCAGGCATGGGCCATCCTGGCCAACTTACGCACCCGGCTGGACAAGGGGACGAAGGCCTGACCGCCCTGGGGACCGGTCTCGGTGCTGGCCACGGGGAAGGTGATGACCTGGCCGTCATATTCCGGCCAGACCACGCTGGTGGAGAGCTCGAAGAAGAGCAGTCCCTGGTCGTTCCCCTCCCAGGCCTCGGCGGTCTGATAGGTGTTCATGACCTGCAGCACCGGGACCCCCAGGTCCTGGAAGAAGTTGCCCCTACTTTGCCTGGACGGTCCACCGTCGCCCGGGTCGGAAAGGACCAGCTGGGAGAAGCCGGTGTTGATAATGAGAACGTCCACCCGGGGCCCTTTGTCCGAGACCAGATATCTCTTGATGGTCTCCCGTACTCCCAAAGCCCCGGTCATCTGGTCCGGGGCGGAGGAAAAGAACAGGGCGATGACGTTGTCGTCGTTCCTCTCCATCTCGAGGATGAGACGGTCCACGCCCTCCAGGTTTCCGGACAACCACAGGTCCTGATGGAACATCAGACCGATGACCGGGCGTTCCGTGTCATGCCTGGCCACATACTCATCGATACCGATGTCCTCCCGGAGCTCGGGGTGATAGAGCCCCTCCGTACGCGGCCGGTGTGGCTCCGGCACCTCCAGCGGCGACCCCCTCAAACGGTTGATCGCCCAGGCCACGATGGCCGCCTCGTTCCTCTCTCCCCCCAGCTCGATATAGGCGCGCAGCAGCCGCCGATCCTCCTCCCCCAGGCGAAAGAGGTCCCGGACCTCCCCCAGATCCTCGGGGATGTTGCTGTGCAGGAAGATGTTGGCTCCGCATTCCCGGGCGTGCTCGATGAACCGATCGTACTTCTTGAAGTTGAAGGCCCCGCTGTGCAGGCGCATGATCACCAGGTCGGCGCGCTCGATCTCCACCAGGCATTCCCGGAAGGTCCTCTCGTCGGAGTCCAACAGCATGGTGCCGAACTCCAGGATGCGGACCCCGCTGAGTTTCCCAACGACGTCGGCGGCCGCATCGGCCAGGGTCCTACTGCCGCTCGAACCCATGTCCCGAATGTCCACCAGCAGGAACCCTCTCCCCTCCAAGGTCCCCTGGGCCCTAGGCGACGCCGTCCCACCTTCCTCACTGCCCGCCGCCCGGCTGCCAGGGACCACGCTCAGGCCCTCCCGGCGCTGTGAACGACCAGTCCCACCGAGGAAGCGAGCTGATCGGCGTCCAATCCCTCCAGCCGGAAATAGGAGCCGCCCAGCGTCTCGCTCAGCAGGCATGCCCTCCCCATGCGCGGGTACCCCACCTCGCTGTCCACCACAACGAACTCTATGGGCATTGCGGACATGTTCCTGGCGATGGCCAAGGTCTCGGCCAGGGGGTCCCCGCCGTTCAACCCCTCGTTGGCCCGTCCGTCCGTGACGATCACCAGGGCCATACGTTCCTCTTCTCTGTAGCGGGGGGAGCGCAGGTACTCGGAAACCTTCATCAACGCCAGGGGCAAGGGGGTCCTTCCCCCGGTGGGGATGGTCTTCAATTTGTTATAGGCCAGGTCCACGCTCTTGGTGGGAGGGAGTATCAGGGGAGCGGCATCATTGGAGAATATCATCAATCCCACCATGTCGCGCTTCTGATAGGCGTCCTTGAGTATGGAGAGTATGGCCCCCTTGACCGTCACCATCCTGCGCCTCACCCCCATGGAGCCGCTGGCATCCACCAGGAACATGATGGTGGTCCGGTCCTTCCTCTTGCGGACCTTCTCCCGCAGGTCCGAGGGTTCCACCACAAAGAAGCGCCCTTCCTTGCGCCGGCGCAGCTGGTACGGTGCTGCCGCCCTTATGGTGGCGTCCAGGGCTATGTCCCGGACCTTCCCGTTGGGTGTCCGGGAGGAGACGTAGCGCCCGTGGCGATGGTTGGACATGGCGGTCCTGCGCCTCCCGCCCCTGCTCTTGAGGCCCCTGATCGTGCCGTTCCCCTTGAGGAACTGGATGATCCGGAAGGGCTCTCCCACCTCGTAGACCTGCTCCTCGTCCGGGAGCGCATTCCCGGGGTCGTCATCTCCCTCGATGGCCTCGGGAGGGGTCCGCTCAGGGGGAACGCACCCCTCCTCTTGAGGCCCCTCCGTCCGCTCAGGCTCGTCCTGAGGCCTCTCTTCCGGTGGGATCTCCGCCTCGTTGTCATCTCGCCGGCGATGTTGCACAGAGATCTGGGCGGCCAACTTGAGGTCATCGGCGTTGACACCGTCCCTTCCATCCAGCGCGGCCAGGCAGCGGGAGGCCCTCACCATGGCCAGGTCCCCCCTGTGCCCTTCCACCCCCAGGTCCAGGCACAATCTGGCGATGGTCCTCAGATGCCCCTCGGAGCACATCACGTAGGGCAGGCGTTCCCGCGCCTTACCAATGTTCTCGTCCAGTGCCGCCATGCTCTGCTCGTAGGATGCGATGAAGGCCTGGCCATCGACCTCGTACCCCATCCTGCGGTCCACGATCTGAAGGCGCCCCTCCGGGTCGTCGATGGTCTCCATGGTGACGCACAGATCGAAACGGTCAAGGACATGAGCGGACAGGCCGCCCTCCCGGGGGTCCATGGCCCCTATCAACAGAAAATCGGTGTCAATGCGGGAGGAGAAACCGTCTCTGGCCATGGTGTAGCCGCCCTCCTCGGCCGAGGTCAGGGCCATCAGCACCAGCTCCTCGTCCATCAGGTTAACCTGGTCCAGGAACAGTATGTTCCCATCGGCCTCCTCCAGCAGCCCCGCCTCCCGAACCCTTCGCCCCTCCGAGATGGCCACCTCCAGGTCCATCCCGCCGGTCA
>JAFGPG010000108.1 GCA_016926075.1 Methanomassiliicoccales archaeon
GGGCTGGGGTGCATGAGGAAGCGCACCTCCAGCTCCACCGGGTTCTTGTTCCCGGTCAGGTCCCCCTTGCTTATCCTCTCCGTCCCCGCTCCGCTCCAGGAGTACTGCACGATGTCCTTGATGCCGATGATGCCCGTCAACCGTCCATAGTCGTCCACCACGGGGACGGTGCGCACCTCCAGCTCCCGCATGAGGGCCATGGCGCTCTTGATGAGGTCCTTCTCGTGCACCGACCGGGCCTCGTTGCTCATGAGGTCCCCCACATTGAGGGCCTTGATCTCCTTCAGCTTGGTGAGCACGGAGATGACCCCGGCGCGGGTGATGATGCCCTGCAGCACCTTGCCCTTGGTCACCGGCAGGTGCCGGTAGCCCGAGGAGAGGAAGTGCTCGGCGATCTCCGTGATGGGGGTCTCCAAGGTGATCTCCGGGGTGCTCTCCATCATGGTCCGGGCCTTGGTCCCTATGACCAAGTTCTTCTTGCGGATGACCGTGCCGTAGCTGATCACCCCCAAGAGCCTCTTGCCGTCTACCACCGGTATCTCGTGCAGGTCGGAAGACCTCATCTTGGCCACCACATCGGAGAGGGCCATCTCCGGGTCCGCTGTCTCATACTTCGTCTTCATCAGGTCCTCGACCCGGTTAGAGTCGATGAGGGACCTGAGCAGCTCCCTTTTCTTCAATCCCTCGATGCTTTCTCCTACCATCTTGGCTCACCTTCCTCGCCGCTCAGGGCGAGAGCTTGCGTTTGAGGCGTTCCTTGACGAACGCCACCACATCATCGGCCGAGACCCGCACCTGTTCGGCGGTGTCCCGGTCCCTGATCGTCACGTCCCCTTGCTCCAGGGTGTCGTAGTCCACGGTCACGCACCAGGGCGTGCCGGCCTCGTCCATCCTGGCATACCTCCGGCCTATGGAGCCCGAGTCATCGTAATAGGTGGCTATGCCCTCCTCGCGCAATGCCAGGTCCAGGGCCTGGGCCACCACCTCCATGCCGTCCTTGGCCATGAGGGGGAACACGCCCACCTTGATGGGGGCCACCAACGGCTTGAGGCCCAGGGTGAGGTACCCGTCCTCCTTCTCCCCGTAGGCGTGCTCCAGGCAGGCATAGAGTATGCGGTCCAGCCCGTGGGAGGGCTCGATGACGTGCGGCACCACCCTCACCCCGGTCTCCTTCTCCTGGACCTGCACCACCTCGAAGTACTCCCCGTCCAGCTCCAGGTCCTGACCGTCCACCTTGACCGTCACCTTCCCGTCGTGCACCGCCGAGGCGTCCATGCCCTCCAGCTGCTTCTTGATGTCCCCCGCTGCTCCCTTGAAGCGCGGTCCCAGGGCCCCGAACTTGGGTCGGATGGCGTCCCTCACCACGTCCTGCGGCTCGTCGTACCGCTTGAAGGCCGTGAGGTCGGCCTTGGAGTGCTCCATGTGCCTGGAGAGGTCCCAGCAGCCCCGGTCGGCGATGCCCACCACCTCCGTCCATCCCAGGCTGAGAAGCACCTCGGCGTCCCAGCAGTCGGCGGCGTAGTGGGCCATCTCCGTGCTCAGATGCTGCCTGAAGCGCAGGCGGACCGGGTCTATGCCCACGGATGTCAGGAAGTCAAAGGTCACCCACATGAAGTAGGCGAGGGTCTGATTGCCTATGGTCCCCTTCTCCACAGCCTCCCCATAGGTGGTCTCGACCTCCTCCCCCGTGACATTGGGCACCAGCCGCACCTGTTTCCCCTTGATCCCCTCGTACCTGGGCCAGGTCTTGTCCTCGGGGTCCACGAACAGCTCCGCCTCCATCATGTTGAACTCCCGCAGGCGTATGACGCCCTGGCGCGGGGATATCTCGTTCCGGAACCCGCGGCCCACCTGGATGCAGCCGAAGGGCAGCTTCTCCCGGCAGTAGCGGTAGAGGTTGGGATAGTTGACGAAGATGGACTGCGCGGTCTCCGGACGGAGGTAGCCGATGCGCCCCCCGCCCGGACCTATCCTGGTCTTGAACATGAGGTTGAACTCCTCCACGTCGGCCAGCTCACCGTTGCACGGGCATCGCACATCGTTCTCCCGCAGCAGTCTCTGCAGCTCCGCCGCGGACAGGGAATCGGGGTTGGGGTGCAGTCCCTGGACCAGATGGTCCGCACGGTACGATTCGCCGCATGCCTTGCACGTCACCGACAGATCGGCGAAGCTGTCCACGTGGCCGGAGGCCTTGAACACGGCCTCCGGACCGATGTTGTCCCCGTCGATCTCCACGAAGCCCTCCTGCAGGGCGTAGATGCGCCGCCACAGGGCCACTATGTTCTCCTTCAGCACCGTTCCCAGAGGCCCGTAGTCATACAGGCCCGCGATGCCCCCGTATATCTCGTAGGCGGGGTAGATGTACCCCCGTCTCTTGCACAGGGAGAGGACATCCCCCGACGTCACCTCTTTCATCGGTCCCTTACTCCTTGATAAGCACGGATATGATATCGTGATCGTAGATCATGGCCAGCAGACGGTCCTTGTTATCCCGTACCGGCAACTGCCCGAAGTCGTTCTTGCGCATGATGCGGGCCGCCTCGTGGACGGCGGTCTTCTTGAAGACGGTGACCGGGTCCTTGACCATGATGTCCTTGATGGGCATCCCGGGAAGTTCGATCTTGGAGACCTCGTACCACAGCTTCATGACGTTGCTCAGTCCCTCCCAGGACCAATGCTCCTCCTCCTCGCTCATGCCCAGCTCGGTGAGGGCCGTCGAGCCTTCCACGTAGCTTTTGTTGAATATGTCCCGGTCGGTGATGATGCCGGTCAGGTGCCCCTGATCGTCCAGCACCGGCAGGGCGGTGGACTGGGAGACCCTGAGGATGACCGAGGCCACGTTCAGGGGTGATTCCTGATAGATGGGGACGCAGGGGGAACGGATGACCGTCTCCACCGGTAAGTCGATGCCCCTCTTCTCCACGATGCACAGCAGGTCGGCGGGGGTCAGTATCCCCACGATGCGCTCCCCTTCCACCACTGGCAGATGGCGCATGCCCCTGCCTACCAGTATCTTGGCCGCCTCCTCCACGGAGGCCTTGGGGGTGATGGAATCGAAATCGCGCTGCATGATCAGGGCCGCCTGCTCCTCGTCCGGATGGTCGAAGATGTCCTGGCGGGTGATCATACCGGCCAGGGAACCGTCGCTCCTGCGCACCACGGGCATTCCGGTCAGGTTGTGCTTCACCATTATCCTCAGCACCTCCTGGCGGGAGCCTGGCACCTGGGCCACGATGGGATTGGACGTCATGACGTCCCCGACGTTGGCCATCTAGCTTTCCTCCCCCGGGGACCTCACGACCAGGACGGGGCACTTTGCGAAGCGGACAACGCGCTCGGCCACGCTTCCCAGCAGTAGCTTGGAGAAACCGGTCCGGCCCAAAGTGCCCATGACCACCAGATCATGCTCCTCGGACAGGTCCACGATCTTACGGGAGGGTGAGCCTTCCTCGATCCGGCTGGTCACCTTGACCCCCATGGCCTCCGCCTCCTTCTTGACGTACTCCATGGCCTCTTCGCCCTCCTTCTCCAACAGGGTGTACACGCTGACGATGGTGGAGTCCATGGGAAAGTTGATGAACGAGGTCTGGTCCACGACGTAGAGCGCGGTGACCTCCGCCCCCATGACCTTCGCCATCTCCAGACCTTTCGTGACAGCGGCCTTGGTGTACTCGCTTCCGTCCGTGGGGATCAGTATCTTCTTGAACAGGACCATGTTCTCAGCTCCAACAATGCTCTCCGATACATACCAGTTCCGGTGATTCTGCAGCGCTTCTCAGAACAAGGTCGGCGGTCGGGTCCCCACCCCTGTACCTGAGCACCATCAGCTCGCACCGTGCGCCCGGTTCTATACATAACGATTCCTGGCCATTTAATAATTTTCTTCCGTTCAGGGCCATCCGAAGCGCCTCCTCTACCCCCCCACACCCCTGGGTCCGCAGAAGCCTGGCGGCCTGCTCCATCTCCGCGAGCATGTCCGGAAGACAGACCATGGCGTTGTCCGTGCCCAGGGCCAGGGTGACCCCCTGGTCCAATAACCTGGCCAAAGGAGGCACCTTCCCGAAGTACAGGTTGGAGCGCGGGCACACCACCACCGGGACACCTTCCTGGGCCACCCTAGCCATGTCCTCGTCCGTGCCGTCCGTCAGGTGCACCAGATAGGAAGGCTTGAGGTCCAACACCCTGTCGATGTCCTCCCTCACCCGCTCACTGACGTGCAGGGCGAAGGGCCGCCTCTGGGAGCGAACCTCCTTCGCCAGCTTCTGCAGTTCCGAGTACTCCCAGTCCGAGATGGAGGAGACGGCCACACCGTCCGCCACCTCCAGCAGCCCGTGCACCTCCTGGCGACAGAACTCGAGCGCCTTGGGCCGGCCCATGATGAACGGGTGCGAACCCTCCCCGTCCAGGCGACGCAAGGCCTCCACCCCCGCGTACCCTCCTTCCCGAAAGTCCAGGAAATGGGAGACGCCCCGACGTGCCATGAACCGCTTCATCTCCAGAAAGGCCCGCAGAAGGTCCTCCTCTCGGGCCGCCTCCAGCACACGGTGCTTGAGGCCGTGCGGCGGGGCCACCAGCTCCTCCAAGGAAAGGGAGGGGTCCAGTGGGACCAGGTGGTCGGCGATGTGGGTATGCCCATTGACCAGGGTGGGCACTATGAGCCCCTGAGCCTCCGACCCTTCCCTCCTGCCCCTCCCCACCTCGACGATGGTCCCCTCCTCCATGCCCACGTGGCCCTGGAAGAAACCATCCTGGCCCAGCACGAGGCCGGAGACGTAACGCATGTTGGCCCTATCATCAGGAGCGTATTTGAAGCGCGTGGTGGTAAAATTCTAATGGTTTGTCGAAGATGCCCCTGCCCACTGTGCCCTCATGAACGAACTGTTGACCTTGGCCCTGCTGCTCTTCCTGGCGGTCTCCGCACAGGTCATCGCCTCACGCTTTGGTCTCTCCGCGGCCCTGTTCGAGATACTTCTGGGGCTGGCCGTTGGAGAGGCCCTGGGCATCCGTTCCATAGAGATCCCCTGGTTCGCCTTCCTGTCCATGTTGGCCGGCGTCGGGCTGACCTTCCTGGCCGGCTCGGAGATGGAATACGCCAAGGTGCGCGGTCAGTGGCGAAGCAGTCTCCCGCTATCGTTGGCCTCCTTCCTTCCCGTGCTCATCGTCGTGCCGTCCCTGCTGCATCACATCGGAGGATGGTCCTGGACCGCCTCTCTCCTGGCGGGCGTGGCCCTCTCCGAGACGTCCGTGGCCATCGTCTACGTGGTGCTCGTCGAGGGCGGCAAGGCGCGTACTGAGATCGGCTCCCTCGTTCTTGCGGCCTGCTTCCTGACCAACCTCCTGGCCTCCGTGGCCTTGGCCGTTCTGTTCGCCCCTCCCGGCGTCGAGGCGCTCATACTTGTGCTGGCCGCGCTGCTGATCCTTCCCCTGAGTGGGAAATACATGGGCAAGCTGCTGGACCGCGTGCACGGTCGCCCGGGGGAGCCGGAGGTCAAGCTGATACTCCTACCATTGATCCTATTGGCCGGGCTGGCCTCGGTGGCCGGGGTGGCGGCGGTGCTTCCCGCCTACCTGCTGGGCTTCGTCCTGTCCTCCACCCTGCACAGGAGGCCGGAGGCCTGGTCCAAGGTACGCACCGTGTTCCTGGGCTTCATGGTCTCCCTGTTCTTCATAGCCGCCGGCTCCAACGTCTCGATGGACGCCCTGGTGGGGGGCATCGTGGTCATAGCGCTGCTATCGATGGTGCGCATACTGCTGAAGATGGCCGCCGTGCTGCCCGTCTCCCGTCTCACCATAAAACGTAATCATATTTACGTATCCCTTCTCATGGCCACATCATTGACATTCGGCCTGGTCTTCCTGCAGTTCGGCGTCGAACAGGGTCACATAGACCAAACGCAATTCTCAATACTGGTGGGAACGATACTCATAGGGGCCCTTGCGCCCACAATGATCGCCCAGAGGTGGTTCGACCCATGGAAGGTAAGCCGTTGAGACTGCTGGTGGCCGTGGATGGCTCAGTGCACGGGGAGAAGGCCCTGAGGAAGGCGGCAATGTTGGCCTTGACCGCTCCCTCCTACGAGATGGCCGTGGTGTGCGTTGTGGAGGTGCGCGAGTTCGCCTCATTGGTGGCCGAGGTGAGCACCGAGGAGATGGAGGAACATGGTAGGAACGTGCTGCAGAGGTCCCTGGAGATACTCGTTTCCGAGGGCGTTGACGCCTCCACCCACCTTCTTCACGGTCCTCCGGTAACCAAGATCCTAGAGTTCGCGGACACCTTCCATCCGGACCTCATCGTCACCGGGAGCCGGGGCATGGGCGCGACCAAAGGGGCGCTCATCGGCAGCGTATCATCCTCCCTCTCCAAGAGGGCCAAGACCTCCGTGCTCATAGTACGGTGAGACGCATACTGGACGCGGAAAAGGATAAATAGAACGCTTTTTTTCTCCCTGAAAAGGTGCTTTACGATGGTGGTCAAAGTCATCATAGAGGAATGCGTGGGATGCGGAGCTTGCGAGGACGTCTGCCCTAACCAGGCCATAACCGTGGACGATGTCGCGGTCATCGATGCCAACAAGTGCGATGA
>JAFGPG010000109.1 GCA_016926075.1 Methanomassiliicoccales archaeon
AAATGGATGGGCCCAAGGTGATTCGAACACCTGACCTCCCGGTTATCAGCCGGGCGCTCCAACCAGGCTAAGCTATGGGCCCAAGTGGATTGGCGAATGCGGCGTTAAATTTTAAACCTTTCCCTCGTCCTGGCCTTTCAGGGCCATCGATGACCGGCAATTCTGCGGAAAGGGACGCGAGAAAGGTGCGTGATGAGATGATTGGATAAGAAAGGAGACCAGTCTGCGGTGGTGACCGCAGCTGGAGATCGTTCGAGTCCTGTATTTCAGGCGGGCGTTTAGTTCCTGAAGGATACGGAATACTCCATCTCCTTGGCCCCGAAGTACTCCTTACAGTACCTGGCGGTCTTTTCGGGTGGATATTCCCGGCAACTGAAGATATCAATGAACGCGCGATTGGTATCCTCGGCGAAGTGTCCGGAGATCATGGAGGTCTCTATCAATTGGGCCAGGGAGTACCCCTCGACCTTGGGTGTGGGCCCGAACCGGACCACGATCGGTTCACCGAACCTCTTCATATTGATGTACTCACACAGGTCGATGGCGAACTGGGTGATGACCTCCTTACTGCGTATCTTATCTGGGTCGCAATCTTTTAGGTCTATCGCGGTGGACAATCCCCACTCGTTCTCCTGCACATACTTCTTCACGACCTCAGTGTCGCTCAATAGCTTGCCCGTCCTTGGACTCATGCTATACATTTCTGGTAACGCCCTCTAGATGCACTGCATCTTGAGTCCCCCGCATTAACGCTTCTGATATTAAAGCTTAACCCGTAACTATAAGTAGGTTTGGAGAATTTTTGAGCGCGAAAACGAGATTTAAGCAGAGGTCTTTATTTTATTATATTTGATGTTACTTAAAATTATGTTGAACTCTCTTTTTATTCCCTTCCTAGAGCTCCCGGAAACGAAAACCTTGTCCTTAGGTATGATTCGGGAGTATCCCCGGACATCAGGTCACCCAGCAATGTTCTGGCCGAACAACACATGGATTAACCATCGTTGAAAAGGTGAGGCAGAAGGTTATTTAATACGACCCTGATTCTTTCAGGATGAGCTCGAACCAGGGCCTGAAGAACAAGGGCAAGACCCGCGCGGACATGGACGAACGACGCCGAGCGGTGGAGGAGTCCACAGGCGTACATCTGGAACACAGCGGCGGATGCACCTTCGATCCCCTTCTGGCGGAGAAGAACGTGGAGAACATGATCGGATGCACCCAGGTGCCACTGGGCTTCGTCGGCCCCCTCAGGGTGAGGGGCGACCATGCCGACGGCGAGTTCCTGGTCCCCCTGGCCACCACCGAGGGTGCGTTATTGGCCTCGGTGAACCGAGGGACCTCCATCGTCACCTCCTGCGGTGGCGCGGAGGTGGTCATCATCAAGGACGAGATGACCAGGGCTCCTGTGTTCCGCACCGGGGGTGTGCGCCAGGCCAGGCAGGTCGTGGAGTGGGTCAACGAGCATTTCGAGGAGATCAAGGCCGCCGCAGAGGCCACCACCCGTCACGGACGGCTTCTCAAAATCCGGGCATTCGCCTCCGGTCGCTCCCTGTTCCTGCGGTTCTCCTATGACACCGGCGATGCCATGGGCATGAACATGGCCACCATAGCCACCGAGGCAGCCAGCCGGCTAATTGAGGAGAGGACCGAGGCCAGGATGGTGTCCGTGTCCGGTAACATGTGCGTGGACAAGAAGCCAGCCGCCCTGAACTTCATCGAAGGACGAGGCAAGATCGTACTGGCGGACGTGCGCATCCCGGAGGCCGTGGTCAGGGATAGGCTGCACGCCACACCGGGGGCCATGGTGGAGGCATGCTATCGCAAGAACCTGGTGGGCAGCGCCCTCTCCCTGTGCTACGGGTCCAACGCGCATGCCGCCAACATGCTGGCCGCTCTCTTCATCGCCACAGGACAGGACGCCGCCCAGGTGGTGGAGGGGAGCATGGCCAGTACCACCTGCGAGCTCTGCGAGGAGGGGGTGTACATCTCGGTGCGTCTTCCCTGCCTGGAGGTGGGCACGGTTGGTGGAGGGACCCGACTTCCCTGCCAGAGCGAGGCGCTCTCCATGATGGGGTGCCTAGGGACCGGCAAGGCCAAGAAACTGGCGGAGATCGCCGGGGCACTGGTGCTGGCCGGCGAGCTGTCCACCCTGGCCGCACAGGCCGCGGGCGAGCTGGGCAGGGCGCACCGGGAACTGGGGCGCTGAGTCCTCCCTTAATAATCCTCATATACCTTCAACCGCATGGGGCGCCTATAATGCCAGTCATCAATTTCAACCTCGAGGACCTCAAGTCCCTGATGGGGACGCAGATGAAGGACCAGGAGGTCCTGGAGCGTATCCCGATGATCGGGGCTGACCTGCATGATTTCGACCCGGAGAGCAAGGAGGCGTCCATTGAGTTCTTCCCCACCCGCCCCGACCTCTATTCCGTTGAGGGGCTGGCCAGAGCATTGCGCGCCTTCTTCGATATCGAACTGGGGCTGCGCACCTATGACATCGCGGCCTCGGACATCTCCCTCAGGGTGGAGAGCTCTGTCCGCAACGTGCGACCCTATGTCGTGGGGGCGGTCATCAGGGGGGTCAGGATGGATGACAGGACCATACGCTCCCTCATGGAGATGCAGGAGAAGCTGCACCTCACCGTGGGACGCAAGAGGGCCAAGGTGGCCATAGGCGTGCACGACCTGGATAAGGTCACACCGCCCTTCGTCTATAAGGCCGTCCTCCCGGACTCCATCACCTTCGTCCCCCTGGCCAAGGAGGAGCCAATGACCCTGGCCCAGGTCCTGGAGAGGCATGAGAAGGGCAGGGACTACCGCCACCTGCTGGAGGGCAAACCGCTCTACCCGGTCATCCTGGACCGCAACGAGGAGCTGCTGTCCTTCCCGCCCATCATCAACGGGCGCCTGACCACGGTCACCCAGGAGACAACCAACCTGTTCATCGACATCACGGGGACGGACCAGAACACCATCAGCGGCGTACTGAACATCGTCTGCACATCCATCGCCGAACGGAGCGGGGTCATCGAGACCATCTCCCT
>JAFGPG010000110.1 GCA_016926075.1 Methanomassiliicoccales archaeon
GAATCATATTAACGTATCTGCGATGGTGTCCTACATCGCGATGTCACAACGCTCATTCTCCGAGATACCTGTCCTGGTCACTTCCCATCTCACCCTCCGTGAGGTCGGTCCGAACCCCACCCTGATGAGGATCAAATCCCTGAAGAGGGCAGATCGCTCATGCCCATCTCCTCGAGGTTGCTGAGGGCGGTCCTCACGTACTTCGACCGGTCGCCATCTGGGACGGTCTCCGTGGCGACATCGTGCATACGGGTGCCACCATTCGCCCCTCCTCAACAATGCCGTGGATCAAGGGCACAACTTACTTCTAATCTTCCGATCATCCAATCCAAGATAGGCCATGGCCTTCCTCAGCCTGGAGAACGTAAGCAAGTCGTACAGCAATGGCGATGAGACCACCACCGTCCTTAAGGACCTGAGCCTGACGATGGACAGGGGGGATATGGTCATGATCATGGGACCATCGGGCTCGGGGAAGACCACCCTCATAAACGCCATCGGGGGCATCGAGAGACCGGACCAGGGCCGTATCGTGCTCGACGACATCGAGGTCACCTCCCTGGACCAGCGGCAGTTGAACGAGTATCGACGCAACAAGGTCGGTTTCGTCTTCCAGTTCTACAACCTCATCCCCACCCTGACCGCCCTGGAGAACATCATGCTGGCCCTCGAGGGCCGCAAGAAAGGCAGGGAGGAGATGAGGAACAAGGCCTCCGATCAGCTCGAGCTGGTGGGGCTGGATGGGAAGCAGGACCGCTTCCCCCAGGAACTCTCGGCGGGAGAACAACAGAGAGTGGCCCTGGCCCGGGCCATGGTCAAGGAACCGGACCTCATCCTGGCCGACGAACCGACCGGCAACCTGGACGAGAGCACGGAGACCATGGTCCTGCGGATATTCACCAAGGTGCGCGAGGAGCTGGGCACCACCTTCATCGTGGTCTCCCACAACCAACGGTTGCGGGATTACATGGACAGGTGCTATGAGCTGAGAAAGGGCAAGCTGGTGTCCATATGAGGTGATGGAACGTGACCTTGACCGTCCGCATGAGCCTGCGAAGGCTGAGGAGCAGGAAGCTGAGCCTGGTCCTCTCCTCCTTCATCATCGCATGGGCCATGGCCATGCTGGTGGCGGGCATGTTGAGCTCCCAGGTGCTCGAGGTCAGCTCCACGGCCTATCTGGACGATCTGGGCATGCCGGACATGTTCGTCTCCTTGTCGGAGGGAAGGCCGATCGAGGAGGTGGAGGATGCATTGTCATCCTCGGCCATCGACACCTACGACCTAAGGCTCAGGGCCAACGGACGGGCCACAATAGGCGGGGCGGAGGTGGCGGTGGTCCTGATCGGGACATCGCAACCCGTCAACGGCGAGATCAACCGTCTGACGTTATTGGAGGGAAGGTCGTTCGCCGCGGCCGAGGAGTCCGTGATGGTGGCCGGCAGCAAGACGCCCATGGGCTCCCTGGAGGTGACGGTCAACGGCCTGCCCCTCGAGCTGAACATCGTCGGCAAGGTCCGCTCGGCCGAGTTCCTCATCAACGAGCTGGAGACCGGCTCGATAGTGCCCGGCTCAGGGGGGATGAGCGTCATCTACCTACCTCTGACCACCCTGCAGACCGTCCTGGGGCAGGTGGTCAACGACATATCCATGATGATCGACGACGTCCAATCCAGGCAGGAGGTGGAGGCCGCCCTCTTTCCTCTGCCCGTCTCCTCCATGACCTATCGCGAGGACCATCAGACGAGCGTCATCATCCAGATGGGGGTGGACAAGTTCAAGGTCATGCTACCGACCATCAGCATCGTGTTCATCTTCATCGGGCTGATCTCCATCTTCATCACCATGTACCGCCTGGTGCTGAGCGATTCCAGGAACATCGGCATGCTCATGTCCTTAGGCATCGACCGCTGGCGCATCGCCTCCTCCTACCTGGCCATCGCCGGGGTCATCCTGGTTCTGGGGGGGACCCTGGGCGTCCTGATGGCATACGGGTTCACCGCCATGATCTCCCAGATGGCCCTGGACATGATGGGGCAGATCCCCTTCGTGATGCCCTTCGCACCGTTGCCCTTCCTGACGGGGCTCCTGGTCATCGTAACTGCGGTCATCACCGCGGTCCTCGTTCCCGTAGCCCTGGTCCTCCGCCAGAGCGTCAACGACGCCCTGAGGTACGTACCCCGGACCAAGGTATGGACCTTCGGTCGTGCGACTCTCACTTTGGCGTCCTCTCTGGGCCTTCGCAATCTCTTCCGGGAACCGAAGCGGGCGGCTGTGGTGCTCATGGCCATAGGGCTGTCCATCGGCGCGGCCGGGTCGTGGGTGCTCATGGTCGATTCCACCCAGACCTATTTCGATGAGCAGATGTCCGCACAACGGTGGGACGTGAGGATCACCTTCAACGCCCCCCTGGACAGTGACCAGGCCATCAACGATTTCTCCTATGGGCCGGCCAATACGACCGTTCCCTTCGTGACCCTGAACGGGGTGGCCTCGTCCGATAGAGCGTCGGTCGGGGCTTCGGTGCTGGCCGCTTCGGACATCGAAGAGGTGAGGACGTTCGAGCTGCGAAGAGGGTCCCTCGATTTCGAGGGGGCGGTCCTCGCCAAGAAGATAGCCGAAGAGCTCAAGGTCGGTCCTGGCGAACGTATCACCTTGAACCTGGGAGGACGAACGGAGACACTACTGGTCACGGGAGAGGTCAACGACCTGCAGACCAATGCCATCTATACGAGCAACGCATCGGTGATGGCCCTGTTGGGCGAAGGGCTCTGCCAAGGGGTCTTCGTGGTACTGGACGATCCCGCTCACACCGCTGACTACGTCTCCGTCCTGGCGGGCGACCCAATGGTAGGCGGTATCGAGCTGAAAGAGGACGTGAGGCTTTCGCTGAGCAACATGTACGAGGGGGCCATCTCGATGCTTTACGCCTTCTTCGCCCTCAATCTGCTCATCGCCCTTGCCGTGGCCGTACTGGCCACCATCATATCGACCGCGGAGAGGGACGTGGAGTTCACCGCCCTGGCCTCCCTCGGGCTGCCCCGGTCTTTCATCTGGAGGTCGTTGGCCGTGGAGGTGGGGACCCAGGCCACCATCTCCGCCATGCTCTCCATACCATTCGCCTTCTTCCTGGCCAAGGTGTTCGCCACGATGATGGAAGAAGCCGTGTTCTACATCCCCATCATCCTCTCCATCGCCACGACGGTGACCGTGGTGGTCATCGGATGGATGTTCGTATGGCCCTCCATCATCTGGCCCATAAGGTGGTTCCGGAGACTGGACCTAGTGCGCACCCTCCGTGAGCGGTCCAGCAGGTGAACGGAACGACATGGTCCAGGTCCCCTCCGGGCGTGCCATGACCTGCCCGACCGAAGGTCCGACCCATCTCCCTTCGATATCCCCATCCTCGAAGACCGAGGGGAAGGCACGACCTAGCGACCCAGGACACCTCAGGTGGTACGCTGGTCCATACCCCGATCTTGCCGGGGAGGGACATGAAGAGGTTAATACCCCCCATCTGATACCCGAAGCGATGTCCGGTGGCCCCATCATAGAGATGAGCAGGGTGAGCGTGGTCAAGGGAACGGCCACCCTGCTGCACGATGTGGACCTGACCATCATGCAGGGAGAGCGCCTGGTCATCCTGGGGCCCAACGGCTCCGGCAAGTCCTCCCTGATCAAGACCATGATGGGCGAGCATCGGCAGGACACCTCCGTGCCAGGTGCCCACATACGGCTGCGGGGCATGGACCTTTGGAACCTGTTCGACGTGTGGAAGGCGTTCGGCCTGGTTTCCACCGACCTTCAGGTGGACCTCGCCCGCGACATGGACTGCCTGGACGCGGTGCTCTCCGGGTTCTTCGGTTCCCTGGGCACCAACCGCTCGCAGGACATCGCACCAGAGATGGAGACCTTAGCCCTGGAGAGGTTGGATTCGGTAGGCTCGAAGCATCTGGCCCACCGCCGTTTCCATACCCTGTCCACCGGCGAGGCCCGTAGGGTGCTCATGGCCCGGGCCTTGGTCAACTCGCCCGAGGCCCTCATACTGGACGAGCCCATGAGCTCGCTGGACCTGACCGGGAAACATCTGGTGCGCCAGGCCATCAGGTCGTTGGCCAGGGAGGGCCGTGCACTGGTGCTGGTGACCCACGACCCCTCGGACATCATCCCGGAGATGGAGCGGGTGGTCATGGTCAAGCAGGGCGCGTTATTCCGCGATGGAGGGATGGAGCTCCTGAACGGCGAGGAGCTCTCCGCACTCTACGGGGCCCCTGTCGGTCTGGAGAACATCGGAGGTCGCCTCTTCGCCTGGACCAGGGACGATTGATAAAAACCCAACGTCCAGACCCCGAGCGAGGCAGCTTTACCAACTGTGATATACTCTCCAAGGGATTGACCAGGCTCGTATGTACGACCCTAGGATGCGCAAGTTGGCCGATGTGCTCATCGATCATTCCTTGAGGCTGCAGAAGGGGGAGACGGTCTATATCGAGGCGTTCGACATGCCGGTGGAGATGCTCGAGGTGCTCCTTTCAAAGGTGTACGAGGTGGAGGGCGTCCCCATGCTCGCCATGCGCTCCGCCCGGGTGCTCCGCAAGCTTCTGAAGGGAGCGGACCGCAAGACCGTGGCCCAGATCGGCGAGGTGGAGCTGGAGAAGATGAAGAGGGCCCAGGCGTACATAGGCATGCGCGGCTCCCACAACATCACCGAGAGCTCCGATGTTCCGGTGGAGAAGATGGACCTCTACAACAAGCTGTGGTGGGGGCCGGTCCATTCGCAGTGGAGGGTCCCCAGGACCAGATGGGTGGTGCTAAGATGGCCCACCTCGGCCATGGCCCAGCAGGCCCAGATGTCCACAGAGGCCTTCGAGGACTTCTACTTCGACACCTGTACCCTGGACTATTCAAGGTTGTCCCGGGCCATGGATCCGCTGGTGGACCTGCTGGAACGCACGGAGCAGGTGCGCATCGTGGGGCCGGGAACCGACCTTCGTTTCTCCATCAAGGACATCCCGGTGGTCAAATGCGACGGTGAGCGCAACATCCCGGACGGCGAGGTGTACACCGCCCCGGTCCGGGACTCGGTCAACGGGGTCATCAGCTACAACGCCAGGACCCTGTACCAGGGCAAAGTATTCGATAACAACGTGCTCAGGTTCAAGGACGGCAGGATCGTGGAGGCCACCGGTTCGGACACCAAGGGCCTCAACGCCATTCTGGACACGGACGAGGGGGCGCGGTACGTGGGGGAGTTCGCCCTGGGGGTCAACCCCTTCATCAAGAGCCCTATGCTGGACCCCCTCTTCGATGAGAAGATCTCCGGTTCCATCCATTTCACCCCCGGCAACGCCTACGAGGAGGCGGACAACGGAAACCGTTCCACCATACACTGGGACATGGTTCTGTGCCAGACCCCCGAATGGGGCGGCGGGGAGATATATTTCGATGGGGTGCTGATACGCAAGGACGGACGGTTCGTGGTCGACGAGCTCAAGGTCCTGAACCCGGAGAACCTGGTCTGATCACGTATCTGACCCGTGATCGGCTGCCGGAGGGCTTTCCTTCGGGACGCAGGATGACGATTACGACCGCCAGGCTGGCCGCGAAGGAGAGGTACATCCCGAGGCCCGGTTCGAGGACGGTGGCCAAGGGGGCGCAGCTCCATACGGTCCCCATCACATACAGGTAATCGGCCAAGGTCATGAGGAAGGCCCCCGCTCCCACTCCCAGCAGGGCGGCCCTCTTGAGCCTCAGGTCACGGACCACCGTGTCCGTGAGGGCCACGACCGACCCCGCCACCGCCAGCAGTAGGATGTACCTACCGTAGAGGACCTCGCTGTTGCACGCCGGAACGCTCAATGTCCCCTCCCAAGTGGATGCCCAGGGGGTGATCGGGACCAGGGCCAGAACGGTCATCAGCACCCACAGTACGGTCCGATCGCCCAGGCGCCCCCCATTGTTCACAGCCTCCATCCCCCTGGCGGGGGTCGAGGCCACGATGCGCATGCGTCCCTCCCTCGTCCTCTCCAAGGACGCACTTTGGAGCGATCTCTTGAATTGAAATCCGCATCGGTCGCAGGATAGGCGGTCACTATCGGACAGGGCTCCGCAGCAAGGACATTTCTTGACCATTCCCACCATGCCCGACCCAAGACCTCGGGAGGACTTACTCGCTGGGGTTACGATCAGCCTACCGGACTTCACGGCGTGAACACTTAAATAATTGAGAATAGAATCAAGTAATATTGACCACTGACTGCCGCATCGAGATGTCCTACATAGACCCGGAAACGTACACCTCCATAGTGAACCACGAGCTTCGGAAGCGCATACTGACCAAGCTGTACCGCTCCACCAGGGACACGCCGATCAGCAAGCAGGAACTGGCGGATGCTTTGGGCATCGAGTACCATCAGCTGATCTACCAGCTCAACCACCACCTGCGCGATTTCTGGAGGGTCAAGGAGGAGCAGAAGGTGCGCGGCACGCGCATGGAGCTCATCGAGGCCGCCCATCCCTATTCCGTGTTCATCACCATAGGGAAGGAGAACGGCATATTCCTGGTGGACCCCCTGGCCGACCTCTACGGGCCGGTGGTCAGGGTGGGGGCGCGCTGCGACCAGTGCAGCGAGGGGGAGGCCGAGCAATGCATGAGGTTCGCCCAGTCGCGCTTCGACGCCCAAACCCCCACCCCCTCGGAGAAGGCGGTCCTGGACGCCAACAACCGTTACCCCCCCTACCGCCCCATGGACCTGGCTCTCCTGGAGGCCATCAAGGGCATCCCGGCCGGACAGCCCTGCATCATCGACATCCCCTGTCAGACCTGTGCCTTCCTGCGACGGACCATACGGATCGAGGGACTGTAATATTGTACTCCCAAGAAACGTATAAGCGTGATGGCACGATACACCTCCATGGATTCCGGAGACAAGGTCCCGACCCGTTTCGTCGTTCTGGGCGGATACCTGGGGGCGGGAAAGACCACCCTGGCCGCGACGCTGGGGAAGGTATTGAGATCAAAGCACGGTAAGTCCGTGGCCATCATAACCAACGACCAGGGCAACGTGCTGGTGGACACCGAGTACATGAAGGACGCCGGTTTCGATGTCAAGGACGTGCTTGGGGGATGCTTCTGCGCCAACTTCGGGGAGTTCGTCAAGAACGCCCGTTCCCTGGTCTCCATGGGAAGACCGGACATCATCATCGCCGAGCCCATCGGCACGTCCACGGCCATACTGGGCTCCGTGGTGGCGCCCCTTCGCTCCATGTACCCCGACGAGTTCCAGGTGGCCCCCTTCTTTGTGGTGGTGGACGGGACCCGGGCCGCGGAACTGATCAGGCGGCCCCAGGGGCTGGTTCCGGGCAAGCTCATCCCCTCGCATCAGATCACCGAGGCGGAGTACATCCTGCTGTCCAAGGCCGATCGCCTCGAGGAAGGGGAGATCGAGGAGGCCCTGGGCGTGCTGAACAAGGAGGCCCCGGACACCCCGGTCATCGTCTGCTCCGCCCTTAGCCGCAAGAACCTGGACCAGATACTGCGGATCGTGCTGTCCGACCGGGTGAGTTCCAAGGAACCGCGGGAGGTGGACCAGAGGATGTTCGCCATGGAGAAGGCATCGATGGGCTGGTTCAACGCCCATGCCCGACTGATGGCGGACGGCCGTCTGGACATCAATGCCTTCGTCACCTCACTCATGCGCCGGGTGGCCACGGAGTTCCCCCCCGACACCATTGGCCACGTCAAGGTCATGCTCATCTCCCCCACCGCCTCGGCCAAGATGAGCATGGTGGAGGACCGCATGCAGGTGGAGGGACTGAAGGGGGGCCGCTATTTCAGCGGCGAAGGGAAGCTTGTACTGAACGCCCGCGTGTCGGCCGCCCCAGGGGATCTACGTAAAGCATTCGAGAGGGCCATCGCCGAGACCGCCCAGGAGAGCGGCGCGCAGATGCTGGAGATGGGAGAGGCCTGCTTCACCCCCAAGCCCGAGGCCCCCTCGCTGTTCATGAAATGAAGGTACGGGGGGAAATCGTTCAAATCCA
>JAFGPG010000028.1 GCA_016926075.1 Methanomassiliicoccales archaeon
ACCTGGTCCAGGAACAGTATGTTCCCATCGGCCTCCTCCAGCAGCCCCGCCTCCCGGACCCTTCGCCCCTCCGAGATGGCCACCTCCAGGTCCATCCCGCCGGTCAGACGCTCCGCCGTCACGTTCACCGGCACGGTCACCAGCCGGCGAGGGGCGGCCAGACGGGGCAAGGAACGCACCAGGGTGGACTTGGCCACCCCCGCCCCTCCGATGATGAGAACGCTGGTGATGCGGTCATCGATCAAGGCGCAGAGGAGGGCACGCTTGACGTGGTCCTGGCCGACCACCGCGCTGAAGGGATAGGACCCTATTGAGCCAGGCGGTCCCTCAACCATACCTCCAGCTCCGTCATGTCCAACCTCGCCTCCTCGAAAGGTAGGCGCCTCATCCTGTGGGGCAATACCAGCTTGGCCACGTGTATTATGTCCTCCGCCCGCACCTCCTCCCGGCCCTCATAGGCCGCCCAGGCCTTGGCCGCCTTGATGAGGTTGATGTCCGCCCGGTGACCATCGACCTTGAGGTGCAGGGCCAGCTCCACCGCCACCGAGAGGACCTCCTCGCCGACCTTTACGCGATGCACAAGATTTTGAGCCCTCGTTATCCTTTGGCTGAGCTCCTCCTGCTGCTGTTCGAAGGAGGCTCTGAAGGTCTCGGGGTCCAGCTCGTAGTCCATACGGTTCTTGATAACCTGGACCCGAAGCTCCGGGTCCGTCTCCCCTTTCACGTCCACCGCCAGGCCGAAACGGTCCAGAAGCTGCGGCCTCAGGTCCCCCTCCTCCGGGTTCATGGTCCCCACCAGGGCGAACCTGGCGGGATGCATGAATGATATGCCCTCCCTCTCCACGTAGTTCACCCCCAGGGCGGCGGAGTCCAGAAGAAGGTCCACCAGATGATCGTCTAACAGATTGACCTCGTCGACGTAGAGCAGGTTACCGTTGGCCTCAGCCAGTATGCCGGGCTCGAACTTCTTCTTCCCGGTGGTGAGAGCGTGCTCGATGTCCAGGGTGCCGGCCACGCGGTCCTCGGTGGCGCTCAGGGGCAGCTCCACGACCTTCATGGGGATGGACTCGTACTGAAGTTCCTCCCCCTCATCGACCCTGGCCAGGCATTCCGGGCACAGTTTATCCGGATGGGTCCAATCGCAGTGGAACCGGCAACCCACCACGGTCTTCCTATTGGGCAGTACCTCGGCCAATCCCCGGACTGCGGTGGACTTGGCGGTACCCTTCTCCCCTCTGATGAGGACCCCTCCGATGGAGGTGTCTATGGTATTGAGAATCAACGCCTCCTTCATCTCCTCCTGCCCCACTATGGCCGAGAAGGGATAGTCCGGTCTCCTGAGGGTCATATGATCTCACCGGTCCAACCGTTTCGGTGAGAGGAAGAGCTCAATATCGTAAGGACCCCGCTCCTCAGCTTGGGGTCGAATGAAGATGCCGGACAATGGGACCCAGGCATAGGTCTTACATCGGCCCCACTGTCTCCTTCCCTCCACGTCATTCTCATCCCCCTCACCTCAACGACCAGATCTCACCTGGCACATGGACCATGAACAAATCCAATTTCTTATTGATAATAGTTATCATAACTAACATTATTTAATAACTTCACCCCCCACCTCCACCTGGTGTACCGACCGATGAAGAAATGAGGGATGGCAAAAGTCTATCCATCTCGTGGCCGACCAGGTCATGGACCGACCCCATATCTGAGCACCACATGATGGATGGGACTGGGCGCTGTAGCGATGGGGGAACAGGACCATGGGAAGGTCCTGATACAGCGCTAACGAACCATCATGCCCGACCATCCAGACTTTCAAAGGACCCGCAAGGTAACAATTAAGGTACGCTCGTGGAATATTGCTCAACAGAATGAGAGGGGGTCCTTCAATGAAGAGCATGGTAGTCTATGACAGCGTGTACGGCAACACGAAGAAGGTGGCCGAGGCCATCGCGGAGGAGATCAAGGCCGGTGGGAACGAGGCGGTCCTGGTGAACCTGAGGGAGAACGCCAAGCCCGCTCTGGAGGGGGACATGATGTTCCTAGGTTCCCCCACCCGATGGTTCAAGATGACCTCCGTGGCCAAGGATTTCGCCAAGAACCTGAAGGCCATGGGGTGGAAGGAGCAGCCCATAGTCATGTTCGATACCATGATGGGCGTGCCCGAGGACATGGCCGAGAGGAACAAGGGCAGTTGGGCCACCAAGGGGGCCGCGGCCAAGCTGCGCGACCTGGCCAAGGCCGATGGGCTGAACGTCAAGGACGAAGTGCTGCACATCGGCGTCACAGGGATGAAAGGACCGCTGACCGCCACAGGTCAGGAAGAGGCCAAGAACTACACGAAGCAAGCATTGGCCTCATTGAACAAGTGACGGCCGACCGTTGACCATTCCCTCAGTGGATCTGGTCACCAATGCCAGATCGTCGTCTCAATCATCTTTATAGTCATGCCGATACTAGAACAGCAGCTCAATATATTCATAATTATTTTATAATATAAAAATCAATAATGTATGAGACATTATATATACAAAAAATCGTAAATATATATAATATTATTAAAAAGGAGAAAATTTAAATGGGCAGGATTTCGAGATTCGTAATGATCATTTTCGCACTTCTCATCACCATGGCCTTCATCTCTTCCGATATGACCGGCACGGTCGAGGCCGCGGACCTTACGGTACACGGGACCATTCGCATCAATAACGATACAGAACTTGATACTTGGATAACCAACAATGGGACCGGTTCCGGGACGGAAATGGACCCGTACGTCATTCAGGGCCTGGACATCACCGGGGACGGCGGTATATGCATATACATCGGCAACACCACCGCGCATCTGGTCATACAGGACTGCTACCTGCATGAGGCAAGCAATACTGGCACTTACTCAGAAGGCGCCGGGATCAACCTGCGGAACGTCACGAACGTCGCGTTGATGAACATGACCTGCAGCTCGAACAGATATGGTGCGTATCTGCGAGAGTCCAACAACAACACCGTTTCGAACATGACGTGCAGCGGGAACATCATCGGCATCAACCTGGCCTACTCCAGCAACAGCACGGTTGCGAACAGTACCTGCAGCGCGAACGAACAGTACGGCATCTACATCGGCGGCTCGAGCAGCATCGTCCCTACCAGCAACACCATCTCCAACAACACCTGCGGCGACAACAACTTCGGCATCTACATCTCCCGAACGAACGAGAACACCATCTCGGACAACGTCTTCTGCGGTAATGACTACGATGGCATGTGGATGTCCACATGCGACCACAACACCGTTACGAACAACAATTGCAGCGGCAATGGCAACAATGGCATTTACTTGTACACCTCGAACGAGCACAATACCATAGCGAACAACACCTGCGACAACAACACCAACCACGGCATCTCCGTTTACAGCTCGAGCAATCACAATGTCATCTACAATAACACCTGTGGTGGCAACGACCGAGCTATCTATCTGGACTCCTCCGTTAATAACACCATCTCTCACAACACCGTCCTCAACAACCAATATGGCATCTATCTGGGGAATTCCGAGGACAATATCGTAGAGAACAACAACTGCAGCGGGCAAGAACAAATGGCCATCTGCCTGATCTCCAGCGGCGCCCTGGTCTCCAACAACACCTGCACCGCCAACGGTTACGGCATATACCTACAGGACTCCAGCAATGTCATGGTACTCAACAACACCTGCATCGCCAACGGTCAAGGCATATTCCTACATTCGGCGAACGACAATAACCTCGTCTCCAACAATACCTGCACCGGCAACAGCTACAACGTCCGTGTGTTAGACTCGAACAACAACGCCATCACGAACAACGACTGCAGCTTCAGCCTCTTTTTTCATGGCGTATGGTTACAAAACTCGAACAATAACATCGTCACCAACAACACCTGCTCCAACAATCCTGACAGAGGCATCTATTTGGAATCCTCGAACGACAACATCATAGGTAACAACACCTGCGATGGCAACGAATACGGAATATTCCTTCTCTCCTCCTGCGACAACACCGTTACGGACAACGGATGCGGAGGCGGTAGCTATGGCGTCGGTGTCTATCTCTCCTCATCCGACAACAATACCGTCTCCAGCAACACGTTCGATCACAATTGGTACGGCATTTACCTGGAATATTCTGACCACAACACCATATTGAACAATACTTGTGAAAATAATCAGCACGGCGTCCGTATCTCGTTGCACGGCGACAACAACACCGTTTCCAATAATACCCTCAAACTCAATACGCTGAACGGCGTCTATCTCTCCTCATCCGACAACAATACCGTCTCCAACAACGATTGCAGGAACAACAGGTACGGAATCAATCTCGACTCTTCCGATAACAACACGATAATACACAACGACTGCAGTGAGAATCAATATTACAGCGTATACCTGATCTCATCCGACAACAACACCGTATCCAACAACGACTGTAATGATAATTCGCTCTTCTATGATGGAATATATCTGGGATCCAGCAGTTACAATCTCATCTCCAACAACAGCTGTAACAGCAACACCCGTGCCGGCATCTATATCTGCACATCTAGTGGGAACAATTCCATATGGAACAACACCTGCGGTGGCAATGGCGAGAGCGGCATCTGCCTGTTGAACGATTGCAACAGCAGCATCATATGGAACAACACCTGCTCCGGCAACGAGTTCTACGGCATCTGGGTGTACAGCTCCTCCTATAACGTCCTGTCCAACAACAACTGTACCGGCACTATGAACGGCTACGGCATCTTCCTACAAACCTCCAGCCACAGCACCGTATCATACAACACCTGCAACGATCACGCCGATTACTACGGCATCTACCTCTACGGCTCGAGCCACAATACCCTGTCCTACAACAACTGCAGCGGTAACGACGGCGGTCTCTTCCTTGAAGGCTCGTGCAATGAGAACGTCATAACCAACAGCCAGCTCAGCGACAATGACCACCATGGGATTTACCTAATCGAATCGAGCGAGAACATCATCTCGTGCAACACCTGCAACGGCAACATCGAAAGCGACGGCATCAGCATCGAGATGGGCGATGCCAACATCATCTCTAACAACACGTGTGACCTCAACAGCTATGGCATCTATCTGTATGGGTCGAGCCAAAATGTCATATCAAACAACCGTTGCAGCAATAATAGCGAAGGTATCCATCTACAACAGTTCTCCGACCTCAACACCTTGACACACAACCTTGGCGAGGGCAACTACTGCGGCATCCATCTGGAGAACTCCGATCACAACACACTGTGTGACAACAGATATAACAATGGCACCCTCGGCATCGATCTACAATACTCCGATGAAAACACCGTGTCGAACAGCACATGCAACGGCCATAGCAACTACGGCATCTATGTATACGGCTCGAGGGACAGCACCATGTCCAACAACACCTGCAGCGTGAACGGCTTCGGACTGTACCTCCACCAATCGGAAAGCATGAGCATTTACGATAACCTGTGTGACGGCAACGATTATGGCCTCGTCCTGCTGGATGTGAGCCACTCCCTCCTATCGAACAACACCTGCTCCAACAATCAGATCAACGGCATCTGGGTGTCTCTCTCCAACAACGACACGATCTCCGGCAATAACTGCGGTTCTAGCACCCAGTACGGGATCTCGCTGGAAGCCTCTAGCTGCGACAACATCGTCGCCAATAACACCTGCGACGGGAACGATGTGTGTGGCATCCATCTATGCGAGGCCAATGACAACACGATCTCCAACAACACCTGCTCAGGCAACCAGTACGGTGTCGTTCTGCAGGACTCCGATCACAACATACTGAAGGACAACATCATCAATGACAGCATCAGTCACGGTATCTACCTGTGCTCCGGGAGCGATCACAACCACCTCTACGAGAATGTACTGATCGACAACAACGGGGCGACCTCAACGTACAACGCCTCTCACGTTCAAGCGTACGACGAAGATGACAATCACTGGAACACCACCACACACGGCAACCTTTGGAGCGACTGGGTCACTCCCGACGAGGAGGAGCCCTACGGCATAGTCGACGAGCCGTACGTCATCGATGGAGTAGGCAACCTTGACCATTATCCGCTTTCCCCAGTGGTAATGATCGTCCAGCCTCTTCCCGCCACGTACACCAACCAGACCACCGTCAGCATCTCCGGGACTGCCTTCTCATTCGAGATAGCATCGATCGTCTGGAACAACTCCGCGGACGGGTCGTCCGGCAACTGCTTGGGCACCGATCATTGGAGCGCCACCGTTCCGCTCATCCCCGGTGTCAATCTTATCACTGTGACCATGACCGATGCCATCGGGGGGACATGCAGCGACAACGTGACGGTGATCCTCGACATCACCACGCCAACGCTGACCATCATCTCCCCCTCCGAGGGGTATCTTAACAGCACCGGTAGCGTGGAGGTCGTCTGGACCGCCAGTGACGCATCAGGCATCGATCACTACGCCGTGAGCACCGACGGGATCGCGTGGACCGAGATCGCCGGCACGAACCACACCTTCGTTCTGCCCGACGGCGATCACACGGTCCGCGTCCGGGCGTACGACCTGGCAGGCAACTTCAACGAGAGCAGCTTGAGCCTCGTCATCGATACGATCGGGCCGGTCCTGGAGATCTTTTCTCCAGTGGAGGGCTCGTACAACAATACCGGAATCGTCATCGTGACCTGGGGGGTCGATGACGCCACCTCCGGCGTGGTCATGGTCGAGGTGAGCGCGGACGGCACCGATTGGATGGAGGCGACCGGTAACACCAGTCACCAATGGTACCTCGCGGACGGGGAATGGACGCTGTACGTCAGGGCCACCGACGCGGCCGGCAATGCCAACACGACATGGGTAGGCGTCACCGTGGACACGGTCACCCCCTACATCTCGATATCATCGCCAGCGGACGGCTCGTACAACAACACCGGTAGCGTGATCGTCACATGGGTGGGCGGTGACGATGGCACAGGCATCGCCTACTA
The DNA here is from genome assembly GCA_016926075.1 of Methanomassiliicoccales archaeon. Classification (GTDB taxonomy): domain Archaea; phylum Thermoplasmatota; class Thermoplasmata; order Methanomassiliicoccales; family UBA472; genus UBA472. Next base: position 7,027 of record JAFGPG010000028.1, read on the forward strand.
CAACATCAGCATCGACGGCGGGATGCCTTTACAGTTACCGGCAAACACCACCCAGCACACCTTCGACGGACTTGCTCCCGGTCCTCACACGATCAACGTGACCGCCACAGACATGGCGGGGAACGAGGCTTGGAGCGAGATCGGTCTCACCGTGGACATGACCGCCCCCTCCCTGGAGATCACCTTCCCGGCCGAAGGCGCGCACATCGGCGAGGGCAATGTGACCATCGAATGGGAGGCCGACGACCCCGGCTCCGGGATCGCCTCCACGGAGATCAGTTTGGACGGAAGCAACTGGACGGCGGTGACCAGCACCAGTCATACCATATACTCGTTGAGCGACGGCACGGTGACGGTGTGGGTCCGAGCGACCGATCAGGCAGGGAACATGGCCACGGCCACGGTCAATCTCACCGTGGACACCGTGGCGCCGACGGCCGAGGTCTCGCCCACCGGCGAGAATGTGGCATTGGACACGGTCATCACGGTCCAGTTCTCCGAGGCCATGGACACCTCCTCGGTGAGCATCATCGTGGAGGGGGTCGCTGGGAACGTGACCTGGAGCGAGAACACCGCCACATTCACACCCTCATCGTCCCTGGCCTACAACAACCAGTATCGTGTCAACGTCTCTGGCCAGGACCTGGCCGGCAACGAGATGAACATATCATGGGCATTCGACACCCTCAAGCTCACCACCATCACAGGGGTGGTGAACGAGGGCGGCGATCCTCTGGCCAACGTGACGGTGACCCTGAGCGACGGGATGATGACCGAGATCCAAGTGACCGGGGCGGACGGCATCTTCACCTTCGCCTTCACCGATGACATTGCTGGCCCCATCACCATCGTGATGGAGAAGGAAGGCTATGAGCCCCTGACCACCAACGTCACCGCTGAGGTGGGGGACGCGGTGGACCTGGGCGAGCTGACACTGATCGAGGAGGTCGGCGGTGGCATCAGCGGCATGATCATCGCGGCGATCTTCGCGGTCCTGGTCATCGTGGGCATCGTGGTCTACGTCCTTTTCGTCAAAAAGAAGTGACGAAGGGCCCCCGAACCCGCACCTTTCCTGATCGAATAGCTCGACCCTCGATCAGATACCCGGCCCAGGGGCATGTTCGAAAAAAGGAGGACCGGGGGCTCCCGCCCCCCGATCCTTCAGATGATGCCCTGGTCCATCATGGCGTCGGCCACCTTCAGGAAGCCTGCGATGTTGGCCCCCACCACGTAGTTGCCCGGACTGCCATACTTCCTGGCGGCATCGGCCGCGCTCTTGTGGATGTTCACCATGATCATATGGAGCTGCCGGTCCACCTCCTCGGCGGGCCAGCTGATGCCGATATGGTTCTGGCACATCTCGAGGCCGGAGGTGGCCACCCCTCCGGCGTTGGCCGCCTTGCCCGGTCCGAACAGCACGCCTTTCTCGATGAACAGTTCGATGGCCTCCGGTGTGGATGGCATGTTCGCCCCCTCGGCCACGGCGATGACCCCGTTATCGATGAGCTTCTTGGCATCGTCCATGTCCAGCTCGTTCTGGGTGGCGCAGGGCAGAGCGATGTCGCACTTCGCCCCCCAAGGTCTCTGCCCCTCCCAATAGTCGCATTGGAACTTGTCCGCATATTCCTTGATCCTGCCGCGCCTGATGTTCTTAAGTTCCATGATGAACTCCCATTTCTTCGCGTCGATGCCGTCCGCGTCGTAAACGGTCCCATTGGAATCAGACAACGTGACGACCTTTCCTCCAAGCTGAGTGACCTTTTGAACGGCATACTGAGCGACATTCCCCGATCCGGAGACGGCCACGGTCTTGCCCTTGAAATCCATCTTTTTCGTCCTCAGCATCTCCTCGCAGAAATAGGTGCAACCGTACCCAGTGGCCTCAGGCCTTATGAGGGAACCGCCCCAGTTCATACCCTTCCCGGTGAGCACCGATTCAAAGCGGTTGGTGATCTTCCTGTACTGTCCGTAGAGGTAACCGATCTCCCTCGCGCCCACCCCTATGTCGCCGGCCGGGACGTCGGTGTTGGGACCGATGTGGCGGTAGAGCTCGCTCATGAAGTTCTGGCAGAACCTCATGACCTCCGCATCGCTCTTCCCCTTGGGGTCGAAGTCCGACCCCCCTTTGGCCCCTCCCATGGGCAGGCCGGTGAGAGCGTTCTTGAACACCTGCTCAAAACCCAGGAACTTCAGGATGCCCAGGTTGACGGAGGGGTGCAGACGCAGCCCGCCCTTGTAGGGGCCTATGGCGTTGTTGAACTGTACCCGGAAACCGCGGTTGACCTGGATGACACCACTGTCATCCATCCAGGTCACACGGAACATGATCTGGCGATCCGGCTCGATGATCCTCTCCAGTATCTTGGCCTTCGAATATTCAGGACGCTGTTTGAACAGCGGCTCCAGGGATTCCAGGACCTCGCTCACGGCCTGGTGGAACTCCTTCTCCCCAGGGTTCTTCGCTATCACCCTTTCCATTAAATCCTTAGAATCTTTGGTCAACATCTCTATGGCGCTCCTATCAGCCGCTCGATGAACATACGAGCGAGGGGGCGAATAAGACTATTTTTATATAAGATATGTCCCGAGACATTTAGACCAATTCCGTGCCTTTGAATGTACATAAATCACATTCGTCGTCCCATTTTCGTACATTCGTCTAGTCAGTATTTTTACCCCCTCGATGCGATGGTCCTTGGTTCCGGTCAGGGCGAATGTTCGGGCATATACGTTAAATATGACACCCATCATGCAAACAAAAACACGCCGAGCGCCCGAGCCATAAAGGTTTCCAAATGCTCAATAGACCGATACAGCGGGCATTCGAATACTAATAGACCAAAATGCATAGATGCCTTAGGCCAGGAAGGGGAATGGATGATGATGAACGATAGCTGCGTTGCCGCGGTGAGGATCAACCAAGACCTATGCAGCCGATGCGGGGTCTGCTTCTCCCTCTGTCCTTTCGAGGCCATCCTCCGTGATGCCGAGGAGGGCAGGCTGAGCATCGACATACAGAAGTGCCAGGTATGTGGTATTTGTTACAGCGCATGCCCAGTATCGGCCATAGAGATGTCCTATTATGATTACGAAGGCCTGCTGGACTACGTCCGAAAGGCCCATCAGGAGCTGAACTCCGATGCCCTGGTCATGATGTGCCGGGGCAACTCCCCCGGCCCCGATGAGATCGAGGAGATCATGGACCGGTTCGGCCTGGAAGGCATGAGCTACATCCCCCTACGCGTCCCCTGCGCGGGCAGGGTCCCCACCTCCTTCTTCTTCAACGCCCTCCAGTCCGGAGTGAGGAACATCGTTTCGATCCAATGCAATGACGAGTTCTGCCGCATGAAGGAGGGCACCAAGATCGAGACCAGGCGCATGCTCCTCGGTAAGGCCTTGCTGCGACAGCTGGGCTACCCCGAGAACACCTTCAATGTGGTCAAGTACTCCCGAAAGGCGGTCCTGAACACCAAGGAGTGCGTGGGCTGCGACAAATGCGTGTTCATATGCCCCTACCAAGCGCTGGTGGCGGAGCCCTTCTCCTCGCCGAGCATCATCACGGAGAAGTGCTTGGGCTGTGGTGCATGCCAGACCGTATGCCCGCAGAACGCAATACACGTCAAGGGGTACAGGTTCGACGACATCATGGAGTCCTACGGGGCGGCGGCCAGCAGCATGAAGGCCCGAGGTGCCAGGACCACCATCCTGGTGCTCAGCTGCCAATGGTCCGAGTACTCGGCCCTGGACAATCCAGAGAGGACGCTCAAGGAGAGGAACGCCATGATACTGGAGATCCCCTGCGTCAAGGGGATGGACCCCGTGCACATCGTGAAGGCCCTGGAACAGGGGTTCGACGGGGTCATGGCCGTGGTCTGCTCCCCCCAGGACTGCAAGCTCCAGAACGGAAAGGACGCCTCGGACCGGCAGGTCGAGGTGCTAAGCACCTATCTGAAGAAGAGGGGCCTGCTCGACCGTTTCGAGATGCACGAGCTGTCCCCCAGGTGCGAGGGCGATTTCCTGACCAGGTTCGAGGCCTTCCAGGAAAGGATCGCGGCCATGCCCTCCAGCGACCCAACGGCGGGTAAGGAGGGGCGCTGATGTCCTACCGCATACTGTCCAAGAGGCAACTGGCCTACAAGATGAAACTGTTCGAGGTGGAGGCTCCGGACGTGGCATCGAAGGCCAGACCGGGGCAGTTCATCATCGTCATCTCCAGGGAAGGAAGGGAAAGGGTCCCCCTGACCATCTGCGATTACAGCGCGGAAAGGGGGACGGTGTCCTTCGCCTTCCACGAGGTGGGCAAGTCCACCAAGGAGCTGGGCACCTTCGAGGAGGGCGACCGGCTTCTCAGCGTCACCGGGCCTCTGGGCAATGCCTCGGTGATCGCTCGTTTCGGAAAGGTGCTCTGCGTGGGCGGGAGCATCATGACCGCCCCGCTGCTTCTGCAGGTCAAGGCCCTCAAGGCGGCGGGCAACCAGGTGACCACGGTCATGGGATGCCGCACCGAGGAGTTCCTGTTCATGAGGGAGGAGGCAGAGGCCATCAGCGATGAGGTCTACGTGGCCTCCGACGACGGGTCGGTGGGGGAGAAGGGGCTGGACTTCCTCAACGAACTGGTGAGCGGAGGGCATTACTCCCGCTGCGTGGCCATGGGCCCGGTGGTCATGATGAAGGCCGTGAGCGAGATCACCAGGCCTTTCAACATACCCACCATCGTCTCCCTCACCCCGGTGATGATCGACGGCATGGGGATGTGCGGAGTATGCCGGGTGACCGTTGGCGGTAGGATGATGTACGGCTGCCTGGACGGACCGGAGTTCGATGGGCACCAGACAGATTTCGAAGAATTGATCAAGCGCCAGCGCGTCATGCTTCCCGAGGAGAGACTGAGCTCCCTGCTGTGGGAAAAGAGCGGAGGATGCAAGTGTGAGAAGGGATGAGCCCGGGAAGGCCCAAGGGAAGGACGATCCCAAGATGCACATGACCGTCGTGATGCCCAAGCAGGACCCCAAGGTGCGGGTCAAGAACTTCGAGGAAGTGGCGCTGGGCTACACCGAGGAGCTGGCACTGGCAGAGGCGGACAGGTGCCTCCAATGCAAGAATCCCCCCTGCCGTAAGGGCTGCCCGGTCGATGTGCCCATACCCCAGTTCATAGACTGCATCCGGCAGGGCAAGTACGCCGAGGGCATAGCCGTCATCAAATCCAAGAACGCGCTGCCGGCCATATGCGGCCGGGTATGCCCGCAGGAGGACCAGTGCCAGGCCAAGTGCGTCCGGGGCAGGAAGGACGACCCGGTCAGCATCGGGCGGCTGGAACGTTTCCTGGCGGACTGGGAGCTGGAGCACGGGGTGCAGGTGCCGGAGAGGGCGCCCCCCACTGGGAAGAGGGTGGCGGTCATCGGGGCCGGCCCGGCGGGACTGACCGCGGCGGCCGAGCTGGCCAAGCTGGGCCACGAGGTGACGCTGTTCGAGGCCCTGCACGTCGGGGGAGGGGTCCTCAGCTATGGCATCCCCGAGTTCCGCCTTCCCAAGAGCATCGTCCAGAAGGAGATCGATTACGTTCAGAGCCTGGGGGTGGACCTCCGCCTGGGCTATATGATAGGCCGCATCCACACCATCCCCGAGCTGCTCAAGGATGGCTACAATGCCATATTCATCGGCACCGGGGCCGGCCTGCCCCAGTGGCTGGGAATTCCCGGGGAGAACCTGGGGGGCATCTACTCGGCCAACGAGTACCTCATAAGGGTCAATCTCATGAAGGCCTACGACTTCCCGGAGCACGACACCCCCATACGGGTGGGCAAGCACGTAGTGGTCATCGGCGGGGGGAACGTGGCCATGGACTGCGCCCGCATCTCCATGAGGCTGGGGTCCACGGTGTGCCTGAACTACAGGCGTTCGCGGAACGAGCTGCCGGCCAGGAAGGAGGAGATCGAGAACGCCGAGGAGGAGGGCATGACCTGCAGGTTCCTCAGCGCCCCCGCGGAGTTCCATGGCGACGAGAAGGGGTGGGTGAGGTCCATACGGAACGTGTGCATGGAACTGTGCGAGGTGGACGCCAGCGGCAGGCAGGCGGTCAAGCCCATCGCCTCCTCGGATTTCGAGATGCCGGTGGACACGGTCATCGTGGCCATAGGACAGATGCCCAACCCCATCATCCAGCACACCACCGACGGGTTGGTGACCGACCCCCGTAGGGGCACCATCTCCGTCGATGACGATGGCCGCACCAATGTGGAGGGCGTGTACGCCGGAGGGGACGTGTCCACCGGCTCCGCCACGGTCATCAGCGCCATGGGGGCCGGCAAGCGCGCGGCCCTGTCCATGCACGAATATCTCATGAACCAAGGGGGGGATCGGACATCGAACGGAAACTGAGGATGGCCTTCTACTGGGCCGCCAGCTGCGGGGGCTGCGAGATAGCCTTCCTGGACATCAACGAGAAGATACTCGACCTCACCAAGTTCGCGGACATCGTCTTCTGGCCGGCGGCCATGGACGTCAAGTATGACGAAGTGGAGGCCATGGAGGACGGCTACATCGATGTCACCTTCTTCAACGGCTCGGTGCGCAACAGCGAGCAGGAGCACATGGCCCACCTGCTGCGCTCCAAGTCCAAGGTACTGGTGGCGTTCGGCTCCTGCGCCCACGAGGGCGGAGTGCCGGGCCTGGCCAACCTCAGCAACGCCCAGGAGATTCTGGAGAACGTCTACTCCGACAGCTCCGACGACCATGCCATACCGAGGCCGGAGACGGAGGTGAAGGAGGGCACCCTGAGGATACCGGAGCTTTACGACACGGTCCGGACGTTGGCGCAGACCGTGGAGGTGGACTATTTCCTGCCCGGATGCCCGCCCCCCGTCCCCCTGATCATCAACGCCCTGGACGCCATCGTCAAGGGGGAGCTGCCCCCCAAGGGGTCGGTGCTGGCCCCCCTGCCCTCGGTGTGCGACCAATGCCCGCGCCGCAGGGAGAACAAGAAGATATCCACCATACACCGGGTGCACGAGGTGGTCCCGGACCCGGAGCTCTGCCTCATGGAGCAGGGGATCATATGCATGGGGATGGCCACCCGCAGCGGGTGCGGGGCGCAGTGCCTCAAGGTCAACATGCCCTGCACGGGGTGCGGAGGGGCGGCCCCCCACCAGCCCGACCTGGGCATGGGGATGATCACCTCCCTGGCCGCCATCCTCAACCTGGACAAGGAGCCGGGCACCTACACCGAGGAGGAGACCATGGACCTCATCTCCCAGATCAAGGACCCGGTGGGCATCTTCTACATGTTCAGCCTGCCGGCCTCCATCATGCGCAGGAAGGTGATGAAATGAAGGAGATAAACATCGATCCGATCACCAGGCTCGAGGGGCATGGCAGCGTGTCCATCTTCCTCGACGAACAGGGCGAGGTGGAGAACGCCTATCTCAAGATACCGGAGCTGAGGGGCTTCGAGGTCTTTTGCAAGGGACGTCCGGCCGAGCTCATGCCCATACTCACCACCCGCATCTGCGGGGTCTGCCCGGTGGCCCACCACCTGGCCTCGGCCAAGGCCCTGGACGCGGCCTTCGATGTCGAGCCTCCCTCGGCGGGCAAGAAGCTGCGGGAGCTGCTGTACATGGGCTATATCATCTACGACCACACCCTGCACTTCTACTATCTGGGCGGGCCGGACTTCATCGTGGGTCCGGACGCCCCCCCGGACAAACGCAACATACTGGGGGTCATCGAGAAGGCGGGCTTGGACGTGGCCAAGGAGGTCATCAAGCACCGGGCCTACGGACAGAAGATCACCGAGATCATCGGGGGCAAGGCCACCCATCCGGTGTGCGGGCTGCCCGGGGGTCTGAGCAAGCCCCTCAGCGAGGAGGACCGGCTCTCCATACTGGAGATGGCCAACTCCGTGGTCAAGTTCGCCCAGTTCTCGCTGCAGCTCTTCCATGACCTGGTGCTGGGCAACCCCGGCTACCTGGAGATGATCAAGAGCGACGCCTACACCATGAGGACCTATTACATGGGCACGGTGGACGCCGAGAACAAGGTCAACCTCTATGACGGCCATGTGCGGGTGGTGGACCCTTCAGGCAAGGAGTTCCTCAAGTTCGAGCCGAAGGACTATGCACAGCATCTCGTGGAACGCTCCGAGCAATGGACCTACGCCAAGCTGCCATACCTCAAGAAGGTAGGCTGGAAGGGTTTCACCGACGGGGAGGACAGCGGCATCGTCCGGGTCGGTCCCTTGGGTCGCCTGAATGCCGCGGAGGGGATGGCCACACCCCTGGCCCAGGCCGAGTACGAGCGCATGTTCAAGACCCTGGGGAAGCCGGCCCACGGCACCCTGGTCTTCCACTGGGCCCGGCTCATCGAGCTTCTCTATGCGGCCGAGAGGGCGGTGGAGCTGACCAGCGATCCGGAGATCACCAGCCTGGAGGTGCGCAACATGCCCGGGGAGCCCGGGGCGGGAGTGGGCATAGTGGAAGCAGCCAGGGGGATGCTGGTCCACGACTACCGTCTGGACCAGGAGGCCTTGGTGCAGAACGTGGACATGATCGTGGCCACCACCTTCAACTACCCGGCCATCTGCATGAGCGTAAGGGACGCGGCCAAGGGACTGATCCACAACGGTCAGGTGGACCAGGGGGTGTTGAACAAGGTGGAGATGGCCTTCCGGGCGTACGACCCCTGCTTCGGTTGCGCCACGCACTTCGCGGTGGGACAGATGCCCCTGGAGATCAATGTCTACGACAAGGACAACAACCTGCTGAGCAGGGTGACCCGGTAGACCCAGGACCTTCCTTCCCTGTTCACATATCGCAGAAGGGCGGTGTAGCGGTTTGAGGGAGCACGAGCGGAAAATGGAGGAGGAGCTGAGGACCTGGCTGGAGGGCGCCACCAGCGTGGTGGTGGCCGGCATAGGCAACCTCATCCGCTCGGACGACCAGGTGGGGGTGAGGGTGGTCGAGGGTCTCCATGGCCATGTCTCCGACGCCGTGCGGCTCATAGAGTGCGAGACGGTGCCGGAGAGCTTCGTGGACCAGATCATCGAGATCGGGCCCACGCACGTGCTGATGGTGGACGCCGCACTGCTGGGGCTGCGGCCGGGGGAGGCCCATCTCTACGAAGCGGAGGAGGTGCTGGACGTCCCCTCCATCTCCACCCACACCCTGCCGCTGAGGGTCTTCTGCGATTACGTGCGGCAACTGACCGGGGCCGACATCGCCCTGCTGCTCATCGAGCCCAAGGACACGGACTTCGGCGAGGGGATGACCCCTGAGGTGAAAGAGGCCGCGGCAAGGGTGCACGCCGCCCTTCTGGGCACCCTGCCCTGAACGGATAGAACGAGGATCACAATACCCTTCGATCATAGTACCGCATACCTCCTCACCCCCCGCTCCGGTCAATGATTGACGGATCAACCATTAAGGTCAACTCCGTCAATTCATTGGCGACACCCCAACCTACCACACCATTCAAATGGCCTGGCACGTCGGGGGGCAATGATGAGGGAGTTAATGAGAAAAAGGAAGGTGGAGACCAACGAGGGCATCCAGGAAGGGTTCGACGTCGAGATGATGGACCGGATGCAGAGACACCTACGGGACAAGGGCTGGATGGAGACCAAGGCCATCCTCGAGCGGGGGCCGGAGCGGGGCGTCGCCCTCGAGATAGGCCCGGGCCCCGGTTACCTGGGATTGGAATGGCTCAAGGCTACCCAAGGCACCAACCTGGTCGGACTGGAGATCAGCAGGAACATGATCGACATCGCCCGCAGGAACGCCGTCGAGTACGGTCTCCAGGAAAGGGTCAGGTACGCTCAGGGGAACGCCATGGAGATGCCGTTCCCGGACGGCAGCTTCGATCTCGTCTTCTCCAACGGGTCGCTGCATGAATGGGAGACGCCCGAGAGGGTGTTCGGGGAGATC
>JAFGPG010000111.1 GCA_016926075.1 Methanomassiliicoccales archaeon
GGAGATCTCGCCGGGCTCCACGTCCACATACTTGGCTATGAGCTTCATGCCACACCCCACTTCCTTAAGGCCTCGCCCAGCTCCTCATGGTCCTTGGCATATTCCCGCAGATCGATGCCCGCGGTCGCGGCGTCCACGGCCTGGGCCATGGCCATGGCCCCGCCTCTCACCCCCCGCGGGTGACCGGAGACCCCTCCGCCGGCCTGCATCTGCAGGTCCAGACCGGCGATCTCCACCAACCTCTTGAGCATGCCAGGATGCACGCCGCCGGATGCCACAGGCATGGTCCTCCTGTATGGAACCTCCGAGGTCAGGCAGGCATCGCGGTTGGCCAGGTCCTCACGGGCCGCTCCCTTCATCTTGCCCACCCCGAAGGTGCCCACATGCAGGGCGTCCCCTCCCACCATGCGTGTCAGCTTGGCGAAGACCTTCATGTTGATGCCGTGCTCGGGGTCCCTGGTCATGGCCCCATGCATGGTGCGGTGGACGTGGATGGGCAGCTTGATGGAGGGGTCCTCAGCAAGCACCTGGACCGCCCCGAACCCGCAGGTCAGGACGTCCACCATGAGCTGGGTGGCGCCCAGCTCCTGAGCGCGCTCGGCCACCTCCAGGATCTGATGCCCGTTGGTGCTGACGTTGATGGCGAAGATCATGACATGTCCGGTCTCGCTCCTGACCCGGTCCAAGGCCTCGGCTATGGCCACCACGCGGTCCTCCATGGGGCAGAAGCTCTGATTGCTGAGGGTCTCATCGTCCTTGCCGTTGGTCAGCCCGCCCATGCCCGCCTCGTACACGTACTCTGCGGTCTCTTGGGGGGTGAGACCGATCTTGGGCTTGACGATGGTGCCCACCAATGGCTTCTTGGGACGCTTGAGTATGGAGCGCAGACCCTCCACACCGAACTTGGGGCCCTTGAACTCCTTGAGCATGCTCTTGGGGAACTCCACATCCTCCAGGCGCACCTTCCTCAACGGCTCCAGGCCGAACAGGTTGCCGGCTATGACGCTCAGTATCTGCGGCACCCCACCGATGTCCAGGCTGAAGTCCTCCACCGGATAGGCGATGGTGGTCAGGTCCCCTTCGATGGCCATCACCTTCCCGCTCCTCCTCAGGAAATTGTCCTCTTTGAGGGTGGACAGCTTGGTCCAGGTCCCGGTGGACTGCTCCGTGGCGATGGCCGCCGCGGCAGTGGTCATCTTCAGGTCGGTCTTGACCCTGTACTCGCAAATGACGTGGGCGTCCACGTCGATCGGTTCGCCCAGATGTAGGTACCTTTCTTCGTATTCCATGCTATCACTCCTCGTAGAACATGAACTCCTGCCCCAGCTCCTTCACTATCACCTGATAGGCGGCATAGGGTGGTATGACCCCGATCTCGGTGACGATGGAGTCTATGTACTCCGGTGGGGTGGCGTCGAAGACCGGGTTGAACACTCTGACCTGCGGAGGGACCTCGTCCTCCTTGACCACTTCCGCGGGGTCCCTCTCCTCTATCCTGACCAGCTCGCCGTAGATGGTGCGCGGGGAGAACTTGAAGGTCTCGGCGCACACGGTGAACGGAACGCGCGCCTCATGCGCCGCCAGGGCAACCTGGGAGGTGCCTATCTTGTTGATCACGGCTCCGTTGGAGGCGATGGTGTCCGCGCCCACCAGCACCAGGTCCAGGTCCTTCATCACGTAGCGCACTGCGGAGTCGACGATCATGGTGACCGGTATGTCCAACTTGGCCAGGTCGTTGGCGGTGAGCACCCCCTGTCTCCAGGGGCGGGACTCCGTGACGAAGACCTCGAACCGCTTGCCCTGGGCCCAGGCCTCGGCCATCACCGCGATGGCCGCCTTGCTGTTGCAGTGCGTCAGGACCTTGTCCCCGTCGCGGATACGGTTGGCCCCCAGCCTGCCGATGGTCCGCAGGGCGCTGCGCGAGCGGCTGATGAAGCGGTCGGCGTTGTCCCGCACCATCCTCCGGTACTCCTCGGCGTTCGAGGCGCCCGCGGTGCCCTTGAACACGTACTGCACACCGTTCCACAGGGATATGGCCGTGGGTCGGGAGGCCAGAAGCACGTCCCGGGCGTCCTCCGCCCGTTGGCGCAGGTCCTGAAGGTCGTCCCCCTCATAGGCCTCCACCTCCTCCATCAAGGCCTGAGCGGCCCGTCGGGCGATCTCCGCCGCTCCACGTATCTCCATGCTCCTTATGCGTCCCGCAACGTCCTCGGCCGACATTCGCTTGATATCGGAACTACTAAGAGATAAAAGTTCTTAGTTCCGGTTCATAGTTCCAGTCGTTTCCTGAGCCCTTCCCAGGACAGGGTGTTGAGCACCATCTCCGGAGGCACCCAGCCGCGCTTGGCGGTGGCCACGCCGTAACGCATGTGGTCCAGCTGCCGGACGTTGTGCGCATCGGTGTCGATGCACAAGGTGACTCCCATCTCCCGGGCCAGGGCGCAGTGCACGTCGTTCAGGTCCAGGCGCTCCGGGAAGGAGTTGACCTCCAAGGCCACCCCGTGGTCCCTGGCCGTCTGCATGACCCTCTCCATGTCGAACTGGTAGCCCTCCCGCTGGCCTATGATACGCCCTGTGGGATGGGCCAGCACGTCCACGTGCTCGTTGGAGATGGCGTTCACCA
>JAFGPG010000112.1 GCA_016926075.1 Methanomassiliicoccales archaeon
AAGATGCCGGAGATCGATGCCTTGAAGCGGAGGGCCTCCCAGGTCCTGGTGGAGGAGGACATGCTGCAGGCATATCTTAGTTTACGGAGGCACTTCCGCACGCACGGATCGTACGTCTCAGACCGTCGATGGAACAAGACCCTTTTCGTCCTGCGTATCGCCGCCGCGGCCTTGGGCAGGGAGAAGGTGGACCTGACCTTCCTCCCCCTCCTGCAGCATATGCTCTGGGACCGTCCAGAGCAGAAGGAGGGGTTGCGTTCCCTGCTCGTGGAGCTGACCGGGAGCGGAGGAGTGGACCTGGGCCAGTTGAAGGGTGGGAGCGAGGAGCTGCTATCCCTCCTGGCCAGGGCCAAGCAGCTCTCTGCTTCCGACGTGCAGTTCCCCCGCCCGGTATGCTGTTACGACTGCGGGAGCACCTTCATGAGCGCCAAGGAACTGTGCAAGCACGGGGAGTCATTTCCCCATCACATGTACATGGACCCCTATGCCAAGGAGGCTCCTGGGGTCAATCCCTCCTACCGCAAAATGGACCTGGCCGAGCTGATGCACTTTCTGGAGAACGTTCGCGGTTGGAGGATGACCTGCCTCAGGGGAGGCGCAGAGCAGCGACTGTACGCCCGAGAATGCCAGGAATTGCGCGCCACCTTCGACCAGGTCAGGTCGGTGCATGAGATGGAGAAGGGCGAGCTGCGCGTACAGCTGGAAGGTAACATATGGCTCAGTCAGAGGGACCGCCAGGACATCCTTGCGCGGCTGGACCATCGCCGTGAGGAGCTGGCCGAGATCGAACGTACCCTCCAAGCGGTGGAGGCGGAACTACAGAGGTGATCCGGCGTCCTTCCTGCCCAGCCGTCAGGCCTGGAAACTGCTTGAGAACGCCGGGGCACTTGAACGGCGCTCCCTGCCCCGCACCGTCCCCTGGTCCAGACTGGAGCACGTGGCGGCCATGATGGCCTCCGATCTGTTGGGTGAGAAACCGCAGGTGGAGGTGGACGACCTGCCCACCCTCTTCCTCAAAGCACTGTTCCAAAGCCGGACCTGGAAGGTGGCCAGGGAGCTGGCCAAGAACGATCCCGACCTGGTCGCGGTCATTTTGAGGGGGACGGTGCCCAAGATGCTGGAGATGGTTGACGGAGGACTACAGGGACTGGACTGGAGGGATGCAACGGAGGAGGAACGCCACAGGACGGAGGAGGCTGTGGAAAGACTGCTCAATGTCAGCGGGGAACGGCCGGTTACCGATCCAGAGGAAAGGAGATGGATGCGATCGATCATGTGTCTCCTGATCCGGTCCCTTGATCGCAGGTTAGCACCTGTGGTAGAGGTCCTACGCCAGGAAACGGACACATTGGCACGTCTCGAGGAGATCCTCCCCGGTCAGGGATGGGACCTGCATCGGGTGGCGTTGCACCGCACCTTCCTGGGCGACCTGGAGCGGTACGCCGACATACTCCGAAGGCATAAGGACGTCCAGAGGCTGAAGGAGGTCCTGGGGCGCATGGAGGGAGAGAGGGAAAGACCGTCCACCTCTCTATCGCAGTCCCCCATGGAGACCCACTCACTGCGTTTCTCAGGTGACTTACAGCGCATGCTCCCTCAGGAACTGGTCAATCTGGGCGATGAGCGCCTGAAACTGCTCTTCTATGCCCGCATGTGCGAGCGTCGGCTGCTCACCTACCAGCTGAGAGGGAAGGAGGAGAGAGAGGGGGAACGGCGACGCGGAGGACCGGTGGTCGCCCTTCTGGACTGCTCGGGCTCCATGAGCGGCGAGCTGGAACTGACGGCCAAGGCCCTCCTGCTGGCGTTGACACATCACCTGCTGGAGGAGAACCGGCCGCTGCGGGCCGTCCTCTTCTCCGTGGACATGGTGAGCTACGACCTAACCAGCGCAGATGGTGCCGTTCAGTTCCTGGACCTGCTATGCCAGACCTTCGAGGGCGGCACGGACTTCGACGCCGCGCTGCGAAAGGGGGTGAAGAGCCTGGAGGAGCCCAGATGGCAGGGGGCGGACCTGCTCTTCATCACCGACGGGCTGGCCAGGATAAGGGACCGGGGATGCCTGCACGACTGGAACTGCATGAAGGAACGCCAGGGTTCGCACATCTTCACCATCATCATCGGAGGGCAGGACGCTGGAGGACTGAAGAGTATATCCGACCGGGTCTTCATCATGAGCAGGCAGGGGGAATGGGCGGGGGGTTCCCTCCTCCAGGAGCTGTTCTCTCACTGACCCTCGGCCGGTTCCTGTTGGGTGGCGCAATGGACGCCCCCGTAGCCGTAGACCAGTTCCCTGGCCATGATGGGCACCACCTCTCGCCCCGGAAAGTGCGAGGCCAGGATATCGCAGGCCAACCGGTCCTGGGGGTCGCCGAACACCGGTACCAGTACCACCCGGTCGCCGATATAGAAGTTGGCGTAGCTGGCCGGCAGGACCCGCCCCTCTTCCGCTAGGTACAAGGGTCCGGGCAACGGCAGTCGCTGCAGCTCCAGTCCATACAGGTCCCTCGCCCCCTCCAACAGCTCCCAGTTCCTACGTAGCACCGGGGCGTTCTCCCCGCTCTCGGCATGCGCGCACAGCACCGCGGAGGGGGAGACGAAGCGAGCGAAGTCATCGATGTGCCCGTCGGTGTCGTCCCCCTCGATGCCCGATGAGAGCCAGATGACGTCCGGGGTGGAGAGGTAATGCAAGAGATATCCTTCGATGCCCTCGCGGTCCAGATGGGGGTTCCGGTTCCTGTTGAGCAGGCATTGCTCGGTGGTGAGGAGCAGACCCTGGCCATTGACATCGATGGACCCCCCCTCAAGGACGATGCCGGGCCTGAAGCAGGGCACACCGGTGCTCTCCACCACCTTCTCCCCGGTGATATGATCGTAGAGAAGGTCGTCGTACTTGCCTCCCCAGGCGTTGAAGTCCCACTTGACGGCCGCCTTTTCCCCCGTCTTCCGGTGCAGGAGGAAGGAAGGCCCGTAGTCCCTGATCCACACGTCCGCGCTCCTGATGTGCAGGAAACGGACCCGGGCCATGTCCCCCCCGGCCCTGGCCACCAGATCGTAGGCCCGTGCCTCGGCCGCTTCATCGTCCACCAGCACCTTGACCGTCTCCCCCTCGCTCAAGGTGGAGGCCATCCGGGCGAAGGTCCCCTCCACCTCCCCCAGCACCTCCGGCGGGAAGGTCAAGGGGTTCTTGGGCCAGGAGAGCCAGGTGGCGTCGTGCCTCTCCCATTCCGCCGGCATGCGGTATCCCAATGAGAAAGGCGTTCCCTCAGCCATCCTATATCTTCCTCTGCACCAGCCGGCCATAGCATTCCGGGCGTCGGTTGTCGAAGAACCGCCATCCCTCCCTCACCCTCTTCCCGTGGTCCAGGTCCACATCCGCCAGGACCACGCGCTCCTCCCGGTCCGCCCGGGCCAGGACCCTGCCGAAGGCGTCGCAGATGAAGGACCCCCCGAAGAAATCGATATCCCCCTCCCGGCCCACGCGGTTGACCGCGCACACAGGCATGGCGTTGGCGATCGCATGCCCGCGCATGACCCCCTCCCAGGCCTGTTGCCAGTCTCCCTCCTTCTGTTCGATGGAACGCACGGTGCCGATGGCCGTGGGGTAGAAGGTCAGCTCCGCGCCCATCAATGCCACCGAACGCGCCGCCTCCGGGAACCATTGGTCGTAGCAGATGAGCACCGAAATGCGGCCCACGGAGGTATCAAAGACCTGGAAACCAGTATCCCCCGCCTTGAAATAGTGCTGCTCGTAGAAGCACTCGTCGTGGGGAATATGCATCTTGCGGTATTTGCCCAGATACCTCCCGTCGCTGTCCAATACCACCGAGGTGTTGTACAGCCCCTCCTCCGTCCCTTCGTATATGGAACCCCCGACCAGCACCGTCCCGGTCCTCCTGGAAAGGTCGGCAAGCTCCTCGGTGACATGACCAGGTACGGTGTTCAACAGCCCTCCCCTTTCCCTCCTGCCCTCAGGGTCCTCCTCTCTAGGGAAGTAGGGAGTGGTGAAGAGCTCTGGCAGGCATATAACCTCCGCGCCCGCCGATACGGCCTCCTCGGACATGCGCAGGGCCTTGCCCAGATTGGTCTCGACGTCGGCGGACATGGACATCTGGACCAGACCGACCCTTAGCATATGCTCACCGTACATCCTGAAGCGAATGATGAGGGATAGGATATAACCGTGTCGCTCTCAGATGACCCGGAGGCGCTCGATGCGCTCCAGGGACCACCGTGCGCCCCGGCGCAGATAATCGCTCTCGTCCTCCAGCATGATCCTGAGAAGGGGCACGGAGCAGGGGGAGGTCACCCGCATCCTGTCCGCGATACGTCCCAGGGCCCAGGCGGCCATGGCCCGCACCTCCCTCTGCGGGTCTGTGAGCATGATGTTGAGCACCTCGATGCTCAGGTTGTCCCCGATGTTCAACCCCGCCAGCTCGCCCAGCGCCCAGGCGGCGTTCTCCCGCACCTCCGGGTCCTTGTCCACCGCCAGGGAGAGCAGGGCGCCTATGGAGCGCTGGTCACCCAACTTGAGCATGGCCAGCTTGCCAAGGCACCAGGAGGCGTCCCGGCGCACCCGATCGTTCGGCGAGGGGACGAGGGCGATGAGCGGCTGCAGCAGGGCCCGATCGGCCAATCCATAGTTGAGCAGCTCCATGGTCTCGTCCAGCGCGGCGCAGCAATCGTCCACGTCCAAGGAGCGCAATCCCTTAAGCATACCGCCCAGGTCGATGTGCGTCGTTCCCACATCCTCCGGGTAGACCCGCCCCTCCGGATCGGGACCCTCCCTGTAGAAGATGCATTGGTGATAGTCCCTCTCCCCATAGCATACGCCGTAATCGTCCTTCATATCCAACGCATCGTGGCGGAACCGTCGCGCCTTGCAGTTGGCGCAACGACCCTCCGGGGTCTCCCATAGACACGAACCCTTCTCCACCCTCCCCTCAGCCATCGTGAATGATGATAAACGTTCGTATATTTACGAATAATCTGCCCCAGCGCCATCGTTCATCATACCAAGGACCTACCATTGCCCTCCATCGCCCGCGAGCGACCGATCTGGACGACCCATGAACGCCAAGGGCATCTTATTGGACCGCACACAGCCCCTCTTGGGAAATTGGTCACCATTCCGATGCTATCGCTGAACCCGTATGATGGGATGGTCCCTGACCCATCTCTCCGTACCTTAAACGGGGCGACCGTCATTTCCTACTTGACCAGAGCGTGGATGAGAACATGGGCCCAGCCGGATTCGAACCGGCGACCTACTCCGTGTAAGGGAGTCGTCATGACCGCTAGACCATGGGCCCTTTGGTATCGGTCATGGCTAGTGTATTATAAAAAGAGAAAGGGAAAAAGGGTTTGGTTTGGGGTTTGGAGGATCAGTCGAACACCGGGCGCCAATCAAATCCGACGCAATAGTCGACAGGACCGAGCTTGGGCGAGACCAACACGTAGACCCAATCATATCCCTCGGAAGAGAACAGCTTCTGCGCGGTCTCCTCGACGTCCATGGTCGGCACGTCGATGATGATTATCTGGTCCATCATGGCCTCATGGGCTACCAAGGTCACCATGAAGTCCGCCTCTCGCGGGACTATGGTGTTAAGCTCCTCCAGGGGAACATCCGCCCCATCCACCATTACACCGGATATGAGCCATCCATCCTCGTTATAGGCCCAGTCGGTCATGTAACGGAAACCGACGGTGATGTTCATGCCATCGTAGGCCGAGAGATCGAAGCTTAGCTCCACCAGGTCCCCGCTCGAACCGGTCAGTCCGGGCAGGTTCTCGACGATGCTCTCCATGGCACTGGGGTCGGAATCGTAGGTGCAGTAATCACCGACGTCGTCCAGAGTGGTCCAGGTCGCTCCATCGTCCGTGGAGACCTGCACGAATCCATAGTCCCAGTATTCTTCGATCTGCCATTCGGTGCATATGTCCAGCCAGTGCAGGTACTCGCCATCCTCGACGGGAACGCTGAGGTCGACCTCCATGGTCAGCAGGTTATCGATCTGATCGCCATTGCCCGACCACCAGTAGTCATCGATGAATTCCCAACCTTCATGGATTTGATCGTCCCCATCGAAGAACATCTTCGAATATTCTCGTATATAGTTCTCCGCGTTGTAGAACAGGTAATAGTCCACCCCGTAGCTCTGTATGTACTGGGTGGTCCCGAATTCCGAATGACAGATCGGGAATCCTATTCCATAGTAGGACAGGTCCACATCCACGTACCACGGGCCCTGGTAACCCCACGGATCCCACAGGTCGCTCTTGTCGAAGCTCTTGTAACCGTAGATCCCCGCACCGACGCTGGTGTCCAGAATCAGGTTGGCCAGTCTCCAGTCGTGGAACAACCGGTCGAAGGTCATGCGGTTGTAGCCCATGTCCATCATGGCCGCCTCGATGCTCTCTATGCCGTTCAGCTCGCTGAAGAAGATGGACTGCAACATCGGCTTACCGCCATAATGGTCGTACAGGTAGGCCATGAACATGAGCACGGCACCATAGTCGCCCAGTATCAGGTCCCCGGGCAGATCGCCCCAAACGGTCAGGGAGTTCTCAGGCCAGTACAGGTAGTAGGTCACGTACGTCATATCTATTCCGTACCCGCACAGGAACTCGGAGGCCATGGAAAGGCCTTCGTTGACCCAGGTGTCCTCATCGGGATCTATCTCGTCATGCAGGAGGTGCTGGTACTCATGGGCGAATGTGGATTCGTACACGTACGGCCTCGATACATTGTCACCGATCCTGTCGATCCAATCATAGCAATCGATGTGCATGATGTTACGATCGTACAGGGTCCGCATGCTCGGGGAGTAATACCCGGCGACGTATGATCCATATGTGGAACCGTCGTACCAGTTCTCATCGATCACGTTGAAGACCATGACCATGATCTTACCGGTGTCATTGGTGGGGAAGAGATAATCGGTGAGGTCTCCCTGGGTCAAGGTATCATTGTCCAACATGTACTGCCAGGCCTCCACGTCCGGGTCCGACCCGTCCAAGGCGGGAGGCAGTATGAACGTCTCGGTCATGTTCGGATAGATGACCTTGTCGAACTCATCGATCATGTAGTTCACTTGCCAGGGAAGTATGTCCACCAACGAGTTGCGGGGGTCCATGGGATCATAGAACGAACGGTTGTCCGCCACCCACAGCTCACAGTGCTCACCCTCGCCCATCTTGGTCATGTTGATAATATTGTAAGCGTTGTACCAAATGGCATTATCCACGTCCGTGAAAGGAGGCCCCGTCTCGTCCCAGAAGGTCGCCGATGTCACGTACGGCTTGGTCGTGTTCAGAGGTATATTGTCCACTAGCGGCGCCTCCAAGGAAGCCTCCGCGATCACCGGGACGGTCGATGGCCTTGCCAAATCATTGATGTCCATCTTCCTGAACTCCGGATCAGCATACATAGCCATCTGCTCAGGAATGGCCAACGCATCCGCCTCGGCCGACTCGCCGACGCTGGGGACCATCACTAACAAGGCCCCAGATATCATGGTGAATGCGATTACCACAGCGATTATCTTTTTAAGACTATTCATCATCAATTGTCTCCTCCTGCCCCTCTTGCCTGCGCTAGCTACACAGGGCAATTTAGAGCGAATATTTCTTTCAGCATTATATAATGTTTCGATAGGTCAGTATCAAAGAACGTCATTTTCCTCGTATATCAATAAGATCAATGCTCAGAAGGTCCCCCATACATATCGACTACCTTCCTCCGAAAAGGATTTAGTCGCCCTTCTGCATGGGTGAACGTAGAACGGTGATCGTCCAGTGGCGAAGAGCAATCGCAACGGATCGTGGTTCAAGGAGGCCATGAGCCTTCCGGAGACCGGTCCAGCACTAAGAAGGTACTTTGTGAATACCATGTTCGACAGCACCTTCGCCGTACTTGGCATCATCATCGGGTCGGCCATGACCTTCGATGCGGATAAGGGACTGGTCATAGCCACCATAATCACCAGCTGCGTGGCCTTGGCCATCTCCACCGGCACCAGCGTCTATGAGGCGGAAAACCTGGAACAGTCCCGACGCCTCGGCGAGATCGGGCGGGCCATGCTCCGTCCGGTGGAAGGGACGAGCCTAGGGAAGGCGTCCAAGACCAGCGCGGCCATCATCGCCCTCTTCAACTCCCTGGCGCCCCTGATGACCGGGACCATCATCGTCTCCCCCTTCATTCTCATCGAAGGGGAGTCCTTGATGGCGGCCGCCGAAACGGCCATTGTATTGGCCATAGCTCTGCTCTTTGTCACCGGCTTCATCATGGGACGCCTGAGCGAGAGGAACCCCTGGTGGAAGGGGCTCAGGATGGCCCTGGTGGGGTTGGTCGCCTTCTTTATCTGCTACATCATCGGCGGGGCGGTGTGAGCCTCAGGCCTTCCTGAGCACCACTTCGTACAGTTTCCTGGTGTACTGCTTGGCCGGGTCATCGAACTCACGGACTTGAAGCACCTGATAACCTTCGGCCATCCTCCTAATCTTGTCCTCGGAGAAGAAATGGACCACGAACCCGGTCGGGCTCTGCCACATGTCCTCCCCCCAATGAAGCCCCTTCTTGAAATGGGGATCGTGGTCGTTGCGGACCGTGTAGATGTTAAGGCCGCCCGGCCTGAGCACCCGCAGGCACTCGGCCAGTATGTACCGTATCTCCTTTTCCCACAGCTCCATGGTGAAGAACATGTGGGAATAGACAGCGTCCACGCAGGAATCGGGCAGGGGGATCCCCGCCCGAACGTCCTGGACTACGCAACTCACGTTCGGATCTAGGCACATCTGGCAGGCCCTTCTCCTCATCTGGCATACGCCTGATTCTGAATAGTCCAGGGCGATGACCCTCATTCCTTCCCTGGCGAAGAGCCAGGTGTCCCTTCCCTGACCGCACCCCATCTCCAGTATGTCCTTTGCTCCCGCGGCACGGAACATCTCCAGGGCGCGCCACCCGAACTCGCTAGGTTCGGGGCCAAAATAGTCCTCCGCACCCTCGAAGACCCGGTCCCAGTGATCCCGTTGGTCCGATGCCCCTTCCCTGCCCATACAGCGACGCTCCCTATCGGGAAATGATAAGTTCATGATTAACTAATCATTTTCGTGGTCCGAGGGTCGTCCGGCGAGGACGGAGATCAGCAGATACGGGGGACCGGGTCCCCCACTGGCGGCTCGAGTATGCGTCGCCCTCCGACCTCGGTGCGCATCACAACGTGCTTCACGTCCTTGCTGACCCGGCCCACGATGGCCGCGTCCCTTCCGTGCTCGTCGGCCCTCAAGATCTCGAGCAGTTCCTCGGCCATCCGCGGGACGCAGGAGATGATGACCTTCCCCTCGTTGCCGATGGTCAGGGGGTCAAGCCCTAGCATCTCGCTGGCGTTACGCACGGCCTCCTTGATGGGAATGTCCCTCTCCACCAGCTCTATGCCCACCTTGGACTTGGCGCTCATCTCGTTGATGGCGTTGGCGAAGCCGCCCCGGGTGGCGTCCTTCATGGAGGTGATCCCGCCCACCTCCAGCAATTTCCCGATCATATGGTTCAAGGGAGCGCAGTCGCTCTGCACCTCGCTCTCGAAGCCATAACCCTCGCGGAAGGACAGCAGGGCGATGCCATGATCGCCCAGGGTGCCAGAGACCAGGACGACATCCCCGTCCCGCATGTTGTCGTCGGTCAGCCAGCGGGAGTCGACCTTCCTGTACGAGGAGGCCACCTGAAGGTTGTGGTCCATGGCCGGGTGGCGTCTCCCGATGGCGGCGGCCACCAATACCATTCTCTCAATGGCCCCCTTCTCCATGACCTTTGTGTCCCCGGTGACCACCGGCACCCCGGCCATCTCCGAATACCTGCCGATGCTCTTGACCACCCTCTCCAGTACCTCCATCTCCAGCCCCTCCTCGAGGACCATGGTGTTGGAGAGGGCCAAGGCCTTCCCGCCCATGACCGCGATGTCGTTGACCGTCCCGCTGACGGCCAGGGACCCGATGTCCCCCCCGGGGAAGAAGATGGGCTTCACGGTGTGCGCGTCGGTGGTGAAGACGATATTGTCGACCACCGCTGAGTCGTCATAGGATTCCAAGGGGACCTCGCTCTTTATCTTGGGCAGGAACGGTACGATGGACCTCTCGATGAGCTCCTGCATCATCTCCCCACCCGCCCCGTGTCCCATGGTGACCCGTTTCATGAGCGGCGAAAATGGAAGGCAGATTATTAAGGTTACCTAAAGCCAATAGGAAAGACGGTACAAGTGAAGGAACAGGAATCACGTTGGCGACCCCCCAGCTCGGAACGTCCAGCACGCGTGCTCTGTCTGGGTGGCGGGGCAATATGCGCGGCCACGATGGACATCCTCATGAAGGAAGGATGCAGGATGGTAGTGCTGGACATCGACCCCCATTGCCAGGTGGCAGAGCGTTGCCAGGAACTGAGCTCCAAGGAACAGCTTTGGGAAGAGGGGCGACCAGCACTATTGGTGGGGGACGCGATCCCCTTGGCGATCGACATATTGGAGAGCTCGGACGTGGACCTGCTTGTCCCCGCCATCCCCGGGCATGCAGCAGGGAAACTGGTCATGGCCTGGGGCAAGGGAAGGATGTCCCCCCGGGGGTCGATGGCCCTCTATGACGAGCTGGACGAACGTCTGTCCGGGTACGGCAAGGTGGACCTGGACCCGCTCAGTGGAACGATCATAGCCACCCTCAACACCAGTTCGGACCTCTGCCCCTTGGACTGCACCCAGGGAGATATCTGTCCGCGGACAGGACACCCCAGGGAAATGGACCTCTGCGAGGTGCTTAGGGAGGTGCTGGGCCGACTTTCCTTCAAGAGCATGGTCATCAGGCCGGCGAGGATCGGCATATATGGAGGGATCACAAGGAAGGACCTGATGGCTCTGATGGAGCTGATGAGGAGGACACAGATAGGTGACGTGGTGGCCATCGCCACCAGCTGCTCCTGCCATGCCATACTGAACACGTTCAAGGTCTGTTGACCAGAGGGATGGTGGAGATCCCTCCTAGCCAATAGTATTATCTCCGAATCGCTTATACGGGAAAGCGACGGGCTCGTAGGGTAGCCTGGATTATCCTTTCGGCCTTCGAAGCCGAGGACTGGGGTTCAAATCCCCACGGGCCCGCCATCACGCTGTCGTTTTTCAGGAATACGTGATTCAGACCATCAGCGAGCCGCGGAATCCCCTGGCACTGTAGAAGGAGGCCGCGCTGTTGTGATACAGGAAGACGTGGCCGTAACGGCGATCCGCAAATAAGGCGCCACCGAGTCCCCTTATGTCAGAGGGCGTTCTCACCCAGCTCGACGTTTTCGTGTCGAAATCCCCGAGCTTCTGCAATGCCCGGTATTGCTCCTCCGTCAGAAGCTCGATGCCCATGGCGGCTGCCATATCGATAGCGTTGCCGTACGGATTCACCCCCTTTTTTGCCTTACCTCCTGCCCCTCACGATCATAGCAAACGTTCCTCCGACCCCTAGGACTTTGCCCCGAGCAATCAAAGAAAATATATTCGCCTATCCTGACATCCATGCCAACAACGTCAGGTTCACCGCCAGTCCTTTCCATCTCACTGAGCGACCAAACCTTCTCATCATCGGCAGACAGTTTCGCCTCCACACCAGCCCATTCAATGCCACGGTGCCTGTCCATGTTCTTCTCGAAACGGGCCTTCAATGTTCTGATCAGCTCGTCACGTTTCTCCGATGGCAGCTCCTTTCCCTCAGAATCCCTCATAGTGTTTATTTTGCTGGTATGAGTAGTATAATATACCTGGATGGGCGCGTAAACCCAAAGCGGCCGCCTCCAAAAAAGGAACAACAGGATTTGCGAACCTCCGGTGCAGTGGTGGGCTTGCAGGGGAAGTAAGATCCCCTGTTGTGTGAACGATCACTTTGATCTTGACGGCTCAAGAGTGCAAACACGTGAACAGATAGCTAGGTATGTTGTTGGGGCCGACCTTCGCAATGCTATCAGCCTTCACCCTCGTCCCGATGGGAGCGATTGCGCGGTCGGCCACATCGATGATGACCAGAATGCCCTCTGGGGCTCCATCACGGTCGCTCGGAGGGCGGAGATTAAGAGCATGGTAGTGGAAGGCAGCTTGGACGGAAAGATACTGATAATCGACTTGTTCCTGCCGGACATCGTCGATATTGTGTCCCCAGGAAAATCCTGACAGAGCAGCGATGCATCACCACTGGAGGTGAGTCTTATATCAATTGAAGATCGATGTGGTGCCGGAGATACCATAGTCGAGAGTTCCTCAGAGCTGATCGCCAAGTACGGTTCGGACTGTGTGTGCCCGAAATGCCCCTCCTATACTCTCTGCGCCAAGATGAGGTGGCAGCTCGTATTCTGTATGAGCGGAAAATCACCTACAGATTGCATAAGGGTCGAGCGTGGATGCATATGCCCCGAATGTCCGGTCGCGCACGCGTTAGGCAAAGAAAGACAGTACTACTGTAAGTACGACCAGTGATCGCATGGGTTGGCCCCCGATACCCCCTCGGTAGCTCCTCCCAGGCACCACCATTGGTCATAGCCCTCCGATAAAACGACTGTCCCAAGGGTCTATGTTCCCACCCTGCATCGGAAGGATATGGACATCAATCCAAGAATCGCTGGGGCAACCATTTGTAGCGCGATGCGCAATGATTCTATCCTCCGTCCGTAGGGAATACCGTCCCTATGGCCAATGGCAACCGGACATACAACTAGCTCATATCGAGACCTAATTGGGAAATAACTACTAACATGAGCACGCTCCAACAAAAGGGTCATTATCGCCCATGTCATCCACGGCCCATGGACCTTCCGACCATCATTGGTCTATCGGCCGGACTATTGACCACCTCAGGCTTCATCCCACAGATAGTCAAAGGGCATCGCACCGGCAGCATGGAGGACATCTCCCTGGGCATGCCCCTGGTATTGATGTTGGGAATGACCCTCTGGCTCATCTATGGTATCTATCTATGGGATTTGCCCATCATCTTGTGGAACGCCGCGGCCATAGGACTGAACGCCGTGCTGGTGCTCATGAAGCTGCGCAGTAAAGGGGCCTTGGAGATGAGAACGGGGGTATGACCCCCAAATAGCTTACTCCTCGGTCTTGGAGAAGGGGCAGCGAGAGATGCACCGGCCGCAGGCCTTCTCCGGCTTGCTCCCGTCCCCGATGAGCCTCGCCTCGTACTCCCCGCACTTGGCCCAGTCGATCACAAGGTCGCGGGACTCGGGATGATGCTTGAAGTCAGGCCCCTTGAGCACCTTGATCGGGCAGTGGTCGATGCAGGCGGTGCAGTCCCCGCACTTGTTCTCTATGAGCTTGGCCTCACGGGTCACTGGCATGTCCGTGAGCACCGCTCCCATCCTCTGACGGGGGCCGAACTTTTCAGTGATGAGCAGCCCGTTCTTCCCGATCCAGCCCATACCCGACAGGGAGGCGATGGCCTTCTGGGATATCGGACCCAGCAGCTTCTCGGGGACCACTCTCTGTGCCGGGTCAATGAATCGGGCCTTATAACCGGCAGCGGTCAATATCTCGGCCACCTTGTCCCCACTGGCCTTCAGCTTCTTGTTGCACATCTTATAGGCTGAACGCATCTCCTCGCTGGGCTTGTTCAAGGAAGCCACTGCGGCGGACTTGGGTATCTCCACGGCAAAGGTGACGGCGTAAGGGAACTCAAAGGTGGTGGCGTCACCGGCCAGCATTCCCTTCATGGGGCTCAGGTTGGCGAAGCCCACTAGATCAGAGCCCGCCTGTCTGGCGGCCTCCTCGATTTTCGCGTAAAGAGGTTCCAAGGAACCGGCAGAGGATCCACCGTTTGATGTCATGGATAAACCATGGGTAAGCGGTCGATTTAAATATTGTCCCTGATGGGACCGATCGCCCAAAGCACGTTTCAGGGCAGGGAGGTCTTACCCAGCTCGGTAAGGCTGTACACCCGCCAGTTCTTGGACGGCCTCCACGCGACCATGTTCGCCTTCTCCAGGACGCTCAGGTGGTAGGAGAGCTTGGAATCGCTCAGCTCGGTGATCTCCTTCAGGACGCAGGGGCACAGGTCGCTCACGCGTAAAAGGTAGAGGATCAACAGGCGCAGAGGGTCGGACAAGGCCTGATGCATCTCGGCAAGGGACCGTATGTCCGTATCGATGGGCACCCTGGACCGCAGTCCATATATCCCCCCGACCTCCCTCAATCCGTCGGCCACCTCCGGGGGCAGGACCAGGTCCCTCTCCCCCGGTCGGACTTCGCGCTCTCCTACCATGTTAACGCCATCCTCGGCATCACAACCGTCACCGTCCTTTATTACTTTGCGACAATCAGCTCAGTCCAACAGCACCAGGCCCAGCGATGTCAGATCGAGATGGACAACCATGCCGTACTGCAGGTCCCGGCAGGGGATGGTGCTCAGGTCCCATCCCACCTTGTGAGCGGTGGCGAAGACGTCCATCCCAGCCGCCTCCATGCTCGGCCGTACCAGGTCCATGTGCCGGCACCGACGTCGGACGCTCTCGTCCACCACCCCCTCGGTCTCCTCGGCCACGCAGTGCTCGCAGTATATGCAGGGGTAGGCCCCGAAGGAGAAGGCCTTGTAATACCCGTCATAGAAGGCGGTCTTCTCCAAAAGGTGCACTGTGCGGTTCACCCAGAGTATGAGCTCCCTGAACCAGGGATGAAAATCCGCCGGGATCTCCTCTGGACGGGCACCCTCCCTGCCCGGTACCCCGTCGAACCTCAGGAGCAGGGCATGTTCGTACTCCGCCAGCATCCTGCGGATGTCCTCCAGGTCGGGGACGTAGGGGGGGCATGTGAGATGCTTGGCGTAACCCTTGCACCCGTACCGGCACTTGAACCTGACCCATTCCGAGACCACCACCTCCTGGGCCCTTAAGGGGGCGGGCACCGCCCCCTGTGTTCTGGCCAGCTCGCTCAGCTTCACCATCTCCTCGGAAGGCTTCAACATCCTATCTCACCAAATGAAATAGTCCATTGCCTAGACATTAAACATGCGGGGCCGGCTCGTCCCAACGCATCAGAATATGTCCAGCACCCGAACGTAGCGGTAGAGGAGATAGATCACCAGGCCATAGGCCAGGACCCTGATCGCGAACACGGTGGGCCCCAGGTCGTCCGAGAGGCCGATGAGCACCAGGACATGGGACAGCGCGAACAGCCCGAAAATAAGGGCCATCATCAGGGGGAAGGAATGCCTGCTTCGACGATAGCCCAGCAGGCCAATGAATACGATGACCAGACACAAGGTCAGGTTCACTACCGTGACCAGATCCCCGTTCACTTCCCCACAATACATCAAAGGAAAATATGATTATAAAAGACCTAACATCCCGACATTAGGCATCGCCCTGACACATCGGACAGAATATGGCTGTCCGGCCCCCCACCCTCTGCGCCCGAAGAGCGGCACCGCAACGGGGGCAAGGTCCCCCTTTCATCCTTTGCCTCAACAGATAACCGGGAGGAAGGCGCGCGAAGTCCGTTCCCACTTCTATGGAAGCCCTCAGCACCCCGCTGATCTGGCGGCCCAATTCCATCATTGAGCCCTGCGAGATCCCGCCAATCGATGCCATGGGCGAGAGGCGCGCCTGGAACAACGCCTCGTCCGCGTAGAGGTTACCCACCCCTGCCACCACACGCTGGTCGAGTAGCAATGGCTTGATGCGCCCTCTCCGCCCCCGCAACCTGTTTTGGAACTCATACGGGGAAACGGTCAGCGCGTCGGGTCCCAGCATGTTCCTGTCCACGAACTCCGCCATGCTGCTGACCAGACCAAAGGATCCCAAGCGCCGAGGATCGTCAAGGACCAGGACGCCACGGTCCATGAGCAGACGCAAGCGCTCGTGCTCGGTATGGTCATCCCAAGAAGAGAGAAATCGAACCCTCCCGCTCATGCCCAAATGGATGCGGAGGGTCCCTGTACCGAAGTCCAGGAAGAGATGTTTGCCGTGACGCCCCGTGCCCTGCAACGACGTGCCTGAAAAGAAATCCTGAAAGCATCGCACGTCCTCCTCAAGCATACTCTCGTCCAATGTCTCGACAACTAGGACGCTGGCCCCCACGACCTCCCGTTCCACGAGGCGTCGGGCAACCTCCACCTCAGGTAGCTCGGGCATCGGCAACGGATACCGTCACCGATAGATAAGGATGGCAGACAAACATTATATCCTCAAACGATTCATCAATGTTAACGTGTTCCACCACCGTAGGCAGGACGAGGACGCCCCAGGCCCTACCAGACTTCCTTTCCCCGTACGATTGGCCATCGTCGTCGTGGCGTTGCCCCTGCTCATAGCGCTCTCTCCAGGCTGGGAGGCGGCGCTGGTAGCGGTGCTTTTCTATCTATACGGCAGCATCCCCTATGCCACCCTCATCAGCCGGGCACTGGTCGGCAAGCGAATGGAGCAAGAAGGCTCGGGCAACGTGGGTGTGGCCAACACATACATGAACGCCGGAATGTTAGCTGGGAGCCTGACCGTGGCCGGAGAGGTGAGCAAAGGCCTACTGCCCCTGCTGGTTTCCTATCTCTACTTCGACTACTCCATCCTGGTCAGCGCCCTGTTCCTCTGCGCTTCCCTGCTAGGCACCAACTTCTCAGTGTACAACAAACTGCTAGGAGGAATGGGCACCACAATGGTGCTGTGGTCCCTGCTGTTCCTCTCTCCCCTGAGCCTGATAGGTGTGGTGGTCGTGATATTCGCCTCCTACTTGCTGACCAAGGACACCTTCTGGATGACGGCGATCACCTATGCCAGCGGTCCTTTCGTGGTCACATTACTTGACGGTAGGTGGCCCCTGGTCTTTTTCGCCGTGTTCGCCGGGGTAGTATACTTGCTCAAGTTCCGCAGGTCCATGGACGAGTTCGAAAGGTCCAAGAGGTTAAAGGCCTGAATCGCCCACCACTATGACCTCTCCCCGGTAGCCATCGATCTCAAGGACGACCCCGTCCCGCAGGCCCATGGCCCCTGGGACGGAGACCACCGCTGGTATGCCGTACTCCCGGGCGATGATGGCGCTATGAGACAGTATGCCGCCCGATTCCGAGACCACCGCCCCGGCCAAGTGGAAGAAGGGTGTCCACCCCACGTCCGAATAGGGTATGACCAACACATCCCCCTTCTCCAAGCTCTTCATGTCGGCCAGCCCCTTCACCACCCTGGCCCTTCCCCGGTAATAGCCCCCCGAACTAGGGGTCCCCTTGAGCACGTTGGAGACCTCCCGATGTGCCGGGGGAGGTTCATTCCCGAATATGACCGAAGGAAGGCATATCCCTTTCAACCTCTCCATCTCCTCCTCCCTACTGACCACCAGAGAGAGCCCTCCACCCCACTCTTTCAACAATGAATCACGCACCTCTTCCAGGTCCAAGAGGAAGACCTGATCGGCGCGTTCCAATCGCCCCCGCTCCACCAGTCTCCTGCCCACCTCCAGGAAATAACCGCGGAAAAGGCCATAGTGCCTGGTGTACACTGACCCCATCCTTTCTCGATAGGAACGGAACTTGGCCTCCTGCAACTGCAACCCGCTGAGGAAGGGCCCACGGGCCCTCTCGCTCTTGGCCCTTTCCCTTTCCGGGCTCATCCGAAGGATGTCCAGCACTAGATCAGGGGTCTCTCTCCAAGGTGGGACCGAGAAATCGTTCCCGCTCTCGCTGTAATGACCATATTCCGCCAGGAACTCCTGCAGTTTCATGCAGACGTCCTCCCTTCCCTTGGTCCGGCACAGCTCCCGGTAGGTCAGCTGCGGGTCCAGGTCCTGAAAGTAAGGCCTCAGCTCCTTGAGGCGCTCCTCAGGATACCCTCCGTCACCACCCGTTCTCAGGCTCAACAGGTTCACGTCCAGCCCCCGTCGCTGCAGAAAACGGTGCCAGATGCGGGTCACAAGGCTGGAGCTCATGATGCACAGCACAGTGTAATACGCGGAGGTCACCGCCGTCTCCAACAGGCCTTCTATCCTACCCATGAGCTCCCCGTCGCTCAATGCCACCAGATCCTCTTGGAGACGCTCCTCGTAGTCGGACCTCAAATCGTGCAACGCGGCCTCCACATCGGAGAACCATCTCCGCTTGGACCACAGGAAAAGCATCACCCGTCCCAGGGACAGTATCAATTTTGGGGTGGGCCGGAACACCATCTTGCCGCCCCCTTGCATCAATACCATGCGCTCCAACAGGTCGTCGGGCATGCCCATGGCCTCCCAGACCTTGGCGAACTCCCCCATGTTGAAATAGGCTCGGTAATAGAAGCTCTTGGCCAGGTTCTCCGCGCGCAGGTCCTTGCGTCCCGTGAGCTCCGATAGAAGACGCACCCATGCCCGGCTGTTGATCGGAACGTTGATGGACCAGACCAGGGGCTTGATCATCCCGGGCAGGAACTCCTTGGAGAAGGTGTTCGTATATCGGTCCAATCCCTTTAGACCGGTCAGACCCCTCATCTGCACCCAATGCAGGCGCCGGCCGTCGTAAACCCATTCCAGGTCCAGCTCCCCCCCGGTCCGGTCCCTGAGGCGGAAGGTGGTCCTGACCACCTCCCAAAGCACCTTACGGTCCAGCTCCCCTTCCCCGGTCAGAAGGACCAGGTCGGAGGTCATCTCATAGCGCCAGGGGGTCAGCCCCTCCTGCACAAGACGGCTGCCCTCCCCTTCCACAGCCTCCACTATGGCAGCCTTCTGCCGCTGAGGGGATCGCAGCTGAAGGACACCCCGGAGATACTAGGGGGGACCATGACCTGTATCAGAACCCCCATCCTTCCCGGTCCGGCGGAGTATCCTTTCAACTTCCTCTCGTTCAAGGACCGCCAGACCTTCTCCACCGCCGTGATCAGCTGGTCCAGCGGAACATTCAATACTGAAACGAACTGCCCGGCGAAGGACCGCACGCTCTCGTCCTCCCCCTCCGCGGAGGAACGCACAGCGAACAGACGGTCCTGGGGAAGCACCCTCATCATCTCCTTCTCCAGCAGGTCCAACGTCCCTTCCCTGTTCTCTAGATAGGCATCCATCACCCAGAAGGGAACCGCCCAGCTCATAGGGACCCTCAGTCCGAAACGCATCAAAAGCTGGGTCTTTAGCACCTTGTTCCCCACCTGGTCAAGAGGGGGACCGGAGGTCACCGGTAATACAAGATCCATCCTACGGGGATCGGGCATCGCCTATTTTTATGCGGGTAACGTATTGATAATTCTTTGCGCCCCAAGGGAGGTGGCCTATACAAAGTCAAGGCCATTGGACCCCGATGTCCCCCACCATCATCTATGGATGGTGATCTTCTCCGTGGTACGCGCTCCTCTTCACAAACCCGGTGGTCCGTTCCCAACAGAGGCGCGGGCGTGAAGGACAGACCATGTATCGGACCGCCCTATCGTCACCCCCAACTTCCGGATGTATATCGAACGTAGGAAATACTTGCAAGGTCCACAGGGATCTCATCGACGATCGACGCTTGACCCCACGGACATCCTGCACATGTTGACAACGAAGAAGGCTCCGGACGATGCTTCCTGTCCTCAATCTCTCTGATGAAGGTCCGCCATGCCTCGCCGATCCCCATCATTGTTGGTCGACAGCGAAGACACGGACGACCCAGCCGAGGCTCAGCGATCTGATAAATGAGATGACCACCGCGGAATGCCTGAAGACGAGGGTCGGGAAACCCTGGTCCCACCTTTCCAGGACCAGGCGTTCAGAGCCTGACCGCCAACGAATATATGGGCCCACCCTGCTCTCAGCGGTCCGACTGGCGATGACCGGTAAGTGACCAGTGCCTAAGAGGTAGGGATCAGCGATCACATACGTCCCCAGGGTCACGACATCAATGCCCACAATTTTACCAATACCCACCCGGTCACAAGTGGCCGCTCCCATTTAGTAAAGTGGTCAACCTAGATAGGTTCAGAAACAAAAAGGAGGTCGATCAGAATGAACGACAACGAATGGATGAAAGATGTGAGAAAGGAATGCCGAAGCGTGAAGGGGTTGGGCTGGAGGGTGGTCTTCAGCGCACTTTCCCTCATGGTCTGGTTCGCCTTCGTGATAGCCTGGCTGTTCTTCCTGGCCGATGGTTACGGAATACTCCAGAACATCGGTGTGCTGATCCTGTCCGTCATAGCCATAGGCGTGGTCAACATCCCTGTGTGGTACAGCTTCGCCCGCGGCATGGAGGACTG
Organism: Methanomassiliicoccales archaeon; assembly: GCA_016926075.1. Lineage (GTDB taxonomy): Archaea > Thermoplasmatota > Thermoplasmata > Methanomassiliicoccales > UBA472 > UBA472. The sequence continues at coordinate 20,198 of JAFGPG010000112.1, forward strand.
GACAGATATGCCGCGCAGGTCGCAACTCAAGAACGTGGTCGGTGGTGTCAGTGGATTGGCATGGGTGGTGGG
>JAFGPG010000113.1 GCA_016926075.1 Methanomassiliicoccales archaeon
CGGTCCCATCGAAGGCCTGATCGTCCTCTTCCCACCCCCCGCCCGTTCCTTGCGGAGCGAACGCTAGGAGGGTAAGGGCGACGAGGATGGTGACCAGTGCCTCCTTGGTGCCGGGAGCCATGATACGCTCTAGGCCGCTTCGGGTTTAAATCGTTTCACCGTGGGGGACCGGGGAGGTCTCCCTTCCCTCCGAGGACGCTCGCACATTGGTTATATAATTGGATGGTATATCCAATTCATTCCGAGGTGTGTGTATGAGAGCGGCCCTGATGCGATCACCAGGCGAACTGGAGGTGACGGAGGTCGAGAACCCCCGCTGCCCTCCTGGAGGGGCCTTGCTCAAGGTATTGGCCTGCGCGGTGTGCGGGACGGACGTCAAGATGCTGCGGAACGGACATCGCGATCTGGCCTACCCCAGGATACCGGGGCATGAGGTCACCGCCGAGGTGGTGGAGGTGAATGCCGCATCCTCGGAACTGGCGCCCGGGGACCGGGTGCAGGTGTGGCCGGGGGAGGCCTGCGGTCGCTGCAGGTACTGCCTTTCGGAAAGGGACCATCTCTGCCCCCACATCCGGATCATGGGCTTCAACATGGACGGGGGTATGGCCGAACAGGTGGCCGTCGGGGGGCTCTCCCGCCTCGTGCCCATAGGCGATGCGGACCCCCTTCACCTTACCCTGGCCGAACCGCTGGCCTGTGCCCTGAACGCCCAGATCAAGACGGGGGTGGGGCCGGAGGACACCGTCCTCATCCTGGGAGGAGGACCGATGGGCTGCATCAACGCCGCTCTGGCCAGGTACAGGGGGGCCGACAAGGTGCTCATGACCGAGGCCGACCCACGGAGGTTGGAGGTGGCGCCCACGGGGCTGTTCGACCGCCGATCCCTCCCCGACCGCTCCTCGGTCAGGGAGATGGTCCTCGGCGAGACCCAGGGGATGGGGGCGGACGTGCTGATACCCTGCACTCCCAACGTCCGTCTGGACCGCGACCTCCTCTCGCTGCTGGCTCCGGGGGGAAGGCTTTGCGTGTTCTCCGGGCCCCGCAAGGAGGACTCCCCCATACCGGTGGACATGCGGGAGGTGCACTATCGGGAGCTGACCTTGGCGGGCAGCTATGGCCAATCCAGCAGACAGGACCGTTGGGCGGTGGACATGCTCAGTCATGGGGAACTGGACCTGAGGTGGATGCTCACCGCGACGTTCCCCCTGGAACATGCCGAGGAGGCCTTCGAACACGCCTCCTCCCTTCGGGGCATGAAGGCCGTGGTCACCATATGAGGAAGGACGGATGCTCATGGAGAAGGAAATGAAGGACTTCGGGGAAAAGGTGGATGCGTTGATAAGGGGAGAGCACATCGGACGGGCCCACGCCCGGGACCTGTTCCGGGAGGTGCTGTTGGACCGACAGCCCGATCTGCAGCAGGGGGCCTTCCTGGCCGCTCTCACCGCCTTGGGACCGACACCGGAGGAGATCGCCGGGAGCTGGGAGGCCATCTACGAGATCGACACGGTCAAGGTCCGACCGGAGGTCCCCGGCCCCCTGGTGGAGAACTGCGGAACGGGCATGGACCGCATCAAGACCTTCAACATAAGCACCCTGGCCTCGGTGGTGGCGGCCTCGGACGGCGTGTACATGGCCAAGCATGGGGCGCGGGCCATCACCTCCCGGTGCGGCATCGTGGACATCGTGGAGGCGCTGGGAGTGGATGTGGACTGCGAACCGTCGGTGACCAAGCGCAGCGTGGAGGAGGCGGGGATCGGGCTCTTCAACGGCATGAGCGCCAAGGTGCACCCCCAGGCGCTGTACCGCATCCTTTCCCAGATACGCTTCGGCACCATTCTGAACATCGCCGGGTCCCTGGCCAATCCCGCCTCCCCGGACATCGGGGTGCGTGGGGTATACTCTCCCGGCCTGGTGATGCCATTGGCCAAGACCATGCGCGAGATCGGGTACCGCAGGGGCATCGTGGCCCACGGTCTGGACGGCAAGGGGGAGCGGGGAATGGACGAGATGTCCACCCTGGGCCGCAGTCTGGTGGCGGAGTTGCACGAGGACGGCGAGATCACCAATTACGAGATCGTTCCGCAACAGATGGGGCTGCCGCTGGGCGAGGAGAGGGTCATACTCAGCAGCCTGGACATCCAGGAGGAGGCCCTGCGCTTCATCCGGGTGCTGTCCGGGGATGAAGGAGGGGCCCGCCGGGACATCGTGGCCCTGAACGCCGCCCCCATACTGTACCTGAACGGGAACGCCTCTTCCCTGGAGGAGGGCGTGGAAAGGGCCCTGGGGATACTGGAGAGCGGGAGGGGAATGCAGAAGATGAGGCAATGGGTCCAGGCACAGAACACCATGGACCCAGGTCTGAAAATGGAGAGGTTGGAGAGGATGGTGCAGGCCGCCTGCACCGTGTGAGGGCTCAGATCCTTCCGGCCTTCCGATCCTCCTCTTCCTTCATCTTGTACCAGTGGGACATACGTTCCTTGTGCTCGTCCATCGGTTTTCCGGCGGTGATGATGATGGCGGCCCTCTGCTCCTCCCCGTCCATCTCTACCATGGGATATTCCACGCTCTTGATGATCCTCTGGATGAACCCCTTCAGGAACTCCACGTCATCGGCCGAGCAGGCGTCCGGCAGCTCTATCCTGAACACATGCATCCTTTCATCGACATTCATATAATGACTGATCTCGGCCCTGTCCAGCAGCTCGAGGAATCGTGCCCGGTCCTTGCGCCGCTTCGACATCACCCGCATCCGCTCATCCCACAGGGTCCCGAACTGTACCATGACCCCTTCTTCGCCGAACACCTTCCACATGCTGCCAAAAACCTCCTGATGACAATTAAAACTTGCCCCGTGAGCACGAAAACGTTAATGAGGGGTTCACCGATAGTCCAGCACAATGCACATCCACGACACGGTCATTAGATGCCGCCGGCTGACCTCGGACCCCCTTTACCGCTGGAGGGAGGAGGCCAACGTGGCCACCAAGGTCGGCGCGGCCCTGCTCTTCGCCCTCCTCACCGCGCTGGCCGCGCAGATGCGCTTCCTGCTTCCCTTCACCCCGGTGCCCTTCACCGGACAGGTGTTGGTCGTGCTGCTGGGCGCGGCGGTCCTGGGCAGGTACGGCGCTCTGAGCCAGGGCATGTATCTGGGACTGGGGGCCGGCCTCGGCTGGTTCAGCGGGATGGTGGGCACCGCCGCCCTCAGCGGGATGACCGGAGGATATCTGATGGGCTTCCTTGTCGCCTCCTTCATACTGGGGGAACTGGTGGAAAGGAAGAGGGGATGGAGCCTGCCGGAGATCGTCTCCGCCATGTCCCTGGCCCTCCTGACCATCTACGCCCTGGGTGCCTTCCAGCTGGCCGTGGTCCTGGGTCTGGGGGTGGAGGAGGCATTGGTCCTGGGCGTGCTGCCCTTCCTGCTGGTGGACGGTCTGAAGGTGGCCATGGCCTCCGCCACGGCCTCCCTCTTCCTCCGACCCCGCTCCATCTAAACCCTTATCTTCCCCCTTTCCCTCTGTATAGGCCAGGAGAACGATATGAGCCTGCTTCCCGAACATTCCCATTGCCTGTACTGCGACGACCCCATTGAACCGGGGGAGGAGTACTGTTCCGAGGAGTGCCGCCGGGCGGCGGAGGGGGAGGCCAACAGAGAGCGCAGGAGGAACATGCTCCTCTTCGGCATCGCGGCCGCGGCCCTTGTGGCCCTCACCCTGCTGGCCACCATGGGCTAGCGCGGCTTCATGGCCTGCACCATCCGCAAGGTGCGCACCGTCTCCCTGACATCGTGCACGCGGAAAAGGTGGACGCCCTGCCAGCAGGCCACGGCGGCCGCGGCCAGGCTGCCCTCCAGACGGTCCCCGGCCTCGGACCCCAGCACCTGGCCCAGGAACGATTTCCGTGAGGCCCCCAGCAGTACCGGCCGTCCCAGGGAGCGATACTCTCCCATCCGGGACAGGATGGCCATATTGCCCTGGAGGTCCTTGCCGAATCCCAGCCCGGGGTCCACCGCCAGACCTTCCCAGGGCACACCGGCCTCCACGGCCTTCCGGACCTGGCGCTCCAGGAAGGCGTAGGTGTCCCCCACCACCTCTGTGTAGCGGGTGTCCGACTGCATGGTCCGGGGATCGCCACGCATGTGCATGATGATGGCCGCGGCCCCCTCCCCCCGTACCACGTCCCGCATCCCTTCCTGCAGCCCGGAAACGTCGTTGACCAGGCTGGCGCCTGCCCGCAGGGCCTTGATGGCCACCTCTGGGCGACGCGTGTCCACGGAGATGGGCACGTCCAGCTCATCACTGGCCCTGCGTATCACCTCCGCGATCCTCTCCCATTCCTGGCCTGCGTCCACCGGCAGGGCCCCCGGCCTGGTGGACTCGCCTCCCACGTCGATGAGGTCCGCCCCCTCCTCCCGCATGGTACGGGCGCGCTGCAATGCCACCTCCGCATCAAGGTGCCGACCGCCGTCGGAGAAGGAGTCGGGGGTGACGTTCAGCACCCCCATCACCCGCGGCGAGGAAAGGTCCAGGGAACCACCCTCCCACTCGAAGGCGGGGGGCTCTTCATCGAAGCGATGGCGCAGGGCCGCCCCCATCTCCTGCACCGATGCCGAACCTCCCTCCATCATCAGCTGTTCCAGGGACAAGGGGGTGATGGCCAACAGCGCCCTCTCCCCCTTGCAATGGAACCCCCGGCCACCGACACGCTCCACCGAGGCCAGGAGGGAGGAGCATTCCTCCTTGCCCACCCCATCGATGAAGATGAACCGCTTGGTGTCCAGGTCCATGCGGCCCAAGGCACCCTCCGGCACCCCCAGTCGACGCCATTCAGAAAGGGCCTCGTCGAGCCCGGAATAGATGCGCACGCGGGCCATCGGGCACCTCACAGCAGCCGGTCCACCAGCTGGACCAGGTCCACGATCTCCGGGGCCTCCCGGCCCTCGGCACCGGCCTTGAGATTGTTCACGCAGAAGGGACAGGCAGTGACCATGATGTCGGCGAAGGCCGCCTCGTCCACCCGCCGTCCGGCGATGGCCTTGGAGAGCTCCGGATACGCGGAGCGTACCCCGCCCCCTCCCCCGCAGCAGGCCGCCGTCTCCCGGTTCCGGGGCATCTCCCTGAGCTCGGCCCGGGGAATGCTGGTCAGTACCTCGCGGGGCGCGTCATAGACCTGGCAATGCCTTCCCAGATGACAGGGGTCGTGATAGGTGATCGTCCCCTCGTACGGTCCGAGGTCCGGTCTCCTTTCCGCCAGGTACTCGGAGACATGCTGCACCTCGAAGCCGAGGTCCAAGCGTTTGGGGTACTCCTCCTTGAACATGCGGTAGCAGCCAGCGCAGGAGAAGATGACCTTCTCCACCCCCAGTTCCTGGATGCTGCTCACGTTCCTCTTCCATAGCCTCTCCACGCGCTCGTCGGGAACACCAATGCGCTGCAGCACGCTGCCGCAGCACACCTCGTTGAGGAGGGTGTAATCCTCCCCCAGCTTGTCCAATATGGACAGCGTGGCATCGGCCAGCGCACGGTCCCTATAGGCAGCGGTGCAGCCCACGAAGTAACCGACCTTGGCCTTCCTGGGCGCATGCCCCAGGGTGTCGGGCACGCTCCTGCCTTCGCCGTAGGGGTTGCCGGTCTGGGCCACCCTCTTCGCTATGACCTTGTGGCGGGGAAGCATGTGGCCCGCGGCCACCAGGTCCCGGCGGGCGCTCTCCACCACCTCCACCACGGATATCTTGGAAGGACATCTCCGCTCGCAGTCCTTGCAGGTGGTGCACTGGTAAAGGTATTCGAGCACGGAGGGGTCGGCCGGGATATCCTTCTGCAGGAGCCCGTAGGCGAGCACCATGCGTCCCCTGGCCACACTGGAGTCCCAACCCACCTTCTGGAAGGGTGGACAGACGCTCTTGCAGAACCCGCAGTAGGTACAGGTCATCAGCTCCTTCCTCACCTTGCGGAGGTTCTCCGCCTCGATGGTCTCATTCATCTTCTTGCACCTTCGGCACTGTCACGCTGCCGTCCAGCAGAACGAGGACCTCCGCCTTGGGCTTTTGCCTCAGGAGGGCGTCCACCGCCCCCTGCAGGGAATCGAAGGGCACGATACCCATGTCCCTCAGCACCTCGGGGGCGAGGTCCGTCACCGCCCAGAGCTCCCCATGGCACATCATCTCGGCCACCTTGGCCGCCTTGTGATAGCCCAGCCTGTACTCCCGATGCAACGCCTCCAGGACCGCCCTCTTGTCCTCGGACAGGCGTAGCTGGTCGACGAACACCTCGTCGCCCAGCCCCTCCCGGCATTTGGATACGAGAATGAGCGTGCCCCCCTCTTTCAGGGCCCACTTGGCGTTGTCCATGGCCTTCTGCGATTGGTAGAGGTCCACGTCCATGGGGTATCGCGCGACGCTGATCACCGCGTCGTATCTCTTGGGGACGGTGACGGAGAAGACCTCGTTGGCCCATCCCACCGCCCTTCGGAAAGCGGAATGAAGGTCCCCGGCCGCCGCACGGTATATCTGCTGCCGATGGTCCAGCACCACCTGTATCGAGAATATCTTCTTCTTGACCACGGACAGGGCGTCCATCATGTCCTCGTGCACCGGATTGCCCTCCAATACCATGGTCCGGGCCTCGGGCCTCATGGCCATCCGATGGTTCTGCTCTATGGTACGGAATGAGGCCACGCCGGGCAGGAAGGACTTCCTGCCGCCGGTGTAGCCGGCGAAGTAGTGGGGTTCCACGCTGGTGATGATGATGAGACGGTCCGCGTTCACCGCCATGCCGTTGACCTCCATATCCGTGCCGTTCTGGGACACGCCCAGGTGAAGGCACGGGGAAGTACGGGCATCGTGGACCACTATGTGGTCGCGAAGGCCCTCCAGGTGCCGTCCGAAGATGAATCGGCACTCCTCCTCGGTGGGGCCGCGGTGGGCCCCGGTGGCTATGAGGTAACGGGCCCGTCCAAGGTCCATGTGGTCCGCCAGGGTGTCCAGGACCATTGCCGTCGGCGTCGGTCTCGTTCCATCATTGACCAGGACGACCACGTCCTTGGCGCCCTCGAGGAACGTCCCCAGCGAGGGTCCGAAGGGTTCGGACAAAGCCTTCTCAATCTCGTCTGGGGAGCCTTGCACCTCGTGAGGCCCCACGATACCCGCCAGGTTGTCGTCGGGGACCTCCGCCGTGAGCACGTTCCTTTCTCCGTATGGCAGCCTTAGGAGCATCCGCTCCACCGTTGGCTGATTGAGTATTAAAGAATTGCCATCGATGGCCGAGCAGGCCGCCGGACATCGTTACCGCTCATCATGCCCAGGGACCGGACGTCCCGGTGCCCGCCCTATCCCAGGACCATGATGCATCGGGAAGATAACGCACTATCACTGGCCATCTCCTTATTGATCGTGGTGGCCGCCTTGGTCCACATCGATATGAAGCAGGTCCTTCATGAGAGCACCCCATCATCTCCATCGCTCGCTCAAGGCAAAGGTTATTCGCCCTTTCCACCCTCTACGGTCCATGGCCCGTCTGAGCGATGTCGGCGAAAAG